>NZ_JAEEAP010000181.1 GCF_016103465.1 Streptomyces sabulosicollis
CGCTCACCCCAGCGATCAAACCCACCCATGAAAGCGCCACACCAGCCGACGAGCGGTCACCTCCAGGCGGCCGTCTCCCGTGACCCGTCCGCCGCCGCGGCCGCACCAGCCCCACACCGGCTACGCACAGCACACCCACTGCCGACACCGCCACAACATGCCCCCCACCCCGACACCACCGCCGAACCGACCCAAACCCACAACGGGGAAACCCAGCACAACCAGACCAAACCCCAGCAACACCACAAGACCACAACCCAACTTCCGCCAGAGCCTCTTCAGGCCGGAGCCGAGACACCGCCGCTCACCGGCTGGGCCGGCAAAGGGGCTGACTGCCCGACGGCGTCGATCGTGCCGGTCGCCGCCAGCGCGGGGGCGGCACCCGCCTTCGCCGCCTCCCGAGCGGTGCCTTTCATCTCCTTCACCGGACGGCCGAGCGCACTCGCCGCCGCGGCCAGCCGCGACCCGGAGCTGCCGGAGAGGCGTTGCACAGGTCAGCACCTCGCGAGAGCGCTTCCACGGCCCGGTCCGAGGCGAACCGGAGCGGTTGTCAGGAACCGGCCGGCTCGTGCCAGGGCAGAGCCTGCCCCGGCAGCCACCACGCTGGGCGTTCCGGTACCCGCCCGTTCGGCTAGGCCGTCTTTGAGGTAGCGGGTGAGTCCTGGGCGGAGAGTTCTTCGGCCAGTTCCATACAGCGTAGGCGCGCTGGGGAGAAGTCGTAGGGCATCTTGCCGGTGGCTTCGAACACACTCATGGAGTCAGCCTCCCGCCCGCCAGAGCCGAGGCCGGCCCCGCCCTCGCCGTCACCGGCGGTGGCAGGGTGCAAAGTGTCCCAGGCGTCGAAGAGGGCATCGTCGTCCTTACCCAGGCCGGACTCCTCGATGACGGCCTGCAGGGCGCTTTCGAAGGCGTGCCGCTCGACGGCCACTTGAGCCACCCGTGGATCATCGACGGCGACACTGTCATCGAGTGCCTCCTCGGCGTCATCGACGCGGTCGGATTCCTCCCGCAGAGCGGGATGCGTGGCCAGGACGACGAAGCGGGTGGCCTGGACGGCCGCGCCGAGCGGGCCGAAGATCCGCTCAGTGACCAGCAGAGTGTCCAAATCCGCCTGACGCAGGGAGCCCTCGGGCAGGCTCTTGAGGCGTTCGGTGACGACGTCGGAGAGCAGGCCCATCCGGCTGCCTTCGGTGCGCATCCGCTGCACGGCGGTCCGTTGCCGCCGCAATTCCGCCTCCTGCTCGGCGAGGGTTTCCTCCAACCGCTCCAGGATGCCCGCGATAGCTTCTCCGCTGTCCGCACCGGCGGAAGCCGTGCCGGTGGCAAAGGCGTCACGGATGTCGTCCAGGGCGATCCCGGCATCGGCCATCTTACGGATCCACAGCAGGCGGATCATGTCCTCGTACCCGTAGCGGCGGCGGTCATCGCCACCCCGCTCAGGCTCCGGCAGCAGCCCGATCTCGTGGTAATGGCGAATCGCCCGTGGCGTGCTGCCGACAAAGGCCGCCGCGTCACCGATCTTGACCTGACGGGGCGGCATGAAAGACGAACGCATGAGCAGGGACCCTTCCTCAAGGCATCGGGAGGTAAGTCCAGCCGACCACATGCCGCTACGGAAGGTGCAACCCCATACACACCGCGCCGCGCCAACGCCAGGAAACGCGCCCTTCCTCCGCAGTGACCGCAAGACCGTCCTTCCCTGCCGTGGCATCCGCACGACAGCAGGCTGAGGATTCACAGCCACGGACGCATCACCGCGACCTGAACCCCCGCCTCGAACCGGACCACACGTTCACCGAACCAGGTCATCGCCACCGCCCGGTGCCCGCGTGGCGTGAGACGGCTGATCCCGGACTCGACCGCGTGCCGGGCCTGGTAGTCCTCCAAGTCGAAGAAGGACGGACAGCCACCGCCACGCCCGCGACGCCTGCGGTTGCGGACCCGATCGACCGGCTCAGGAACCGTGCACCTGATGCCACGTCTGCGCAGATAGGCCACGAATCGCGCGTAAAGAGCACGCCCTACCGCCCCGCACCCCGCAGCGGACGGCCTCACGGCGGACCGACACCAGGCCGGGACACCCCGATCGCGTCCAGGACCGGCTCGAACTGCGGACCGCCACCGCACTGCCCGGCGGTGACCAGCAGCAACAACCGCTTCTGTCCCTGCTCACACGCCAGATGAATCTTCGTGCTGAACCCGCCTCGCGACCTGCCCAGTCCATGGTCATCAGGTTCGGCGCTCACTCCGCCTGGCGGTTCCTTCTGCACCACACCGCGCCGACGGGCGCCCGGCAGCACGCTGGTGTGCCCGGCAGACGGCGGAGCCGACATTGACCTCCCAGCAGATCAGCCCCGCCGCATCAGCCCTCGCCGGCAACAACGTCAGCAGCCAGGCCCACACACACCGACGCCGCCATCTGTGGAACAGCCCCTACACCGTCTGCCACGGTCCGTACCTCGAACCGCAAGGCCCCGCCACGGAACTCCAATCCGAACCCGCCACCACATACCGTCTATCAGCCGCCGACAGCCAGCCCACCTGCGACTCATACCCACCGCAGGCAGCAACGACTCCAGCCCCGACCACCGCTCATCAGAAAGATCCCCTCACCCCACACCTTGATCATCAGCATGCAGGGCGTGCACAGGAAGCCGAACCTAACACCCGGCCTGGGCCGACCTCACGGTGTGGGCTGGATGCGCCGTCGCCACGGGGCCGTTCACCATGATGATGCAGTCCCGAACCACGTCCCGAACCACCACCTGGCGCATGCGTCGACGTAGAAGACGCCATCGAGCGACGCCGTCACACATCTGGGCTTCGCGTTCCTCCGTGGCTCAGGTCTCTGCCTCGTCGTCCCCGCCGGCGTTGTCGACGGTTCGGCGGTACTCGGGGTGGTTGTTGTCCATCTGGATGCCAAGATGGACCGGTGCGGGGTATTGGGTGCGGTGTTCCCAGTGAAGGGCGTGGTCACAGAGGCGGGCGGTGGTGAGCCCGTAGGTGAGCGGGGCCTGGTCGGCCGGGTGGTGGAGCACGGTGATCTCCGTTGCCGTGTGGCTGTACCAGGTTTCGGCTTGCTCCTTGGGATCGCTGCTGCCCCACCAGGTGTAGGTTCGCCAGCTCGGGCGTAGCGGGCGCCTCCGGTGAACTGGTGGGAGAGGTTGCACAGGATGAGCGTCTGCTCGGCCTTTTCCATCTGGAACAGGCCGGTGGAGGGTCTGCCCTCCTCGGTGACGGGCTCGTCGTACTCCGGGAGGTGGCGGAGCCGTTCGATAAGGGCCGGCCGGGCTACGTCGTTGCTGCCGGAGGTGACCCGGACGACCGCTCGGGGGCGTTGGTCGCGTGAGAAGCTGTTTCAGATCTGCTGGTCTGTGCCGTTCTGTGATTGGTGAACCGAGTCGGGGGTGCCGGGCATCGGGGATCGGACAGGGGCCGGAATTGGCCATGTTGCCTTGGCGTCTGGTGATGATGGTGGTACGGGGTGGAGTGTGGGTTGTAACGCCGGGCCGTGGTTCCACAGCCGACGCAGGACGCCGACGCTTCGGCCTGTGCCGGGTGGTGCGCCATGGCCCCAATGGTGGAGATGGTCGGGAAGGTCACGAAGGGCCGTTACGACGAGCTGGTGGCCGAGTCGTTAGACCTGGTGGAAGAGGACACTCGCTGTCAGTTCGCGCTCGGAGACGCGGCGTTGGAGCTGGAGCCGCTGCGCGGGCACGGCGGTCACCTGCCCCTTGATGAGGGTGATCAGGGTGTGCGGGAGTCGCTGCGGCGGTACGCCGAGGAGATCGGACTGTCCTTCTATACGGTCCGCACGCACCGGTGTGTGGCCGCGCAGTGGCCGCCGGAGTGTCGGCAGGCGGGGGTCTCCTACGAGGTCCACCGGATCCTGGCGTCCGCGCCGGACCGGTTCGAGCTGATCCGGAATCCGCCGCTGAGCGAGCGGACCGGTCGGCGGCGGTGGAGTGCGGAGGTGGCCAAGAAGGTGGTGGGCTGGAAGACCGAGGAGATCCAGGTCCCGGTCACCACCGAGGAGAAGGTCGAGGTGATCCGGGAACTGGCGCGCGATGACGAGGCGGTGGCAGCTGCAAGTGGCCACCGACTTCCTGCGCCGGCCGGAGGTCGCGTTCAAGGCGATGAGGGACGCGGAGGCCCGGGACAACGTGAACGAGGCTCAGTTCGAGCAGGCCGGGATCGACGGTGACGAGTTCGACGAGGAGTACGAGGATGCCTTCGCCGAAGAGGGCGAGGAGTTCGACGACCCGGCACGCATCGTCCACAGCTGGAAGAAGTCGATGGAGTTCACCGACCTGATCGCCATCTGCCAGGGATGCATCGCCGGGGCCGCCCGGCTGGTGCCGAAGCTGCGGGTGCACGAGCTCACCGACGCGCAGACGAAGGTGTTGGAAAACTCGCTGGAGAAGATCCGCGCGACGACCGACTGGATCGAGACCGCGGCCGCAACCGGTCGGGTCGACCTCGACGAACAGCTCGCCCAACTCCTTCGGGGGCAGTAGCCATGGGGGCGGGGCTGCCCGCCCACGTCCACGGCCAGGCGGTACGCAAGGCGTTACAAGAGGCGGCCGGCGGGGCTGACGCTGGTGCAGTTGTGCCGGGCGACCAAGCGCACGCCGTCGCAGGTCTGGGCGGGCCTGCGGTTCCTGCGGAAGGTCGCGGTCAAACAGGGACTGCCGCCGGTGACCTACAGCAGGCGGGAGGGGTTTCAGATGTCGGAGGAGAGCGAGGTCTGGATCGCCTACGAGCACGCGATCTTCGAGGCGGAGCTGCACCGGGTCACCAATTTCATCACCGGGATCATCGCCCCGCACGCCGAGAAGGCCCCGGACGACGAATGGATCCGCCTGGTCCTGGACCAGCTCGGCGGGGTCAAGGCCACCCTGGAAGTCCTCACCCGCATGGAACGCTGATGACCAGCATCTACGAGACCCGGCCGCCGGCCGTGCGCGAGCGGCACTACCCGAGCGACACCACCGACGCCGAATGGGCCGTCCTGGAACCGCTGCTGCCCGTCCCGGCCTGCGAACTGCCCACGGGCGGGCGCCCGGAGAAACATCCGCGCCGCAACGTGATCGACGCCATCCGCTATGTCAATGACAACGGGTGCAAGTGGAGGTCCGTTCCCGTCGACTTCGGGATCCCGTGGCGGACGGTCTACGGGTTCTTCCAGCGATGGCGGGCGAACGGAACGCTGGCCCGCATCCATGCCGAGCTGCACCAGATGGTCCGTATCCACGACGGGCTCACCCCCCGGACCGTCGCGGTGATCCTGGACTCGCAGTCCGTCAAAGGCGCGGAGACGGTGGGCCAGGACAGCCGCGGCTTCGACGGCGGCAAGCTGATCAACGGCAGGAAGCGGCACCTGGCCGTCGACATGCGCGGCATGGCTCTGTCCGTGATGGTCACCAAGGCATCGCCGCACGACAGCATCGCCGCCCGTGACCAGTTGTTCCGGCTGCGGCTGACGCATCCCGAACTGGCCGTTGCCTGGGCCGACTCCGCCTACGGCGGGACCCTCATGGATTGGTCCCACACCTTCCTCGGGATCACCCTCAAGACGGTGCCTCGACGAAAGGACCAGGACGGCTTCGCCGTCCTCGCCAAGCGGTGGCGGGTCGAGCGCGCCATTTCGTGGATCATGAGAGCCAGGAGGAACGTCCGGGACTACGAACGGCTCGTCTCCCACAGCGAGGCCCACATCACCTGGACCTTCATCACCCTCATGGTCCGCCGCCTCACTCGCCCACCCCGGCCGCCACGCACCGAGCCGCACCCAGTCGAACCGGTGAAAGCGGCTGGCAAGCCCAAGCCCATACGCCTCCGGCCGCGGCAGCCACGGACGATCCGCCTGGCCCCCACCGCCTTGCACTGACCTCGGACTACCTCTCACTCGTTGGCAGCAGCCTCCCGCGGCGTGGCGCGGCCCATGGGAACATCAC
Source organism: Streptomyces sabulosicollis (assembly GCF_016103465.1). Classification (GTDB taxonomy): domain Bacteria; phylum Actinomycetota; class Actinomycetes; order Streptomycetales; family Streptomycetaceae; genus Streptomyces; species Streptomyces sabulosicollis. The sequence goes on from NZ_JAEEAP010000181.1 coordinate 5,958, forward strand.
ACATCAGCAGATCTGAAACAGCTTCTCACCGATCTCCGGGAGTCGCCGATCTGACGGTCGGCGACTCGTCACGCTCGTGGAGGGCTTTCATGCGAGCCCTCACGCGTGGGTCCTCATAAATCCGCCTCGGTAGCCTCGTGGTGCGGCCGAGCTTGGAACTCAGCACCTGCTGCACCGTGAGCCCCGTGCAGGTCCGCAAGTCCGTCAGCTCGAGATTTGCGTCGGTGAGGTCGGCACCGGTGATGTCCGCGTTATCGAAATGAGCGTTCTCGAGATCGGCGCCAGTAAGGTTCGCTCCGGTCAGACGCGCGCCCCGCAGGCGCGCGGCCTTGAGGTGGGCGTGCGCGAGGTTCGCGTCGCGGAGGTCCGCCGCGGTGAGGAAGTCGCCTTCGAAGAATGCACCACTGAGGTCTGCGCCGTTGAACTGAGCGAGGCTGAGGTCGGCGTCCTGATGGGTGGCTAGGAAGTACGCGCCGCGCAGATCTGTACGGTGGAGGTCTATCTGACCGCCGTCGCGTTCCAGAGATCCGGACTCTCGGTCGAGCAGGACAGTTAAAGCTGCGGCGAGATCCGGCGGCGGGCCGCCAGGGCGGAGTGCCTTGCGCGTTTCGGCAGTGATGGGGGCATGAACTCGAACGAAGGCAGCCAAGATGCGGACGACAGTAGGCCGGTCTCGCTCGGAGTCGGTCATAATGCGCTGAAGCGCGTAAATTCCTCCCAGGCGCACATCGATGCTGTCGTCACCGAGGTTGGTCACGGCGTCGTTGTACCTGTCGGTGATCTGGCCCTGTTCACTGACCCGCAGATCCTCCTGGCTCTGCTGGACGCTGAGATAAGTGAAGATCAGGGCGATGACGGCGGCCAGGCCGGGCAGCGTAGTCGCGACGACCATGGCCCACTGAGTACGCAGCAGTCGCCGCTCGCGTGCCCATTCACGTTCTCGCTCAGCGCTCTCGCCCACTGCTGGCTCTGACGGGTCCGGTGCCGGCGTGGTGTCGTCCGAGGACGGAGCGGTGTCAGGAACCGACGCGGTGTCATTTTCCGCCGTGGCGTCGTCGGGTGGTGGTGTGCTCATCGGTCCCCCGCCAGCCGGGCATGATGGCCCGGCCCCCTACTCGGTCCGTAATCTCAAAGGGAAACCTATCGGAGATCGACGGTCAGTCGGGGGGGCGGTTTCGGACCTGGCGCCGTCGCCGCGCCGCACAGCTCAGTGTGGAGCGCCGCGCCGATCTCGACGCTCTCGGCATGCGCTGGTGAGCGTTTCCGGGTGACGGTGTGCAGTAGGGTCCGCATCGGGTCCGTGCCGAACCTTGCGCTGATCTCGGGAGCTGGCCTACGCAGACGACTCGGGACCGTCCTTGCCGAACCGTTCGCGTCAGGCCAGGTACTTCAGGCTCTGCCACGTGACCCAGGGCCTCGATCTGAGCCGGGGTCAGCCCGGTCTCCTCGGCCAGGTCCTCCTCACTGATCCGGCCTCCGTGCTTCTGCAGAGCTCTGGCGATCTTCCCGGCCCAGAGCTGGGGCTCGATGAATGGCCGGTGTTTGTACGGTTCGACCAGCTCGGCCATGTACTCCTTCGTGCACCCGACGACTATGCGCTTGCCCTCACAGAGCCGCGGGTCCGGCGCGCTCTCGCGCAGCCAGCAGGAGGTGCCCAGCCCGGTCTTGTAAACCTGGCGGTTAGTCCAGAGGGCGAGTTCGACGCCAGACCGGAACGACCAGCGGTCATCGGCGCAACTGCTGAGGAACCTAATGAGCGGCACCCGGCTACCGAGCCGGTTGTGCGTTAACGATCGTCCAGGATCGAAAGCGCTCACTCACCGAGCGTCACAGATCAGCAGATCTGAAACAGCTTCTGAGAGCGTGAAGCCGGGCAGTGCTGGCCGCTTGTTGATCTGTCCGGCGGCGTCGGGTCCCTGGCCCAGGTTCTTGTTGGCCAGCAGGGGCCAGATGCTGCGGGCTTCGCTTCCGGAGACCTACACGACCTGTCCCCGTGACGGGCTGGCGTGCCCGCCCAGTTCGTAGAGTGCGCGGTCGATGTGGCGGGGCAGGAATTCGTCGCGGCGTCGGCCTTCGGGCAGTGGCCGGGCCCGGAAGCGGTAGTTGGCGGTGGCGTAGTCGAGTCAAATGCCAGGGCGGCCGGCGTGTTCGGCCGCCGTGTTCTCTCCGACAAGCCCCTGTCCGACAGCGAGCCCCAACTGCGGGTCGTCTTCCTCCCCACCAGGGAGGAGTCAGATCCCCCGGTCCTCACCGGGTGTCTGTGTAATCTGCTGGCCATGGCCTTACGCCCTGACGAGTTCTACGACCACGCGCTTACCGCTGCGGATGCTGAGCGGCGGCTCCCGCTCGCGCGCATGACAGGGTGGGATATCAGCCCGTTCGAACCGGACGGATTGCGCGTCGCGCCGCTGCGCCCTCCGGTTCTGCCCGAGCCTCCGCGACGCGGCGAGGACCCGTCGAACTGTGAGGCGTGCCGTGACCGAGGCGATGGGATGTGGTTCAGCGACCGTTGGCGGCTCACCCGGATCACGGGAGTTGGTGTGCCGCTGGTGCTCATGCTGCATCCCCGTGAGCACTTGGATGGCGACGCGGATGCGGGAGCGATGCCCGAATTCGCCTCGGACGACATCCGCCAGCGGTGCCGTGACCCGTATCGCAGGACCCCTGCGTGAGCCGGATCCCGAGCACCGCCTCCAGCTCACCGCGTGGGTGGACGACGGAGCCGGCGGGACTTCTCCCGCGTGGGCGGCTGTCCGATTACGGCGGTGACACGCATGCCTGCGAGACTCCTTCAGGCAAGGCCGGCAAAGCTCTCAGCCCAGGCCGTCCGCACCCACCGCAGCCGTCGATTCGTCGAGCTGCGCTTCGTTGACGGGGCATACCCTGCCGTCCAGGTCCAGGACCGGTGTGGCTTCCTTGTACCAGGACTCGATGACCGCGTTCCCCCAGAAGTCACGCCGTCGGTCGTCGCGGACGTTCCAGCGGTACGTCTCGTGGTCCGGGTCACCCGTGTAGTAGTCGGACGTGTAGATCTCCACCCGGTGGCCGTCGGGGTCGCGCAGGTAGAGATAGAAAGCGTTGGACACGCCGTGGCGGCCCGGCCCTCGTTCGATGTGGTGCTCCTTGCCCAGGGAACCGAAGATATCGGCACAGCGCAGCACTTGGTGCGACTCGTGGGTCGCCACGCCCAGGTGGTGCAGCCGGGGGCCGGCTCCGCCCGTGAAGGCCACGTCGTGGACGGTCTGCTTGCGGTACATCCAGGCCGCGTACAGCTCGTGCTCGTCACCCTCGATGGTCTCCGAGCACCCGAACCCCATCGACTCGTAGTGCGCGTAGGCCGCCGGGACGTCGGGGGTGCAGATGTTGAAGTGGTCGAGGCGGGCGATCTCGGCGCCGCGCCGGATGTCGTAGCGCTGGATCAGGCGCTCGGCGTGTTCGATCTCGTAGAAGAATTCGACGGGGAAGCCGAGCGGGTCCATCACACGTACGGCGTCCCCGATGCCGCGTGTGCCCTCACCGGCCGGTATGCGGCGTACTGGCCGTCCCAGCGCGGAGAAGAACTTCTCCGCCTTGTCCACGTCCGCGGCGGTGCGGACTCGGTAGGCGATGTGGTCGAGGGCGGCCGTCTCGCCCTGCCGCAGGACCAGAGAGTGGTGGGTGAGCTCGTCGGTGCCCCGCAGGTAGAGGAAGTCGGCGTCCTCGTACTGCACGTAGAAGCCGAGCATGTCGACCCAGAACCAGCGGGCCTTGACCAGGTCCGTGACGACGAGCTGTGCATAGGCGGAGCGGATGACGTCGGGTGCCGAGCGGGAGGGAGTGGGGCTCATGACGCGCCTCCGAAGTGCGGCGTGTGCACATCGCCCAGCGCGACGTGCACGATCTTCGATTCGGTGTAGAAGTCGATGCTGTGTGCGCCGCCCTCGCGGCCCAGGCCCGATGCCTTGACGCCGCCGAACGGGGTGCGCAGATCACGCACGTTGTGGCTGTTGATCCATACCATGCCGGACTCGACGGCGTGCGCGATCCGGTGACCGCGCTTGAGGTCGGAGGTCCAGATGTAGGCGGCCAGGCCGTATTGCGTCGCGTTGGCCAGTTCCACCGCTTCGGACTCATCCGTGAACGGCGCGACGGCCACGACGGGTCCGAAGATCTCCTCCTGGAAGATACGGGCGTCACGCGGGACGTCGGCGAAGACCGTGGGCTGCAGGTAGTTCCCTTCGGTGATGCCCGGCGGACGGGTGCCGCCGGCCACCAGGCGGGCCTCCTTCTTGCCGATGTCCACGTAATCGAGTACGCGAGCGTAATGCTCACGGTGGACCAGTGCTCCCACCTCGGTGGCGGGGTCGTCCGGGGCGCCGACCTTGACGCGCTCGGCTCGCTGGGCGAGCCGCTGCTTGAACGTCTCGTACACCGACTTCTCCACCAGGACCCTGGAACCGGCGGTGCAACGTTCGCCGTTGAGGGAGAAGACGCCGAAGAGGACGGAGTCCAGTGCGGCTTCGAGGTCGGCATCGGCGAAGATCACCACGGGTGACTTGCCACCGAGTTCCATCGACACCGTCTTCAGGTGCTGGGCGGAACAGCGAACGATGTGGCGGCCGGTTTCGGTGGAGCCCGTGAAGGACAGCAGCGGTACGTCGGGGTGGTCAACGAGCGCCTGGCCGGCCTCCTCACCGATCCCGTGGACGATGTTGACCACTCCGTCCGGGACACCCGCCTCCGTGAAGATCTCCGGCCACAGACTCGCCGATAGCGGGGTCCACTCCGCGGGCTTGAGGACGAGAGTGCAGCCGGACGCAAGCGCCGGAGCCAGCTTCCAGCTCTCCAGCATGAACGGCGTGTTCCACGGGGTGATCAGCCCGGCGACGCCGACAGGGGACCGGACCACGTAGCTGAACTGGTCACTGCCCTGGCGGAAGGCTTCCTCCCCCAGCGCCACGATGGCGTCGGCGAAGTAGCGGAAGTTCTCCGCCGCGCGGCGGGCTTGGCCCTTGGCCTGGGTGATGGGCAGCCCCGTGTCGTAGGACTCGAAGTGGGCCAGCTTCTCGTGGCGGGCTTCGATGGCATCGGCGATCCGGTACAGGATCCGTGCACGCTCGCGGGAGGAAAGCGCCGCCCAGGCGGGGAAGACCGCCTGAGCTGCGGTGACGGCCTGCTGGATGTCCTGCGGTCCGCCGGCCGACGCCTGCGCGTACACGGCGTTGGTCACGGGCTCGCTGACATCGAAGGTGCGGCCGTCGGCGCTGGTGGTTTCCTCGCCGCCGATCCAGTGGGGGATCCTGGAGGGCAAGGCATCGGGTGGGGTCGGTGACATGACGTCCTCTTCTCTGCGGTAGCGGGAACTGCGGGATGGCCCCGGGGAGTGTGCGGTCCGTGGATCAGATCTGGGCGGTGAGGCGACCGCCCTCGGCCAGCAGGGCCCTGATCCGGAGGATGCTCGCCTCCGTCGGCTGAACCAGCGGAGGACGGACGAAGTGCGATGCGATACGGCCCTGTTGGGCCAGCACCCACTTGACGGGCGCGGGGTTGGTCTCGACGAAGAGCAGGTCGACCAGCGGGTGCAGGCCGTAGTGCAGCTCACCGGCGCCCAGCAGATCCCCTTCCCGCCACAGCTCGTACATCCTTGCCACGGCTCCCGGGGCGAGATTGGCCACCGCGCTGATGAAGCCTGCGCCTCCCAGAGCCAGCAGGGGCAGGCACAGGAGCTCGATGCCGGACCAGACGAGCAGGGAGCGGCCGCAGGCGTGCAGCACGCGCGAGAAGTGCTCGAAGTCCTTGGTGGTCTCCTTGACGCCCACGAAGTTGTCGAAGTCGGTGAACAGCCGCCTGACCGTCTCAGGGGCTATGTCGACGGCCGTGCGGGAGGGCACGTTGTAGGCGATCAGAGGCAAGTCGGGATTCTCCCTGGCCACCGTGGCGTACCACTGGTACAGGGCTTCCTGGGTGGGACGGGCGTAGTAGGGAGTGATGACGAGGGCTGCGTCGGCGCCGGACTCCTTGGCTGCGGCAGTTATCTCCAGGGTCTCGTCGAGCTTGTGCGAGCCCGTGCCCGGCACGAAAGGCACCTGGTCTGCGATCTCCTCGGCGGCGACTCGGATGGCCGCGACTCGTTCGGAGACCGACTGCGAACTCGGTTCCCCGGTGGAGCCGCCCAACGAGATGCCATGGGAGCCGGCCTCGATCTGGAAGCGAATCAGCCGGCGCAGGGACGCATGGTCGACGGCGCCTCCGGCGGTGAACGGGGTGATGACCGGGGCGATGGACCCGCGGATGACGGAAGGGTCACTGCGGAACTTCATTCGTGGGCTCCTTGCCGGGGCTGTCGTTGCTTGCGCCACCGCTCGTAGGCTTCGCGCCAGTGGGGGCCGAGCGGGTACAGGCCGTCTATGGGGTGGCCGGCCTGGACCTGAAGGGTGATGAACTGTTCCTGGAGTTCCTGCTCGCGACAGTCCGCTACGAGTTCCTCGGCCAGGTCGGGCGGCACGACGACCACGCCGTCGGCGTCGCCCGCGACGAGGTCGCCGGGCTGGACGAGGGCGCCGCCGCAACTGACGGGCACCCCCGTGTCCCATGGAACGTGGCGGCGGCCGAGGACCGACGGGTGCTCGCCGCCGTGGTAGACGGGCAGGCCGAGCGCGGTGACGGCGGCGCTGTCGCGCAGTCCACCGTCCGTGACGACACCAGCGGCTCCCCGGAGCCGGGCTCGCAGAGCAAGGATGTCACCGAGGGTGCCGGCGCTGGTGTCACCGCGCGCGTCCATGACCAGGACGTGGCCGGGCCGCAGCTCTTCGATCGCTCGTTTCTGGGCGTTCATGCCGTTGCCGCGGGCCTCGAACAGGTCCTCGCGGAGCGGCAGGTAGCGCAGGGTGTGGGCGACGCCCACCATCTTCTCGTGGGGCAGGGTGGGCCGGACACCGTCGATGCTCATGTGCGGCAGGCCGCGCCTGCGCAGCTGGGCGCTGAGCGTCGCGACGGCCACCGACCGCAGCCCCTCCTTGACGCGGAGGGGAAGCAGGGGCTCGGACACCTGCGCAGTCCCGAAGGCGGCCGCACGGTCCGGCCCGTCGGCTCTGGGCATCGCTCCCCACGGTTCGAGATCGTGGTCGGCGCTTCCCACCGGGTTTCGGAGCCGGCCCGTGCTGACGGTGTCCGAGCTGACCTCGACGTCGACTACGTCGCCGGGTGAGACGACGCTCGCGCCGGCGGGGGTGCCGGTCAGGATGACGTCTCCGGGTTCCAGGGTCACCAGACGGGAGAGGTCCGCGATCAGTTCACCGAAAGGGAAGAGGAGGGTGTCGGTGGTGTCGTCCTGGACGAGTTCGCCGTTGACCCAGGTGCGCAGTCTCAGGGCACCGGGGTCGAGTGTCTTCGCGTCCAGCAGGCGGGGGCCGAGGGGGGTGAAGCCGTCCGCGCCTTTGGAGCGGAGGTTCGAGCCTCGGTCGGCGTACCGCAGGTCGTAGACGCCCATGTCGTTGGCCGCGGTGACCCACCGTACGTGTGACCAGCCGTCTTCCGGCCGTACGCGGTGGGCCCGGCTGCCGATGACGAGGGCGATCTCACCTTCGAAGCTCATGAGTTCGCAGCCTCGTGGCCGGATCACGGCTTCCTTGGTGCCGGCGAGTGAGGAGGGGGGCTTGAGGAAGTAGGACGGGTGGCTGGGAGTGTGGCCGCGCTCCCGGGCGCGGCTGGGGTAGTTGAGATGGACCGCGATGATCTTCGACGGGGACTTTCCCAGTGGATGCGTCATGGCTTCCGCCGCTTCAGGCGCGGTCGAGGAAGGCGCGGACCCTGGCCTTGTAAGGCTCACGGTCGTAGGACTTCACGTAGGCGCCGGCCATCCGCACCGGGTCGCCGAAGAAGTAGTACTCGTACAGTGCCTGCCTGCTGGAGAAGGCGGAGATGCAGGTGTCCCAGACCAGGCGGAAGAGCTTGACGCGGTCGGCACCGGTGAGTGTCGCCGACTGCAGGTACGCCTCGATGTCGGCGGCCGCCGGGCCGTTGACGTCTGCTTCGGTGGGGGTGGCCATCAGGCCGGAGGCTCCGAGCTTGCGCAGGATCTCGGGGAAGCGCTGGTACAGCTTCGGGTACAGGTTCCGGGCGGCGTTGAGCGGGGCGAAGGCCGGGGTGAGCACGCCGTACTCGTTGGGCTCGGCGTCGGCCTCGGCGGCACGCAGGAAGGCACGCAGCATCTCCAGGGTGGCGATGATCTCGGCGATGTCCTGCTGCACGTGCTGGAACTGCTCGATACCGATGGCCTCGGTGAGCAGTGAGACCAGGCCGAGGATGTATTCGGTCTTCGCGGAGGTGCGCGTCACCACCTGGTGTGTCATGTGCACCACGGAGGACGTCTGCGCGTAGAAGCCGTTGCACAGTTCGGCCTCGCCGATCACGAAGCACCGCTCGTAGGGCACGTGCACGTCGTCGAAGACGACCACCGCGTCGGCCTCCTCGAAGCGGGAGCCGAGGGGGTGGTCATGGTGGGGCCGGTTGTGGTCCAGCGGCTCGCGGGCGATGTAGCGCAAGCCCTTGGCGTCATTGGGGATGGCGAAGGCGTAGCTGTAGGGCTTGTCCTCCGGCGTGCCGCGCAGCACGGTCGAGGGAAAGACGAGCATCTCGTCGGCGAACGGGGCGATGGTGGCGAGCATGCGGGCGCCGCGGACGACGATGCCGTTGTCGTCCTCCCGGACGATGCGGGCCGCGAGGTTTCCCCCTCCCTGCTGCGTACCGCTGACCGTCCGGTTGACCTGCGGCGGGATCAGCGTGTGCGTGCACAGCAGGTCCTCTTCGCGCACCTTCTCGTAGTAGCGGCGGATGTTGTCGCCGAACTCCGGGTTGGCCTGCCCGAACCATTCGGCGGCCGAGGCGAGGGCCATGAGCGAGCTGTTCATGTAGTCGCCGGTGCGGCCGAGCATGCCCATGCTGTGGTCGGCCCAGATCTTGAATGCCTTGCGGCGCTTGACCAGGTCCTCGGGCGTACGCGGGGTCAGGAAAGAGGTGCCGACGGGCTCGCCGGAGGTGGGGGACGTGTAGATGAGCGTGTCCTTGTGCTCCGGGGCGTGCTGCAGGTCGTACAGCTCCGCATAGGTGCGGACCACGTTGCGGAAGGCCGGGTGGTCGTGGACGCCGCCGGTCAGCGTCTCTCCCTGGACGTGGACCGTGGGACGGGACTGGGCCAGCCGCTCCAGGAAGTCTTTGCCGGTTCTTGCCGCCATGGGGTGCTCCTGTGGGTTGAGGTTGAGGTGGTGGTGGGGTGTAGAGGGAGGGCGACGGCGGGTCAGGTTAGATGAGGTGCTCGATGCCGTCGGCGAACTGGGGCGCGGTACTGAAACGGCTCCAGGCGTAGGTGAGGGCATCGCCGTCCCGGTGGCCCAGATCGGTGACGCGCCCTAGCACGAGGGTGTGGTCGCCTCCGTCGTAGGAGCGCCAGGGTTGGCACTCCACCCAGGCCAGGGGGTTGTCCAGGCGGGGTACGGGGGCGTCGGGCGCCC
>NZ_JAEEAP010000182.1 GCF_016103465.1 Streptomyces sabulosicollis
GCGGGGCTAGGGGTGCGGGGTCGTGGACGGACCCGGAAGGCGGTGCTGGGAACGTTCCCACCCTTGTCGTTGGGAACGTTCTCAACTGCGGTGTGTTGGGAACCTTCCCACCGCCTCGGTGCCGACGTCAAGAGGCGGTACGCGCCGACCGCCGAAGCCGATAGCCTGGCCTGGCCATGACGACCAACCGACGCCGCGCCGCGACCATCCCCGACGTCGCCCGGGAAGCCGGGGTCTCCCGGTCCACCGCCTCCCGGGCGCTGGCGGACTACGGCTCGGTCAGCCCCGAGACGCGGGAACGCGTCCGCGCCGCCGCGGAGAAACTGGGCTACCGCGCCAACCAGCTCGCCCGGAGCATGATCACCGGCCGGACGCATACGCTCGGCGTGGTGATCGCGGACATCCAGAACCCGTTCTTCGCCGGGGTCACCCGCGGGATCACCGACGCGGCCCACGCCGCGGGCTACCAGGTGCTGCTGGCCAACACCGACGAGGACCTCGGCGCCGAGCGAGCCGCCGTGAAGACGCTCTGCGACAAGCATGTGGACGGCCTGGTGGTCGCCCCCGCCTCCACCACCGAGATCGGCCATCTGGCCGCCCTGGTGGAAGGGGTGTGCCCGGTGGTCCTCCTGGACCGGCACGCGCCCTCGCTGGCGACGGACGCGGTGACGGTGGACAACCAGGGCGCGAGCGAGGACGCCGTCCGCAGGCTGATCGCCGCCGGCCACCGCCGGATCGCCCTGGTGACGTTGGTCGGCAGCGAGCCGCACCGCGGGGCGGAGGACGAGGCCGACGCACAGAACGGAGCCGGGGCGGACGACGGAGGCGGCGCAGGGAACGGAACCGGGCCCGGCGACGGAAGCGGCACAGGGAACGGAACCGGGCCCGACGGCGGAAGCGGCACAGGGAACGGAACCGGGCCCGGCGACGGAAGCGGCACAGGGAACGGAACCGGGCCGGGGACGGGGGGCGCGCCCCCGGGGCCGTCCCCCATCTCGACCGGAGTCGAGCGTGTCGCGGGCTACCGTGCGGCGCTGCGCGCGGCCGGGGTCGAGGACACGGACGCGTATCTACGGGTGGGCACCTTCCACCGGCAGGACCCGGCCGCCCTGACCGAGGAACTGCTCTCCCTGCCCGAGCCGCCGACCGCCGTCTTCGCCACCGACAGCATGATCGCGCTCGGGGTGCTCTCCGCGGTGAACGCGCGCGGGCTGCGCGTCCCGGAGGACATCTCGGTGGTCGCCTTCGACGACGCGGAGTGGACCCGGGTGGTCCGGCCGCGGCTCAGTGTGGTGGCCCAACCGGTCCAGGAGTTGGGGGCGGAAGCCGTACGGGCGCTGCTGACCCGCATCGAGACGGGCGCCCGGCCGCCCCGCCACATCACCCTGGACACGACCTTCATCACCCGCGACTCCATCGCCCCACCGCGGTAGGCGGCCGAAGGCCGCCGGGAACGGGGGCGCGGCACACGGCCCCGCGCCCCCCAACGGGCTCCGCGCCCCGGTGGGCCCGGCCCGCCGGGGCGGTGGCGCGGCACCGCGCGGACGGAGCCCGGTGCGGGCGCCTGGCCGCCGACCATGACGACGGGGTGGGCCCCAGCGGGCCCACCCCGTCGTACGTCCGGCGACGCTCAGCCCTCGACGCCCAGCTTCTCCAGGATCAGCTCGCGCACCCGCGCCGCGTCCGCCTGGCCGCGCGTGGCCTTCATGACCGCGCCGACCAGCGCACCCGCCGCGGCGACCTTGCCGCCGCGGATCTTGTCGGCGATGGCCGCGTTGGCCGCGATCGCCTCGTCCACGGCGGTGCCCAGCGCACCCTCGTCCGAGACGACCTTCAGCCCGCGCTTGGTGACGACCTCGTCCGGGCCGCCCTCGCCCGCGAGGACGCCCTCGATGGTCTGGCGGGCCAGCTTGTCGTTGAGCGAACCCTCCTTGACCAGCGCGCACACCCGGGCGACCTGCGCCGGGGTGATCGGCAGCGCCGCGAGCTCCACACCGTCCTCGTTGGCGCGGCGGGCCAGCTCGCCCATCCACCACTTACGCGCCTGGTCGGCCGGGGCGCCCTCGTCGATGGTGGCGGTGATCAGGTCGATCGCGCCCGCGTTGAGCACCGACTGCATCTCGTGCCGGGACAGGCCCCACTCCTCGCGCAGCCGGTTGCGGCGCACCCGCGGCAGCTCCGGAAGCCCGCCGCGCAGCTCCTCCACCCACGCCCGGGAGGGGGCGACCGGCACCAGGTCCGGCTCGGGGAAGTAGCGGTAGTCCTCCGCCTCCTCCTTGACCCGGCCGGAGGTGGTGGAGCCGTCCTCCTCGTGGAAGTGACGGGTCTCCTGGATGATCGTGCCGCCGTCGCCCAGCACCGCGGCGTGGCGCTGGATCTCAAAGCGGACCGCGCGCTCGACCGACCGCAGCGAGTTGACGTTCTTCGTCTCGGAGCGGGTGCCGAACTTGTCCGCGCCCTGCGGGCGCAGCGACAGGTTCACATCGCAGCGCATCTGGCCCATCTCCATGCGCGCCTCGGAGACCCCGAGCGACTTGATGAGCTCGCGCAGCTCGGTCACATACGCCTTGGCGACCTCCGGGGCCTTCTCCCCGGCGCCCACGATCGGCTTGGTGACGATCTCGATCAGCGGGATCCCGGCCCGGTTGTAGTCCAGGAGGGAGTGCTGGGCGCCGTGGATGCGGCCGGTCGCGCCACCCACATGGGTGGACTTGCCGGTGTCCTCCTCCATGTGGGCGCGTTCGATCTCGACGCGGAAGACCTCACCGTCGACATCGACGTCCAGATAGCCGTTGTAGGCGATCGGCTCGTCGTACTGCGACGTCTGGAAGTTCTTCGGCATGTCCGGATAGAAGTAGTTCTTCCGGGCGAAGCGGCACCATTCGGCGATCTCGCAGTTGAGCGCGAGCCCGATCTTGATGGCGGACTCGACGCCGGTCGCGTTGACCACCGGGAGGGAGCCGGGCAGGCCGAGGCAGGTGGGGCAGGTCTGCGTGTTGGGCTCGGCGCCCAGCGCCGTGGAGCACCCGCAGAACATCTTGGTCTTGGTGCCGAGCTCGACGTGCACCTCGAGCCCCATCACGGGGTCGTAGGCGGCGAGGGCGTCCTCGTACGACACCAGTTCAGTGACGGTCACGGAAAAACTAACCTCTCAGTCCGCGAGGACGTCGTCGTCGCCCATGCGCTTGAGCTCGCGGATGAGCAGGGCGACGCCGGTGACGATGGCGGCGGCCGAGACCACCGCGTCGGCCAGCTGCAGCTTGTCGTTCTCGAAGCGGGCCTTCTTGGCCTGCTTCGCCACACTGACCGCGCCGAACAGCGAGGTCGCGATGGACAGGTAGGTGCCGGGCTTGGACTTCTTGAAGCCCTTGGCCTTCTGAAACGCACTCATAGTGACGGTGCCTCCTCGATCAGCGGGTGGCCCCACTTGTCGATGAGCGCGGCCTCGACCGCGGCACCGACCTTGTAGAGCCGGTCGTCGGCCATGGCGGGGGCGATGATCTGCAGTCCGACCGGCAGACCGTCCTCCGGCGCCAGACCGCAGGGCAGTGACATGGCCGCGTTCCCCGCGAGGTTCGTGGGAATCGTGCAGAGGTCGGCCAGATACATCGCCATCGGGTCGTCGGCGCGCTCGCCGATCGGGAAGGCGGTGGTCGGGGTGGTCGGCGAGACCAACACGTCGACCCGCTCGAACGCCTTCTCGAAGTCGCGCTTGATCAGCGTACGGACCTTCTGCGCGGAGCCGTAGTACGCGTCGTAGTAGCCGGAGCTCAGCGCATAGGTGCCGAGCATGATCCGGCGCTTGACCTCGGCGCCGAAGCCCTCCGCGCGGGTGAGCGCGGTGACCTCCTCGGCGGACCTGCCGCCGTCGTCGCCCACCCGCAGGCCGTAGCGCATGGCGTCGAAGCGGGCCAGGTTGGACGAGCACTCGGACGGCGCGATCAGGTAGTACGCGGCCAGCGCCTTGTCGAAGGACGGACAGGAGATCTCCTCGATCTCGGCGCCCAGCTCCCGCAGCAGCTCCACCGACTCGTTGAAGCGCTGCATGACGCCGGCCTGGTAGCCCTCGCCCGCGAACTCCTTGACGACGCCGATCCGCATCCCCCGCACGCTTCCGTTGCGGGCGGCCTCGACGACGGCCGGGACCGGCTCGTCGATGGAGGTCGAGTCCATCGGGTCGTGCCCGGCGATGACCTCGTGCAGCAGCGCCGCGTCCAGCACGGTGCGGGCGCAGGGGCCGCCCTGGTCGAGCGAGGACGAGAACGCCACCATGCCGTAGCGGGAGACCCCGCCGTACGTCGGCTTGACCCCGACCGTGCCGGTGACGGCGGCGGGCTGGCGGATCGAGCCGCCGGTGTCGGTGCCGATGGCGAGCGGCGTCTGGAAGGAGGCCAGCGAGGCGGACGAGCCGCCGCCGGAGCCGCCGGGGACCCGGGTGAGGTCCCAGGGGTTGCCGGTGGGGCCGAAGGCACTGTTCTCGGTCGAGGACCCCATGGCGAACTCGTCCATGTTGGTCTTGCCGAGGACGATCACGTCCGCGTCCCGCAGCCGCTGGACGACCGTCGCGTCGTACGGCGGGATCCACCCGTCGAGGATCTTGGAACCGACCGTGGTCGGGATCCCCTTGGTGGTGAAGATGTCCTTCAGCGCGAGCGGGACACCGGCCAGCGGGCCCAGCTCCTCGCCGCGCTCCCGCTTCGCGTCGACGGCGCGCGCCTGGGCGAGCGCCCCCTCGCGGTCCACGTGCAGGAAGGCGTGCACCTTCTCGTCGACGGCCTCGATACGGGCCAGGTGCGCCTCGGTCACCTCGACGGCGGTGACCTCGCCGGAGGCGATCCTGGCGGCGGTCTCGGCCGCGGTGAGCCTGATCAGGTCGGTCACGGTGGTCACTCCTCCCCCAGGATCTGCGGCACCTTGAAACGCTGCTGCTCCTGGGCCGGGGCGCAGGCCAGCGCCTGCTGCGGGGTCAGGGACGGACGGACCTCGTCCGGGCGCATGACGTTGGTCAGCGGCAGCGGGTGAGAGGTCGGCGGAACGTCTTGGTCGGCGACCTCGGAGACGCGGGCGACCGCGCCGATGATGTCGTCCAGCTGTCCGGCGAAGTGGTCGAGCTCTTCGGCCTTCAGCTCCAGACGCGCCAGCCGGGCGAGGTGGGCGACCTCCTCGCGCGTGATGCCAGGCATGCAGCGATCCTCTGGGTGTGTGTGGAGTGTTTCGGCCCCAATCCTATGGCTCCGGCCGCCCCGGGCGCGAAAGGCTTTGGGTGGGCCTCGTTGTGGGCAATCGTCCCTCCCCCAGCTAACGCCGGGAAGCGCCCGCTGGCGGGACGGGTGGGCACAACGCCACCCACCGGCCCGCACCCCGGCAACGAGACACGAGGGGCAGCACCGGCGCCGCACCCCTACGTCACCGGCTGATCCGCGTCCTCTTCCGCGGGAGCGGCGTCTTCGTTCGACGGCTCCGCCGTCTCGCGGTGCCAGCCGCCCTCGCCCCGCGCCCGCAGCCACGCCGTCATCTCGTCCGGCGGCATCGCCGCCGCCACCAGCCAGCCCTGCACCGCGTCGCAGCCCAGATCCCGCAGCCGCTCCCAGGTCTCGTCGTCCTCGACGCCCTCCGCGACCACGAGCAGGCCCAGTGAGTGGGCGAGGTCGACCGTGCAGCGGACGATCTCCGCGTCCTCGTTGTCCACCGCCAGCCGGGCCACGAAGGAGCGGTCGATCTTGAGCTCGCTCACCGGCAGCCGCCGCAGATGGACCAGCGAGGAGTACCCGGTGCCGAAGTCGTCGAGCGACATCTTCACCCCGTGCCCGGTGAGCCCGGCCAGCGTGTCGGCGGCCCGCTGCGGGTCCTCCAGCAGGACGTGCTCGGTTATCTCCAGCTGGAGGGCGCCCGCCGGGACCCCGTGCCGGGCCAGCCGCCCGGCGACCGCGCCCGCGAAGCCGGGGGTGTGGACGTCGCGCGGCGAGACGTTGACGGCGACGGGCACCTCGAGGCCGTCGGCGCGCCACCGCGCGACCTGGCCCAGCGCCGTCTCCAGGACGTACTCGGTCAGCCGGGGCATCAGCCCGGAGCTCTCGGCCATGGAGATGAACTCGTCCGGCGGCACCTTCCCCCGGTCCGGGTGCACCCAGCGCACCAGCGCCTCCAGGCCCGCCACATGCCCGTCGAAGCCGACCTTGGGCTGGTAGTGCAGCTCGACGACGCCCGCGTCCAGGGCGCGCCGCAGATCGCCGAGCAGACCGAGCCGGTCGGGCGTGTTGCCGTCCCGCCGGGCCTCGTACAGCTCGACTCCGCTGCGGTCCCGCTTGGCCTGGTACATCGCCACATCGGCGCGGCGCAGCAGCCCCTCGGCGTCCAGGGCGTGGTCGGGGTAGACGGCGACGCCGGCGCTGGCCTCGAGCACCAGGGTCAGCCCGTCCAGGTCGAGCGGGGAGCCCAGGTCGCCGACGAGGACGCGGGCGCTGCGCTGGGCGCTGGTGAGCGAGTCGGTGGTGGGCAGCAGCACCGCGAACTCGTCGCCGCCGAGCCGGGCCACCTCCGCCCCGCGCGGCAGGGCGAGCCGCAGCCGCTCGGCGATCTGCAGCAGCAGCCGGTCACCGGCCAGATGGCCCAGGGTGTCGTTGACCGAACGGAAGCGGTCGAGGTCCAGCAGCACCAGCGCGGTCCGGGTGCCGGCCCGCTCGGCCTCGTCCAGCGCGGTCCAGGTGCGCTCCAGCAGCCACTGGCGGTTGGGCAGCCCGGTGAGCGGGTCGCGCAGCTGCTCCTCGGCACGGACCCGGGCGATCCACAGCGTGGAGTCCAGGGCGACCAGTGGCACGGCGAACAGCGGGAGCAGCAGCGGGGTGTCCCCGGCGACGACCACGATGAGGGGGGCGATGCCGAGGAGCGCGATGCCGACGAGGGCCTGCCGGAAGAGGGCGGTGCGGGCGACGGTGGGCAGTCCGGCGCCGGGCGGGGCGAGGGAGCACCACAGCAGGGCGCGGGTCACCGCGAGATAGACGAAGGCGGCCAGGGCCGTCTGGGGGATGGCCGACACATGCCAGGTGTCGGTGCGCCAGGGGTGTTCGACGGAGGGGGTGGTGCCGAAGGCGGCGAGGGTGAGGGCGGCCGCGCCGACCCCGAGGATGTCGACCGCTCCGTGCAGGGCGGCCTGCCGCCATCGGTGCCGGCGGGCGGCGCCGACCAGGACGACCACGGCGAGGCTGACCAGCACGGCCGGAATCCAGCCGTAGAGCAGCAGCGCCGCCAGGGTTAACGCGGCCCCGGAGCCGGTGCCGCCCCACCAGCGGTCACGGCCGAGGGCGACCAGATGACCGACGATGATTCCGGTGAGCACGGCGAGCGACCAGCCCACGGTTCCATCGGGAAAGAGCGCATTGCCCGCGTCGAGCACTCGGAACACTCCGATACCGAGTGCGAAAGCCGCCATGGCGACCGCCGCGGCCGGCAGCGCGGGCAGCACGGCCCGGCGCAGCCGCGACGCCGGGGCGGCGCTTTCGGTCGGTTTCATACCCGTCCCTCTCACAGCCGGCGGTGCCAGCGCCACGGCGGGCGCACACCTCAACAGTAGGCGGCAGAAGGGGAAGACGGGCGGCGATCGGCGACGGTTCCCCGAATGCCGCCCGACGATCCATGACCTTCTGCTATGCGCTGTAAGGGTGATGCCCTCCGGCTGTACCCGGGAAGTGCTCCCAGTCGTAATCCGGCCAGGTTTGAACCCATTGACCGGACAAGATGGCCGGACCACTGCGCCGGATGGGTGGAGCGGCTACTCCGACCGCCGCTCCACGGGCCATCCGTGCTACTCCGCGGACTCTTCCTCGGGCCTCATCGCGACCTCTCTCGCCGCGTCGGGACCCTGTTCGAGCAGGACGCCGAATCCGTCCTCATCGAGCACGGGAACCTTCACCTGCAGGGCCTTGTCATACTTCGAGCCCGGATTGTCGCCGACTACCACGAAATCGGTCTTTTTCGAAACCGATCCGGTGACTTTGGCACCACGGCTCTGCAGCGCCTCCTTGGCCCCATCCCGGGTGTACGACTGCAGCGTTCCGGTGACGACGACGGTGAGGCCCTCCAGCGGACGGGGGCCTTCGTCCTCGCCGCCCTCCTCCTCCAGCCGGACCCCGGCGCGCCGCCATTTCTCGATGATCTCGCGGTGCCAGTCGACCGCGAACCACTCCTTGAGCGAGGCGGCGATGGTCGGCCCGACCCCCTCCACGGCCGCCAGCTCCTCCTCGTCCGCCTCGGCGATCCGGTCCAGCGAGCGGAATTCCCGGGCCAGGGCGGTGGCGGCGACGGGACCGACATGACGGATCGAAAGGCCGGTGATGATCCGCGCCAGCGGGCGCTCCTTGGCCGCCTCGATATTGGCCAGCATCGCCAGGGCGTTCTTCTTCGGCTCGCCCTTCTGGGTGGCGAAGAAGGTGACGACCTTCTCCTCACCGGTCGCCGGATCACGCTTGGGCAGTCCGCTGTCCGGGTCCAGTACGTACGACCGAATGGGCAGCAGTTGTTCGATCTTCAGGTCGAACAGATCCCCCTCGTCCTTCAGCGGCGGTTCGGCGGGTTCCAGCGGCTGGGTGAGGGCGGCCGCGGCGACATAGCCGAGGTTCTCGATGTCCAGGCATTTCCGCCCGGCGAGATAGAAAATCCGCTCGCGCAGCTGGGCCGGGCAGGACCGGGCGTTGGGGCACCGCAGATCGACATCGCCCTCTTTGGCGGGCTGAAGCGGTGTACCGCACTCCGGACAGGTGGCCGGCATCACGAATTCCCGCTCGCTGCCGTCCCGCAGATCCACGACCGGGCCCAGGATTTCCGGAATGACATCGCCCGCTTTGCGCAGCACCACGGTGTCACCGATCAGCACGCCTTTGGCCTTGACCACGTCCTGGTTGTGCAGCGTCGCGAATTCGACCTCCGAACCCGCGACCGTGATCGGCTCGACCACCGCATAAGGCGTCACCCGCCCCGTGCGCCCCACGCCCACCCGGATGTCGACCAGCTTGGTGTTGACCTCCTCGGGCGGGAACTTCCAGGCGATCGCCCAGCGCGGCGCTCGCGAGGTGGAGCCCAGCCGCCCCTGGAGCGGGATCTCGTCCAGCTTGACGACCACGCCGTCGATCTCGTGCTCCACCGAGTGCCGGTGCTCGCTGTCCCCGTAGTAGGCGATGTACTCGCGCACGCCCTCGATCGAGTCGACCACCTTGAAGTGGGCGGCGGTGGGCAACCCCCACGCGTGCAGCAGTTCGTACGCCTGCGACAGCCGGTCGATGTCGAAGCCCTCGCGCGCCCCGATGCCGTGCACCACCATGTCCAGCGGCCGGGACGCGGTGATCTTCGGGTCCTTCTGGCGCAGCGAACCCGCCGCCGCGTTCCGGGGGTTGGCGAACGGCGGCTTGCCCGCCTCCACCAGCCGGGCGTTCAGCTCCTCGAACCGCTCGCGGGGCAGGAAGACTTCACCGCGCACCTCCACCAGCGCCGGGATGCGGTCGCCCTTCAGCCGGTTGGGGATCGCGGCGATGGTCCGCACATTGGGGGTGATGTCCTCGCCGGTGCGGCCGTCGCCACGGGTGGCGGCGCGGGTCAGCCGCCCGTGCTCATAGGTGAGGTTGACCGCGAGGCCGTCCACCTTCAGCTCGCACAGGAAGTGGTACGAGACGCTGCCCAGCTCCTTGGCGATGCGGTCCGCCCAGGTGGCCAGCTCCTCGTCGTCGAAGGCGTTGTCCAGGCTGAGCATCCGCTCGCGGTGCGCCACCTCGGTGAACTCCGTCTCGTACGCCCCCGCGACCTTCTGGGTCGGCGAATCGGGCGTGCGGAGCGTGGGATGCTCCTCCTCCAGCGCCTCCAGCTCGCGCATGAGCTTGTCGAACTCGGCGTCGCTGATGACCGGCGCGTCCTTCACGTAGTACCGGAAGCGGTGCTCCTCGATCTGCTCAGCGAGCCTGGTGTGCCTCTCCCGCACTTCGGCGGGGACCTTCGACTGCTGTTCGCCGGCCACCGTGTCGTCCTCCCGTTACTCAGGGTTGTCCGCGAGCGATCTCGCCGCCCGGACGCAGTGGGCCAGCGCGGCGCGGGCGTACCCGGGCGAGGCGCCCGCGAGCCCGCACGACGGGGTGACCACCACCGACTCCGCGAGAGTCGCCGGTGCCAGCCCCAGCCTGCGCCACAGCGTCCTGACACCCCCGACGCTACCGGCAGGGTCCGACAATGGGGCGTCGGTGCCGGGTACCGCGCCGATGAGGAGTGCCGTACCGCCTTCCACGGCTTCCCCGATCGCCTCCTCCTCACCCTCCGTGAGCAGGGACAGGTCGAAGGAGATCCCCGCGACGCCCGCGCGCCGCAGCAGTCCGAACGGCACCGTCGGCGCGCACGAGTGCACCACCACCGGCCCGTCGGCCGCCTCCACCAGGGTCCGCAGGGCGCCCTCGACCACGCCCCGGTCCACGGCGGCGTGGGTGCGGTAGCCGCTGGCCGTACGGACGCTCCCGCGCAGCACCGACGTCAGCGACGGCTCGTCGAGCTGCAGCACCACCTCCGCGCCCGGCACCCGGCGCCGCACCTCCGCCAGATGGGCGCGCACGCCCTCGGCGAGCGAGGCCGTGAGGTCCCGGCAGGCGCCCGGGTCGCTCAGCGCGACCTCGCCGCCGCGCAGTTCGAGGGAGGCGGCCAGGGTCCAGGGCCCCACGGCCGACACCTTGAGCGCGCCCCGGTGCCCCTGGGTGAACTCCTCCAGCGCGTCCAGGTCCTCGCCCAGCCAGGAGCGGGCCCGCCGGGTGTCCCGGCCCGGCCGGTCGCTGATCCGCCAGCCGCTGGGCTCCACGTGCGCGTACAGCTCGACCAGCATTCCGGCGGTGCGCCCGATCATGTCCGCGCCGGGGCCGCGCGCGGGCAGCTCCGGAAGGTACGGCAGGGCCTCCAGCGAGCCGGTGACGGTCTTCGCGGCCTCCCGCGCGTCGCCGCCCGGCATCGATCCGACGCCGGTCGCGGCTCCGCGGGGCCATGGGTGGTGGGTGTTGGTGCTCTTCTCGCTCACGTAAGCGCTCCGCTGAAAGCGTTGTTATGCCGTCGGTCGTCTGCGGCGCCATTGTGGCTGGGCGCGCCGTTCCCCGCGCCCCTTCGGGGCGCCTCATGCGGCCGGGGCAGGTGACTGCCCCGCCGCCGAGGACGGCTGCTCAGCCGCGGGGGCGGACCTGGAGGTCGGTGATCTCGGCGTCGTGCGGCAGGTCGAGGGCGGTCAGGATGGTGCTCGCCACGGTCTCGGGCGCGATCCAGCGCTCCGCGTCGTACTCCTTGCCCTCCTGCTGGTGCACTTTCACCTGCATCGGGGTGGCCGTGCGCCCCGGATAGACCGTGGTCACCCGGACGCCGTTGCCGCTCTCCTCCCAGCGCAGCGCGTCGGCCAGCGCCTTGAGCCCGTGCTTGCTGGCGGCGTACGCGGCCCACTGTGCGTTGGCGCGCAGCCCGGCCCCGGAGTTGACGAAGACGACGTGCCCCTGGGCCAGCCGCAGCTGCGGCAGCAGCAGGCGGGTCAGCTCGGCGGGCGCCACGAGGTTGGCGGCGAGCTGGCGGGTCCACGCCTTCGGGGTGAGCTCCCCGACCTCGCCCAGGTCGACCACCCCGGCGATGTGCAGCAGCGAGTCCAGCCGGTCGGGCAGCGTCTGATGGCCCAGCGCCCAGGACAGCCGGTCCGGCTCGGCCAGGTCGCCGACGACCGTCCGCACCCCCGGGAACCGTCCCGCCAGTTCCTTCGCCCGCCCCGCGTCCCGCGCGAGCAGCCACAGCTCGTCGCCGCGCTCGGCCAGCCGCTCGGTGACCGCCGCGCCGATGCCCGAGCCTGCCCCAGTGATCAGATGCGTTCCCATGGTCCCCAGCTTGCCTCACCGACGGACCCGCCCCGACGACGGTCCCGGCTTGGTCCCGGCTTGGCGCGATCCCATGCCCGAAACCCGGGCGGACTTCCCGCCGAGCGCTCCCATCCTGTAACGGGCACGGAGCTCGCTGTAACAGGGGCTCGCGGAAGATCAGGCGGCGAGGGCAGGAACCGGTGTCGGCGGCGGCCCGCCCCAGGCCAGCTCGAACCACAGCGTCTTGCCGCCGAAGCCGAACGGCTCTTCCCCGATGGCACAGCCGCCCCAGCGGTCGGCGAGGACGTCGAGGATGAACAGGCCGCGCCCCTGCTCCAACTCGGTCGCCGCCGACTCCGCCGACGGCTTCAGCGACTCGGGCAGATCGGGGTTGGTGTCCGTGACGCTGATCCGGAGGACAAGGTGCAGCCAGAGCAGGCGCACGGAGGCGTGGTTGTCGGAGTAGCGGACGGAGTTGGTGGTCAGCTCCGACGCACTTTGACCGGTTGCTGAACTGACACGCTTTTGTCGGAGTGTGCGACGGTCAGACGGGGAGCCGCCAATGCGGCCCCTTCGGCGAGCCGGTCCATACGGTCTGTTCGAAGGGGGTGGCGGGAATCCCGAACTCCGTCAGGTCAGGCGCTCCCGCGTCCCGCCACCGGAGAAGAGCCTGTTCCACTTGGTCCCAGAGGTGGAGTGGCCCGTGCTGGTGCACGGTCCACCCCTCACCTTCGGGTTCCGTCCACGCCTGTGAGCCGGTCGCTACATCACGGAGGATGACGCCCGAGCCGGTGGTCATCAGCTCGGCTGAGGGTGCCGCGAGCTGGGCGACGAACCGTCCCGCCCACTCCTCCAGGAACCCGGGGGCCAGGCGCGTACGACGCGTGTCGCCCGGGTGCTCAGACGGACTCCAGATACGTCATGGCCTCCACCCCGTTCTCCGCGAAGAAGACCAGCTCGCTCAGCGGCCGGGGCAGGAACCCCTCCTCCTCCATCCGCTGGAACTGCTGCTTCAGGCCGTCGTAGAACCCCGCCGCGTTGAGCAGCACCACCGGCTTGATGTGCAGCCCGTGCTTCTTCAGCTCCAGGATCTCGGTGGCCTCGTCCAGCGTCCCGGTGCCGCCGACCATGATCACGACGGCGTCGGCGCGGGCGAGCAGTTGGGCCTTGCGCTCGGCGAGGTCCTTGGCGATCACCATCTCGTCGGCGTTCTCCCGGGCCTTGGCGGCGAGGAACTCGACCGAGATCCCGACCAGCCGCCCCCCGTGCTCCTGCACCCCGTCCGCCATCACCTTCATCAGCCCGACGTCGGACCCGCCCCAGACGAGCGTGTGCCCGCCCTTGCCGATGAGCTCGGCGAACTCGCGGGCGGGGGCGGTGTAACGGTCGTCGAGGTCGGCGGCGGAACAGAAGACGCAGATATTCATGCGCGCCACTCTACGAGCCGGGTCGGTCATCGTTGCGGCTTCGCGCCACGCGCATCGCGTCGCACGGACCGCGTCGCCCGAGGTCTCGGCGAGCCGGGCGGAGCGACCGGCCTGGTTCGGGAGCGGCGACAGTGGCGGCCACGGGGAGGCATGCCTCCCCGTGGCCGACGAGTGCCCCACGTCCCGCTCCGGCGGCGGGCCGGACGAAGCCCGCGCCGGGCCACCCGCGCGCCCCGACACAGCCCACGTGCCCCGGCGCCGAGCGCGGCCGCGACGCCCGGGACACCGCGGCACCGTCCCTCACCGTGACCGTGACCGCCCGGTCGGACGTCGTCAGCTTCGCGGCCCGCGCATGTACTCGATGATCCGGGTCCAGCTGTCCGTACCATGACCGCCGTCGATGACTCGGCGGTAGTGCCCTCGCACGGCGTCCGGGAGTGAGGTGTCGATACCGACGGACGTCGCTGTCGCGTGGATGTGGTCGGCCGTGGCACCCATCATGATGGCGTTGGCCGCCTCGCCCGGGTGGTCGCCGGCGTCGATGCGCGCCCCGAGCTTTTCCATGCCGTCCGCGGCCATCATGGCGGGGACGCCTTCGAACAGCCGCATCACCTCGGGCAGGAACTGCTCCGCCGTGATGCCGGCGGAACCGACGAGGGCGGTCGCGTGCATGAACCCGGACAACGTGGTCAGGAAGACGTCGAGCTGCGCTTGGTACATCAGCTGGGCGCGCCCCGGATCGTCGCCCAGGAAACGCGGTTCGCCGATGCGGGCGAGCGTGGCGCGATGGGCGTCGAACGCCTCGGTGTCACCGCTGTAGTACACGTACGACAGATCGGTGCCGACCATGGGCTCGGGCACCATCACCCCGCCCGCCACGAACGACGCCCCGTGCGATGCGGCCCAAGTCGCCGCCTCGCGGGTCCTGTCGGGCGTGTCCGAGCTGAGGTTCACCACCGTGCGTCCGGCGAGTGATCCCGTCGCCTCACCGAGCACGTCCCACATGGCCTGATAGTCGGTCAGGCTGAGGATGACGAGATCGCTCGCGGCCACCGCGTCTGACGGGGTGGCCGCGAGCTTCGCCCCCGCGGAAACGACGTCGTCGGCACGGCGCCGTGTGCGGTTCCACACCGTGACCGGGTGCCCGGCCGCGATCAGGGTACGGACCATCGCCTGTCCCATGGGCCCCAGACCGAGCACGGTGACGGGTGAGAGTGCGGGCATGAACGCTCCCCTTCAAGAGTTGGAATGTCGCTTGCCCACCACCCTCACCGCAGTCACGATCACGCGGAAGTACCCACTAAATAGTGGGGTACGCACCAGTTGGTGCGTACCCCGTCGCCGAAACGGAGCGAGGACTACTCATGGCATCCCGCAAGGGCCCTTACATCTGCGGAATCGACGCCGCACTCGATGTCGTCAGCGGCAAGTGGAAGGGTCTCGTCCTGTGGGAGCTGAACGCCCACGGCACCCGCCGCTACGCCGAGCTGCGCCGCGCCCTGCACGGGGTCAGCGAGAAGATGCTCACCCAGCACCTGCGCCAGATGGAGCAGGACGGCCTCATCAGCCGCACGGTCTACCCGGAGGTGCCTCCCCGGGTCGAATACACGCTGACCGAGGCGGGCGCGGCACTCAACGAAGCGCTCCAGCCGCTCGGCGAGTGGGGCCGCGGCCGGATACGCCGAGAGGCACTTGACGTCGTCGGCGATGCCGCGAGTTGACCGCTCATATCGCTCGGACGCCCACCGCGCCGATATGGGCCAGCACCGCCGCCGCGCCGTCCTCCCCCGCGATGGCGTCGGCGAGTTCGGCCGCCCGGCGGCGGAGGGCTGGTTCGGTCAGGCAGGTGGTGATCGCCGCGCCGAGGGACTCGGCGGTGAGTTCGCCGAGCGGCAGCGGTCGGGGGGCGGCTCCGAGCCAGTGCAGCCGCGCCGCCCAGAACGGCTGGTCGGCCATGGCGGGCACCGGCACCGCGGGGACCCCGGCGCGCAGTCCGGCCGCCGTGGTGCCCGCTCCGGCGTGGTGGACGACGGCCGCCGTGCGCGGGAACAGCCAGTCGTGCGGCAGGTCGCCGACCGCCAGGATGTCGTCCCCGGCCGCGGTCAGCCCGGCCCATCCCGCCTGCACCAC
>NZ_JAEEAP010000183.1 GCF_016103465.1 Streptomyces sabulosicollis
GCCCACACCTGACCTGCCGACTCCTCCACCCGTCCGATCCATGAAAGCCTGAGACTCCGCACCTCCCCGTTCCGCCCCTCCGTACCGCTGAGCGAGGCACCATGGTCAATCCCTGGCTGGCGATGGCGTCAGGCACCGACCCCGCCGAGCGCACCCGCGACGTGCGCCGCGCCCATGAGGCGTTCCTGGCCGAGGGGGCGGTGAGTCCGGCCGTGCGGCCGGTGGTGGCGGAGTCCTGGCGGCGCTCGGCCGACGCCCGGGTCACCCAGGAGTGCAAGGCGCCGATCGACCTGACGGACGACGCACTGGACGCCTACCGCGCGGACCACCCGCTGGCCCGGGTGATGCCGCTGTTCCGGGAGTTGCTGGGCACCATCGCCTACGACGGGGCCCATCTGCTCGCGGTCTGCGACGAGCAGGGCCGACTGCTGTGGGTGGAGGGGCACGCGGGGGTACGGAACCGGGCCGAGGGGATGAACTTCGTGGCCGGGGCGCGCTGGGACGAGCGCCACGCGGGCACCAACGCGCCCGGGACGGCGCTCACCGTCGACCACGCGGTGCAGATCTTCGCCACCGAACACTTCAACCGCAGCGTGCAGCCGTGGACCTGTGCCGCGGCCCCCCTCCACGATCCGCACACCGGACGGCTGCTGGGCGCGGTGGACATCACCGGCGGGGACCACCTGGCCGCCCCGCACAGCCTCGCCCTGGTCCAGGCGACCGCCCGTGCCGCCGAGGCCCAGCTGGGCGCCGAGGCGCCGCGGTCGCGCGGGCCGCGGATCAGTCTGACCGCCCTGGGCCGGGACGAGGCGCTGCTGGTCGTCGACGGGCGGCGGCTGCGGCTCGGGCGGCGGCACAGCGAGATCATGGTGCTGCTGGCCGGCCATCCGGAGGGGCTGTCGGGCGACCGGCTGACGCTCGAGCTGTACGGCCCCCGGGCCGACGACCGCTCCCCGGTGACACTGCGGGCCGAGCTGTCCCGGCTGCGCCGCCTGGTGGGCCCGCTGCTGGGCTCGCGCCCGTACCGGCTCTGCGCACCGGTGCGCACCGATCTGGCGGACGCCGCCGAGGCGTTGGCCTCCGGCGACGCGTACACGGCGCTGCGGGCGTACACCGGGCCGCTGCTGCCGCTGTCGGAGGCACCGGGGGTGTGCCGGATGCGGCAGGTGCTGGAGGACGGACTGCGGCGCGCCGTACTGTCCCACGGCGATCCGGAGCTGCTGCGGCGGTGGGCGCAGACGCCGTGGGGCGAGGACGATCTGGAGGTCGCGGAGGCGCTGCTGACCGCGCTTCCGGCCCATGCGCCGGGGCGGGCGGCTCCGGCGGCGCGGGTGCGGCGGCTGCGGGAGCTGTACGGGCTGCCGGGCAGTCTCCCCCACGTGGACGGCGCACACCACGAAGGCAGCGGACACCAGGTGGACGGCGCACACCACGCGGACGGCCCACACCACGAAGGCGGCGCCCACCACGAAGGCGGCGCGCACCAAGGCGTTGCCCGCCAAAGCGGAGCCCACCAAGGCGTTGCCCACCACGGAAGCGACCTCCAGCACGGGGGTGGTCCCCGCCACGGAGCCGTGCGGCAAGGAGGCGGCCACCGGGACGCAACGTCCGCGCAACGTGGCCGCGCCTAGCCTCCCCGTCGGCTCCGCCCGTGTCGGCGCGGGCGGAGCCGGGACGCGCACAGGAACGACGCGTCCGGCAAAGGGACCCACCACGCGTACACCAGGGAGGCCGCCCCATGACGCGTTTCGCAAGCCCCGGCTCCGAGGGCTCGGTCGTCACCTATCAGCCGCGCTATGACCACTGGATCGGCGGGGAGTACGTACCGCCGGCCCAGGGCCGCTACTTCGAGAACCCCACCCCCGTCAACGGGCAGCCCTTCACCGAGGTCGCCCGGGGCACCGCCGAGGACGTCGAGCGGGCCCTGGACGCCGCCCACGCGGCCGCCCCCGCCTGGGGCCGTACGGCGCCCGCCGAGCGCGCCTCGGTGCTGCTGAAGATCGCCGATCGGATGGAGCAGAATCTGGAGGCCCTCGCGGTCGCCGAGAGCTGGGAGAACGGCAAGCCGGTACGGGAGACGCTGGCCGCCGACATCCCGCTGGCCATCGACCACTTCCGCTACTTCGCGGGGGCGATCCGGGCCCAGGAGGGCAGCCTCTCCGAGATCGACCACGACACGGTCGCGTACCACTTCCACGAGCCGCTGGGCGTGGTCGCCCAGATCATCCCGTGGAACTTCCCCCTTCTGATGGCCACGTGGAAGCTGGCCCCGGCGCTGGCCGCGGGCAACGCGGTGGTGCTGAAACCGGCCGAGCAGACGCCCGCCTCGATCCACGTGTGGATGAGCCTGGTGGCGGATCTGCTGCCACCGGGTGTGGTCAACATCGTCAACGGCTTCGGCGTGGAGGCCGGGAAGCCCCTTGCGTCCAACTCCCGCGTGGCCAAGGTCGCCTTCACCGGGGAGACCACCACCGGCCGGCTGATCATGCAGTACGCGAGCGAGAACCTGATCCCGGTCACCCTGGAACTCGGCGGCAAGAGCCCGAACATCTTCTTCGACGACGTCTCGGCGACCGACGACGACTTCCTGGACAAGGCGCTGGAAGGGTTCACCCTGTTCGCGCTGAACCAGGGCGAGGTGTGCACCTGTCCCTCGCGCGCCCTGGTCCAAGGCGGCCACTACCAGGCGTTCATGGACGCGGCCGTGGCCCGTACGGAGAAGATCACCCAGGGGCACCCGCTGGACACCGACACCATGATCGGCGCTCAGGCGTCCAACGACCAGCTCGAGAAGATCCTGTCGTACCTGGACATCGGCCGTCAGGAGGGCGCCCGCGTCCTCACCGGCGGCAGCCGCGCCGAGCTCGGCGGTGAGCTGGAGGGCGGCTACTACGTCGAGCCCACCATCTTCGAGGGCGACAACCGCATGCGGGTCTTCCAGGAGGAGATCTTCGGACCGGTGGTCGCGGTGACGCGGTTCGGCGACTTCGACGACGCGATCAGGATCGCCAACGACACCCTCTACGGTCTGGGCGCGGGGGTGTGGACCCGGGACGGCTCGACCGCGTACCGGGCCGGACGCGCCATCCAGGCGGGCCGGGTGTGGACCAACTGCTACCACGCCTACCCGGCGCATGCCGCCTTCGGCGGCTACAAGCAGTCCGGGATCGGCCGCGAGACCCACAAGATGATGCTCGACCACTACCAGCAGACGAAGAACTTGCTGGTGTCGTACTCGCCGAAGAAGCTCGGCCTCTTCTGAGCACCGCGACAGGGCGCCTGACGAGGGCAGATGTCCGTCAGGCGCCCTGTCGGCGCACGATCTCTGGCGGTGGTGTCCGGGGACGTCCGTGACAGGCGGCACCGGCGCCCCCTGACCACCCGCGCTGTTCCCGAAAGCGCCGTGTTCACGGAGCAGCAAGCCGAGGTGTTCGGCGCGTGGTGCTCGGCCACCGTCAGGCCGAGGAGCCGAGCGCCGCGCCGATCACCGCTTCGAGTTGCTGGGCCACCTGGTCCAAAGGCTCCGTCCTGCGCTTGGCGCGGCACATGGCGATGGCGCCCTCGACCGACGCCACGACGAGGGCCGCCAGCGCCGGGGCCCGGTCGGGGTCGGCACCGTGGGCGCGCAGTGCGTCGGTGAGCAGCCGCTCCCATTCCTCGAAGGCCCCGGCGGCGGCGAGCAGGGCCTGCGGGATGTCGTCGTCCGGCGGCGCCTCGACGGAGACGGCCAGGACGGGGCAGCCGGCGCGGAAGTCGCTGTCGACGACGATGCCGCGCCACAGGTCGAGGAAGGCGCGCACCCCGGCGACCGGGCCCGTGTCCAGCCGCTTGCGCAGGATGTGCGCGACCGTTCCGCCCGCGTACCGCACCGCTTCGGTGGCCAACTGCCGCTTGCCCTCGGGGAAGTAGTGGTAGGTCGAGCCGAGCGGTGCCCTGGCGTGTTTGGCCACCTCCCGGATGCTCGCGGCGTTCAGGCCGCGTCTGCTGATCATGTCGGCCGCGCCGGCCACGATGCGCTCGCGCGACGGCGTACTGGATTGGGCCAAGACCCGCACTCCCCTCTGACTATCACGCTCGCCCCTCTGGCTATAACGCTCGTCATAGCCTAGCGTGAGGCCCCGGATATAACGACCGTCATAAACCGTGTCCGGCCGAAGGAGACTTCGCCATGCCGATGATCCGGCTCACCGCCCCGTCCGGTTCGCTGACCGACGAGGGCCGCAAGACCGTCCAGCGGGACCTGGCCGCCGTACTGCTGCGCTGGGAGGGAGCGCCCGACACCGCGTTCTTCCGCGCCCAGGCATGGAGTTACCTCGTCGAGCTGCCCGAGGGGGCGCAGACCACCGCCGAGGACGACGCGCCCCGCTTCCTGGTGGACGTGACCGTGCCCGCGGGCGCCGTGTCCGAGCGGCGCAAGGCCGGTCTGGTCGAGGACGCGACGGAAACGGTACTGGAGGCGGCTGGGCTGACGTCCGACGACGCCCCGCGGGTGTGGGTGCTGGTGCACGAGCAGCCCGACGGCACCTGGGGCGCGGGCGGCTCCGTCATCCGCCACGCCGACCTCGTGGCCCTGGCGAAGGGGCAGCGCGACGATGCGTGAACTGATCTACACCGCCCGGCACTCGGTCGAGTGGCGCGAAGCCCCCGACCCGAAGCTCCAGTCCGGACAGGAGGCGATCGTCGCCCCGGTGGCCGCCACCTCCTGCGACGTCGACTCCGCGATCCTGGCGGGCCACGGCTTCATCGACCCGCCGTTCCCGATCGGCCACGAGTGCGTGGCCCGGGTGGTCGACGCGGGCGACGCCATCACCACCGTCTCCCCCGGCGACCTCGTGGTCGTCCCCTGGTCGATCAACTGCGGCGGCTGCGACAACTGCCGCGCCGGGCTCACCGCGCACTGCACGTCCGTACCGCACATGGCGATGTACGGCGCGTGAGCCGCCCTTGGCCACCGGCCAGCCGAACCGGTGCCCCATCGCGATGATCATGAGCCCGATGGCGGCCCCGACCGGCTGTGTCAACGGGCCGAACAGGTGTGCCGCCACCCCGCCGAACACACCGCGTGCCTCATCGGTGCGGAACCGCTTGGCCACCAGCGTCGCGGGCTGAAGGGCGTGGAAGCCGAAGCGGGCGAGCCGCAGCGGCTGGCGGGGCAGCCGCGCCAGCGGGCGCATGACCGCGTCGGCGAGCACCTCCGCGTCGGCCGCCAGGGGCCCGAACAGCCGCCGCCAGGCGTGGCCGTCCGCGCCGAGCCCGTCCGCCGTCCTCCCGACCGACCGGTACAGCGCGCCCGCGCCGCCGGAATCCAGCGGGTGCGCGAGATCGATCTCGGGCCACAACCACTCCAGCCCGTACGGCTCCAGGTCCAGTGAGCGCAGGAACGGCGACCCGGCGCCCACCACGTGCGCCGAGGAGCAGTGGTCGAACACCACACCGGGCACCTCGAGTTCACCGCTGCGAGTGCCGCCGCCGATGGTGTCCGCCGCTTCGAACACGGTGACCCGGAAGCCGCTGAGGGCCAGGGTGACGGCGGCGGCCAGCCCGTTCGGGCCGGCCCCCACCACGATGGCTTCGCCGCTTCCCGTACGGGACCTCATGGGCCCAGTCTGCCAGGTCACACGGGCACGTCCTCCTTGGCGGGGCTGTTGTGGTACGCGGCGACACGCCACTCACCGTCCTGTTTGACCAGGGCCCAGGTGGAACGGATCGCGTTCTCCGCGGTCACCTCGGTCTCCCCGGCCGTCAGCACGGCCCCGCGGACGACGGCCACCGCCGCGCTGTCGCCCAGGAGCCGCACCTCCAGGACGTCACCGACCACCCGACTGCCCTGGTACGGGCCCTGGAACGCCTCTCCCATACGGGTGGCGATCTCCTCCCGGCCCTTGCGCAGATAGCCGAAAGCGATCATGGTCGCGTCGTCGGTGAACACCTCCCCCAGGGCCCGCGCGTCCAGCTCCGACCAGGCCGCGCCGAGCCGCTCCAACACGGCGACCACGGCCTTCTTCTCGGTCTCGCTCTCCACCATCGGGGTCCTTTCCTCGTACGTCTCGTCCGTCGTGGGTGCCGGGAGTCCGGTGTGCTCGGGGGGAAGGTCGTACTGGGCGGGATGGCGGGGGCCTCGCAGCAGCGCCCTGAGCGTGCGGGCGTTGAACACCTCCCGTGGCGGGGTGGTGAGGGTGAGCGCCTTGAACAGGGCCTGGGAGGCGACGGGATCGCAGGCGGCGGTGATGCGCAGCCGGTCCGAGCAGCGCTGCAACACCTTCCGCCGCGCGGACGGCGCGGGCCCCTTCGACCCCGGATAGCGCAGGTCCTCGTTGGACGCCATCGCCCATGCGATGTCGGTGGCGCGGATCACCGCTTCCTGGGTCCGGCCGTAGCCCTCCTCGTCGAGGGGGCCCCGCGCGAGCTCCTCGCGCAGTGTCACCGCGCTCAGCGCCGCCGCGGTCACGCCCTGCCCGTACAGCGGGTTGAAGGTGGTGGCCGCGTCGCCGAACACCAGGAAGCCCGTGGGACGTGTCCGCAGCCTGTCGTAGTGGCGGCGGTGATTGGCGGTGTTCTGGAAACCGGAGATCCGGCTCATGGGCGTGCCCTGGGAGATGAGTTCGCCCATGAGCGGGTGGCGCAGGGTCTGGGCGTAGCGGAGGAAGCCTTCCTCGTCCAGGGGCGGGTGGGCGCCCCTGGTGCCCGCCAGGGTCACCATCCATGTCCCGTCCTCGACCAGCATCATGCCCCCGACCCGGGCGGGGCCGCCGCTTCGCGGGTCGCCCTGCAGGGCGATCAGGGGGAACCTGCGCCCGGTGGCCTCGTCGGGAGGGCGTATGACACGGCTCGCGTAGGCCAGCCCCGCGTCGACCACCGTGGCGGGCACTTCGGGCAGGCCCAGCTCGACGAGCCACTGCGGCGCCCTGGAACCGCGGCCGGTGGCGTCGATGACCAGGTCCGCGTCGACGCTCTCGCGCTCCCCGGTGCCGCGGTGGCGGATATGGGCCCCGGACACCCGCCGCGCGTCGCCGATCAGGCCGGTGGCCTCGGCGCCTTCGAGGATCCGCACCTGCGGATGGGCCAGCAGGGCACGGCGCACGATGTGCTCGGCCAGAGGTCTGGTGGTGCCAACAGTGAAGTGTTCGCCCGGATACTGGCGCATCCAGCCGTGCGGGCCGTAGAACAGCGCATGCGTCGGCATGGCTATCCGGTGGGCACCTGCCGCGAAGAAGCTCTCCAGGGTGCCCGGGAGCAGGGTGTCGATGGCCTGGACACCGCTGGACTGCAGACCGTGGAGGTGACGGCCCTGAGGCACGCCCTTGCGCACCTCGGGCCCGTCGGGCAGCCGGTCCCGTTCCACGACGGTGATGGT
This sequence comes from Streptomyces sabulosicollis, assembly GCF_016103465.1. Taxonomy (GTDB): domain Bacteria; phylum Actinomycetota; class Actinomycetes; order Streptomycetales; family Streptomycetaceae; genus Streptomyces; species Streptomyces sabulosicollis. Next base: position 7,355 of record NZ_JAEEAP010000183.1, read on the forward strand.
GTCCACGTACTCGATGAGGGCGGCCGCGGCGAGCAATCCGGCCACGCCGCCACCGAGTACGAGTGCGCTGCCGAGCCTGCGCGAACCTTTCACACCATCACTTCCCTTTTCGTGGTTGGTACCGGGCTGCTGTTCCTGCTCCGCGCCGCTGGTCCTCTCCCGGGCCGCGGGTCCTCTCCGGCCCGCGGCCCGCTGGGCCGGGCCGCTGATCCGGGCCGCTGGTCCTCTCCCGGGCCGTGGGCCGTTGGTCCGGGCCGCTGGCCCGGACCCGGCGTGGTCAACTCCCGCTCTGCTCCGCCCGGTTCATCGCCTCGATCAGGCTCTTCGGCCGCATGTCGGTCCAGTTCTCCTCGATGTAGTCCAGGCAGGTCTTGCGATCCGTCTCCTGGACCACGACCTCCCAACCGGCCGGGACCTCCGCGAAGGCCGGCCACAGCGAGTACTGGCCCTCGTCATTGACCAGAACCAGGAATGTGCCGTCGGGGTTGTCGAACGGATTGGTCATCGTCTGACTCCTCGGGACAGGGCGGACTCCACGAGCCGCTCGATTGCTTTTACAGCCAGCCGCAGCGGACCGCCTGCACACCCGCCTCGAAGCGGCTGTGGGCGCCCAGGCGCGCCATGAGATCGGCGACCGCGCGGCGCACGGTGCGCAGCGAGATGCCCAGCTTGCGGCACATCGATTCGTCGGTGCATCCACTGGCGAGCAGGCGGAGCAGATCGCGCTCCCGGGGCGAGAGCCCCTCCCGGTCCCGCTGCGCGGGCTCGTCCCAGGGAGTGGCCGTGACCCAGAAGTGCTCGAAGATCGTCCGCAGCGCCGCCACCGCCTCGTGCCCGTTCAACTCGAGCGCACCGCGGGTGGCGTCCTCCGGATCCAGCGGCACCAGGGCGATGTGCTCGTCCACCAGCGCCATGGGAGTCGGGAGGACGGGGACGGTACGGATCCGCCCGCCGAGCGAGGCGAGCCACCGGGCGGCCCCCAGCTCCGCGGAATCGCCGCGGAAGCTGTCCTGATGAACGGCCCGGATGGAAATTCCACGCTCCGCCACCACCCGCTCCCATTGGTTTCCCTGCTCCACGGAATTCGGAAGCTGGACATAGGAAGAGGAGAAGATGCGGCACTCCTTGGCCGCCCGTCCGCACAACTCGCGCAGCCGCGTATGCACGGCATCGGCCCCGTCGAACCGCCGGACGGCGCCGACGTATTCCTCACCGGCATCGTAATTCCGGGTCACCGAGGAGACCATGGATCGGGCCTTCGCTATCTGCCACCGCCGCGCCGTGACGTCGTCCCCGGGTCCCAGCTCCTCACGGAGATCGGATTCTTCGCAGGTCAGGGCGGCCCGTCCGGCCACCAGCGGGTGTTCGGCCAGCTCCGCGTGGACCGCGCGGACTTCGGCTTCGGAAAGGTCAAGTCGGCGTGCGATCTCACCGACATCGAGTGAAGGCTGAACAAGCGAAAGCCGATACACGGCAACCGCGCGCCATTCAAGTCCCCGTTCCTTGAGCATCCAACCCCCAGAAGATCACCAAGTCAATTCGATTATCACGTCGGACTCCTGGCGCCGCAACGAATGACAACCGGGATGAGTGGGCGATACCGGCCGCGGACCGCGTGTGGACGGCTCGGCCCTACGGGCGCTCTCCGGCGATCAGAACATAACCGGGGAGCCCGCCGCCGGGCCCCACCTCCGCGCCCTCCTCGGGCCCGATCAGCTGGTTGACGAGCCCCTCGCCGACCGCCCGCACCAGTGCCTCGCGGTGCGGCGCGAGCAGGTCCTTGAGCTTGGCCTGAATGGGAGGCGGCACGATCGTGTGATCCGACACATCGTCGATCTCCAGCAGCCGGAGACCCGCCCGGTCGAACAGCTCCCGGTAGTCGTCGAGCCCGACCGCCGTGACGATCTCGCTTCCCTCGAGCGGCCAGTCGTGTCCGGGACGGTGGAACATATCGGCGACGGCCACCCGGGACCCCGGCTTCAGCACCCGCGCCACCTCTTTCAGCGCGCGCTCCTTCTCCGGCATGTGGATGAGCGACTCGAAGAGCCATGCCGCGTCGAACGAGGCGTCGGCGTACGGCAGTTGCATGGCGTTGGCGTACTCGAAGCGCGCCCGGTCCGCCAGTCCGGCCTCGCTCGCGCGCGCGGTGGCCTGCTCCACCTGACGGCGGCTGACGGAGATGCCGAGCACCTCGACATCGCAGGCGCGGGCCAGGCTCATCGCGGGCTGACCCACTCCGCAGCCCACATCGAGGATCCGCTGTCCGGGCCGGGGCGCCAGCCGCTTGAGCATCTGCCGCGTCAGCTGTTCGGTGGCGGTCGCCAGGTCCGCCTCGTCGTGCTCGTCGTTCCAGTACCCGAGGTGCAGATTGCTTCCCACGGGCAGGTCGCTGCTGCTCAGCAGGGCGTGCAGCGCGCTGAACTCGTCGTAGCGATCCCCAACTTGCGCGATGTTGCTCTGTGCCGCCGTTGACATCCGAACTGCCTCTCCGATGGGTCAAGTGGTTTGCTGGTCAGGTTTGCTGGTACGCCGTTTGCCCGACGCCTCATGCCTCGCGGCGCCTCGTGCCTCCCGTTCCCTTGCGGCTCCCGGCGCCTCGCGGCTCCCGGCGCCTCGTGCCGCCCGGCGCCTCGCGGCTCCCGACGCCTCGCAGCTCCCGACGCCTCGTGCCGCCCGGCGCCTCGCGGCTCCCGACGCCTCGTGGCTCCCGGCGCCGAAGCCGGTACCGCCGGTCCGCGGCCACCGGTGCTGCCGTTCAGCCCACGGCCCGCGCCGCGGCACGGCCCGCCGCCCGGCCGGACAGCAGACACCCGCCGAGGAATGTCCCCTCCAGCGAGCGGTAGCCGTGCACTCCGCCACCGCCGAATCCGGCCACCTCGCCCGCCGCGTAGACACCCGGAAGGGGCTCGCCGGTGCCGGTCAGCACCCGGCTGGACAGGTCGGTCTCCAGACCACCGAGAGACTTGCGGGTGATGATGTTCAGCCGCACCGCGATGAGCGGACCGGCCTTGGGATCCAGCAACCTGTGCAGCGGAGCCACCTTCCCCAGCTTGTCGCCGAGGTAGTTTCCCGCTGCCCGGATCGCGTTGATCTGAAGGTCCTTGGAGAACTTGTTGACCGTCTCGCGATCACGAGCGACGATCTCGCGGCGGAGCTCGGCCTCATCGATCAGCGGCTCGTCGGTCAGCGCGTTCATCCCGCGCACCAGCGAGGCCAGGTCCCGTTCCACCACGAAGTCCACACCGCGCTGCCGGAACGCCTCCACGGGACCGGGCGGGCCGGGGCGGAGCCTGCCGAGCACACCCCGGATGCTCTTCCCCGTGAGGTCGGGATTCTGCTCCGACCCCGAGAGGGCGAACTCCTTCTCGATGATCTTCTGGGTCAGCACGAACCACGAGTAGTCATAGCCCGTGCTCATGATGTGCTTGAGCGTGCCCAAGGTGTCGTACCCGGGAAAGAGCGGCACCGGCAGCCGCTTCCCCGTGGCATCCAGCCACAGCGACGAGGGGCCCGGCAGAATGCGGATCCCGTGCCGGGGCCAGATCGGATCCCAGTTCTGGACGCCCTCGTTGTAGTGCCACATCCGGTCGCCGTTGATGACCCGTCCCCCGGCCTTCTCCGTCACCTCGAGCATGCGCCCGTCGACGTATGCGGGGACGCCGGCGATCATCCGCCGAGGGGGGCTGCCCAGCCGCTCCGGCCAGTTCCTGCGGACGAGATCGTCGTTGCCACCGATGCCACCCGAGGTGACGATGACCGCCTGGGCGCGGAGCTCGAAGACACCCGTCACCTCACGTGAGCTGGCCGCCCCCCGTTGCACCTCGTCGGGGGCCAGCAGATCACCGGACACCGTATCCACGGACCCGGCGGTGCGCGACAGCCCGGTCACCCGGTGGCGGTACCGCAACTCGACCAGCCCCCGGGCACGGGCGGCCCGGACCCTGCGGACGAAGGGCTCCAGCAGGCCGGGCCCGGTGCCCCAGGTGATGTGGAACCGGGGCACCGAATTGCCGTGCCCGGACGCCGCGTAGCCGCCTCGTTCGGTCCAGCTGACGAGCGGGAAGAAACGCACACCCTGCTCCCTGAGCCAGGACCGCTGCTCCCCGGCGGCGAAGTCCACGTACGCCTCCGCCCAGCGACGCGGCCAGTGGTCCTCCGGCCGGTCGAATCCGGCGCTGCCGAGCCAGTCCTGCAGCGCCAGCTCACGGCTGTCCCGGATGCCCATGCGGCGCTGCTCCGGCGAGTCCACGAGGAAGAGACCGCCGAAGGACCAGAACGCCTGACCGCCCAGCGAGTTCTCGCCCTCCTGGTCGAGCACGATGACCTTACGGCCCGCGTCGGCCAGCTCGGCCGCGGCGACCAGACCGGCCAGCCCCGCACCGACCACGACGACGTCGGCGTCGTATGACATATCTTCCTTCACCTCGGATCAGCGTCGCCGCTGGGCGCGGCGGGTGTGGATGGCGGCGGGTGGGGATGGGCGGCGGCATCGGAGGGGCCGCGAAGGGGTCTGCGGAAGGGATTCGCGCAAGGGGTTCACGCAGGGGGTTCACGGAAGGGGTTCGCGGAAGGGGTTCGCTGGAAGGGATCTCCGTCGGTTCACGACCCCGCCTGGACACGGCTCCTGACCTGGTCGAGGTAGGGCAGGGCCGCGCGAATCTCATCGCCCGTCACACCGAAGTCCACGAGGCAGGCGACTTCGTTCACGCCGGCCTGGGCCAGCTTTTCCACGGAACGGACGCACTTGTCGACGGAGCCGAACAGGGACGCGGTGCGGAAGTAGCGTTCAAAGGCGAAGTTGACCACCTGCTCCTGGTCCACGCCCTGCAGATCGCTCCACTGGTTGCGCCAGAGGTCGAAGGAGGACTTGAGATACGCCTTGAAGGGCTCCTTCACGATGTCGCGCACCTGCTTGTCGCTCTCACCGGCGAAGGTATGCATCATCAGGGTGACCGTGCCGCCCGCCGGATCGAGACCGTTCCTGGCCCGGGCCGCCCGGTACACCTCGATGTTCGCCGCCACTTCCTCCACCTTCTGGAAGAGCAGAGCGGTGAGGATGTTCAGGCCGCGCGCACCGGCCTCTTCGAACGTCGCCCGGCTGCTGGAACACGTCATCCAGAGACCGGGCTCCTCCTGCAGCGGGCGGGGGTAGGTGAGGACCTGAACGCTGTCGCCCTCCCCATTGACCCGCTTCACCGGCTCCCCGCGCCACAGGCCGCGGATCTCCTCGATCCCGTCCATCGTCAGCTTCCGGCGCTCCTGGTAGTGGTCCGGCGCCAGGACGAAGTCGTTGGGCGCCCAGCCGGTACCGAAGGCCAGATCGACGCGGCCGCGGGACAGGTTGTCCACCAGTGACCAGTTCTCCACGACTTCCAGCGGATCGTGGAGGGGGACGACCACGCTTCCCGCACGCAGCCGTATGTTGCGCGTCACGGTGGCGAGGGCCGCTGCCGTGAGTGCGGGATTCGGATACGCGCCGCCGAATCGATGAAAATGCCGCTCAGGCATCCAGAGCGCTGTGAACCCGTGCTCATCGGCAAACCGCGCCGTATCCAGCAGCAGGTCGTATTCCGCGGACGCATCCGTGACCTCGCGGTTCGCAAAATACAAGACGCTGAATTCCATCGACACCACTTCCCCGTTGGATCCGTCTTATGTGACTCGGGCGTCCGCGCTGCCGACTCTAACCATGATCAGGCGGCTCGGACAAGGGTTCGCCGGGCACCGGATAATTCACTGTCGCCAAGCAATGGACTTCAGATTTCCGGCAGCCCAAAGATAACCTTCGCGCTTCGGTCATCACAGCGGACGGCGTGTTAATTCATGCTCACGCATTCGCTGGGTTCTTGTCATTGGTCCGTGGCCACATGGCCACAGGTGGCCAAGAGTGGCCACAAGTGGCCCCGGGGCCGCCGGAGGTCAACCCAGCACGTCGATGCCTTCACTTGGATTCATCTCGGATCCTCCACCGCGAGACGCCTGGCCTTGGCCTTGGCTTTGGCCTTGACCTTGGTGCTGGTGCTGGTGCTGGTCCTGGTCCTGGCCTTGGTCCTGGTCCTGGCCTTGGTCCTGGTCCTGCTTCGCGAATTGATTGAGCACGTCCTCCAGTCGGCCAAGCGCCAGGGACCGGTCCTCATTGACCAGTGACGCGAGGGAAAGCGTTTCCCGGAGCTTTTCGATCTCGGCCAGCACTGCGTGGGTGCCGGCGGTGACGGACTCCACGGCCCTGGGAGAGCCGGGAGAACTGGCTGGGAGGGCATTCAGCTCATCTGCGAGATGAACCGCGAGATCGGCCGGGGTCGGATGGTCAAAGACCATCGTGGTGGACAGCCGCAGCCCCGTGGCGCCACCGAGCTGGTTCCGAAGCTCGACGGCCGTCAGGGAATCCAAACCCATTTCGAGGAATTCGCCGTCGGAGTCGATGTCCGCGGAGTTCCGGTGTCCCAGCACGGTCGCGGTCGAGGTGCGGACGAGGTCCAGCAGGAGCTGCTCACGCTCCTCGGGACTCGCTCCCAGAAGTCGGTCTCGCCATTGCTTCGCACCGCTCTGCCCGGTCGCGGCCTTGCGGAGAGGCGTACGTATCAAGTTCCGCAGCATCGCCGGGACCGGCAATTCCGGATGGGCCTGGTGTGACGTCAGGTCCATCCGCACCGGCATCACATGCGGACGTCCCACGCCTTGAGCGGTGTCGAAGAGGGCGAGCCCTTCTTCCGTGGAGAGTCCGGTGGTGCCGCCGCGTGCCATGCGGGCGATGTCGGTCTGGCTGAGGTTCTGGGTGATACCGCTGGCCTGCGCCCACAGCCCCCAGGCCAGGGAGAGGGCGGGCAGGCCCTGGGCGTGGCGGTGCTGGGCCAGGGCGTCGAGGAAGGCGTTGGCCGCCGCGTAACTCCCCTGCCCACCGGCGCCGAGCGTGGAGGCGACGGAGGAGTAGAGCACGAACGCCTCCAGGCCCATGTCCCGGGTCAGCTCATGCAGATGCCAGGCCGCATCCACCTTCGGCGCCAGCACCCGCTGCACACGCTCATCGGTAAGACCGTCGACAACGCCGTCGTCCACCACGGCTGCGGTGTGCACCACACCCCTGAGCGGCGCCTCCGCCGGGACACCGGCCAGCAGCTCACGCACCGCCTCACGATCGGCCACATCACACGCGGCCACGGTCACCGACGCCCCTGCCGCCTCCAGCTCAGCCACCAATTCGGCCGCACCGGGGGCGTCCGGGCCCCTGCGGCTGGCCAGCAGCAGGTGCTCCACCCCGTGCTCAGCCACCAGATGCCGGGCCACCACACCCGCCAGCACACCCGACGCACCCGTCACCAACACCGTCCCACCCGAGACCAACCGCGTGGACACCTCGGGGGCCGTCGCGGGCTTGGCCACGCGCGACATGCGCGGGACCAGGACCGTGCCGCCCCGAACCGCCAGCTGCGACTCCTCACCAGCGGCGAGGACCCGCACCACCGCGTCGGCTGCAGCGGCGCTGACCCCCTGGTCATGGTCGGGGTCCTGAGCCTGCTCGTGGTCGGGGCCGGAGCCGGGGTCGTGGTCCAGGAGCAGGAACCGGCCCGGGTTCTCGGTCTGCACCGACCGCAACAGACCCCACACCGGAGCCTGCTCCAGATCCGCCACACCGTCCCCCGGCTGTGTGGCGACCGCACCACGGGTGGCCACCACCAGACGGGACCCGAACAGCCGCTCCTCACCCAGCCACCGCTGCACCGAAGACAGCACAGTGGACAGCGACTCCCGCACCCCGGCAACCACGCCATCACCACCACCGCTCGTCGGACAGGACAGCACCACGGTCCCGGGCACCGCCTCACCCTCATCGAGCGCGCTGATCAGCGCGGCAAGATCCGCGTAGCGGGCATACGATCCGCCCGCGCGGACCACCGCCTCACCCAGCCCCGCATCCG
>NZ_JAEEAP010000184.1 GCF_016103465.1 Streptomyces sabulosicollis
CCCCAGGTGCGGGAAGGGGCGGGGAGGGGACCAGGTCGCCGCAGGCGCACGCGTACCGCCGGACATCCGCCGAGCCCCGCCCCGCCACTGACGCCGACCCGCTACGGCGTACTCGTCCTCCAGCCGCTGAACTCGACCGTCCCCCGGGCGCCGGTGCCCCCGTTGGCCGCGCTCATGAAGATCCCGGCGTCCTGCGCGGCCGCCCCGCCCGGGGCCGTCACGGTGGCCACCTTCCGCCAGGTCGCGCCGTCGTCGGTGGACAGCTCGCCGGTGTAGGAGGTGGCGGCGGTGCGGGTCAGCCGCAGCAGGACGGGCGCCTTGACGCCGGTGATCCGCTGGTAGGTGTCCAGCGTGCCGTCGCCGCCCGAGTCGTACGACAGGACGACACCGTTGGCCGGGGTGACGGAGAGGTTCACGAAGCCGGGGGAGCCCGCCGTGGCGAGGTCGTCGCGGACGATGAGCCCGGCCCGTGCCCAGGGCCCGGTGGCCGCCTGGGCGTCCACCTTCACGGTCATGGCCGTGCCCACCGTAAGGACGCCATCGCGGTAGACGGAGCCGAATTCGGCGGTGCCCTTCCACAGGTCCTGGCCCGCGCCGTCGATGGCGAACCGCTCGTCCAGCTGGCCGAAGGCCGCACCGCTGTTGGTGACGGTCCGCAAGCCCTCCGCCAGCGGTCCGGCGATCCACAGCGTCCCGGTGCGCACGGCCCGCACCCGCTCCTCGCCCCGCGGCCCGTAGGTGACGCCCAGCTCGTACGGCAGCGGCTCGAGCGGGTGCGCCAGCGGCTCGTCGGGCGCGGTGGCGCGCCAGTGGACCTCGCCGGTGCCGCCCGCCGGGACGCGGGGGAGCCGGGTCGGCCCGTCCGGGGCCGGGTCGAGACCGGTCACGGTGAGGTCGAAGTCGACGCGGCCGGTGGGGCGCAGCCCGTTGACGTTGCGCAGGGCGGCGGTGAGGGACGCGGAGCCGCCGGGCGGCAGGGTGGCGGGCTCGACGGTGACGGTCAGCGTCCCCTGGTACGGGGCCTTGGCCAGCGCCTCGTACACCCGCTGGGCGGTGCGGTGGGCGTCCGCCGTCGGCCGCACGGGGTAGCTCTTGCGCTCCCGCGTCCACGGCTCCTCGACGGCGAACCAGTCGAAGGAGCGCGGCGCCCGGCCCTCCGCCAGGGCGTCCTCCAGCTCGTTCAGATAGGACTGCCACTGGGGGAGGTGGAAGTCGGCGATGAGGCCGTTCCAGTCGCGGTTGGCGTAGTTGGCCAGCTTGCCGCCGTCGGCCGTGGCGCGGTCCGCCCAGGTGGTGATGAGGGTGCGCGCGGCCCGCTCCAGCCGGGCCGCCTCCTCCTCGCCGGACGCCATCCGCTTGGCGTCCTCGAGCCAGGGGCCGAGCAGGAACCGCCGGTGGGCGCCGGTCATGTCGTCGCTGAGCCGCATCAGCTTGAGCCACAGCCGGGACAGCGCCCGGAAGGCCGTGCGGTCCTTGCGGTCGTAGGCGTCCTGGAGCTGCGGGATCAGCTGCCAGGAGCGGTTGGCGAGCGCCTGCCGGGCGATGTCGGTGAGGTCGTGGCGGTAGGCGTCGCTGTCGCGCAGCCCGGCGCGCACGCCCAGCAGCGCCGCGAAGGCCACGTCGAATCCGGCCGGGTCGAAGGCGGGGGTGTGGGTCGCGTAGTTGGTGCCCGAACGCGCGGTCAGGGAGGGCCGGGAGGCGAAGACCGAGTCGTGCGGGCGGCCGTCCTTGCTGCTGATCTCGTACGCGGTGTCGCGCAGCGCGGCGAACGCCTCCCGGGCCCGGGTGTCCGGTCCGCCGTAGCGCGCCTCGGCGTAGGAGCCGAACCACTCGGCCCGGTCCACCGCGTCCTCACGCCACGCCAACTCGCTGAACAGCTCGAACGCGGCCGGATCCCGCTCGGCCGCCTCCGCCATATAGGCCGTGCCGACCAGCTTGCTGCCCGGTTTGTCGCGCCATGTGGTGAACCGCTCGGTCCACATATGGGTCTTGGCGCCGATCGTGGTGCGGCCGCCGAAGTTGGGGATGGTGCCGAACGCGTACGGCACCCCGCCCCAGTCCCGCTCCCGGTCGGTGACGGTGTCCAGGTCCGAGAGGCCGTCCACGATGAGCATGCGGTCGTGGTCGACGGCGTCCAGCAGATCGCGGCGGGGGTTGTCCTGCCAGCCGAGGATCACCCAGGTGGCGCCGGGGCGGGCGGTCTGGAGCGAGGTCTCGACGGCGCGGGCGGCCTCCGGCACCGGGACGTCGCCGGGGTCGCCGCCCTCGTGCAGCAGGTCCATCTTGAACAGCTCGGCCTCGCCGAACAGTGCGTGCTGATGGCGGTAGAAGGCGGCGGCCACCTCGCGGAACACCTCGGTGCGCGGATCGAGCCAGTCGGGCCGCCTGAGCCCGTTCCAGTCGCCCTGCGGGACCGTACGGGCGCCCGGGTTGCGGTCCGCGAAGCCGTCCGGGACGGTGCCGAAGTAGCCGGGGAACACCGGCCGCATGCCCAGCTCCCGCAGCCGGCCGGCGATCCGCCGCCCCAGCTCGGTGCGTTTGGCCAGCAGCGCGGTGGACACCGGCCCGCCGTATCCGCTCATGTTCTGCAGCAGCCACCACGGCTGGTGGGAGGGGGCGGGGAGCCAGGCGCGCGCCTCGGCGTCCGTATAGCCGAAGTCCTGCAGCAGCCGGTGGTAGACACCCTCCTGACCGGCGGTGACCAGCAGTTCGTTGCAGCCGTGCAGGGCCGCGATGTCGATCAGGTGCTCCCATTGGTCCCACCCGGCGAACGGCGCGGTGTAGCCGTCATGGGTGTCGTTGAACGCGAAGCGGTGCGGGAGCGCGGTCGAGCGGGCGACGCGCCGGGCGGGCGCGGGCAGCTTCCCCGGCAGGTTCAGCTGATCGCCGGACCAGGTGATCTGGGCGTGGCAGGTGTACTTGAGGTACCAGTGCACCCCGGTGAGCAGTACCGCCGGGCTGGTCCCGGAGACCGTCAGCCGCCCCGGGGACCCGCCGACCTCGAACCGCTCCTCAGCGCCCCGCTTCTCCAGCGCCACCAGCCGGAACTGATCGGCGTGCGCCGGCAGCAGCCGCCGCAGGGCGGCGCGCGCGGGAGCGGTGTCGAACGCGGTCACGGCGGTGTCCTGTGCGTCGTGCGGCTCGTCGGCCACCGCGGGAAAGCTCCCCAGCGTGGCCCCGGCCCCCAGTGCTCCGGCGGCTCCGATCAGCGTGCGTCTGCTCAGGTCGCTCATGCGCCCCCCAACGGACAACGGCCAATGGGTCATATGGACAAGGCACTTAACCAGCGTTGTGGGGTGGGAGCAATGGTGCGCGCGGGAGGCCGCCGGGCCCTGGCCGGCCGGCTCCGGCGGCTCAGCCCCGGTCGAGGTAGGCCAGCACCGCCAGCACCCGGCGGTTGTTGTCGTCCGACGGCGGCAGGCCGAGCTTGCCGAAGATGTTGGAGGTGTGCTTGGCGACCGCCCGCTCGGTGACGAACAGCCGCGCCGCGATCGCCGTGTTGGACCGCCCCTCCGCCATCAGCTCCAGCACCTCCTGCTCCCGCGGCGTCAGCCGCCCCAGCGGCCGGTCCTGGGCACGCCGGTCCAGCAGCTGCGAGATCACCTGCGGATCCATCGCCGTGCCCCCGGCGGCGACCCGCCGCACCGCGTCGACGAACTGATCGGCGTCGAAGACCCGGTCCTTGAGCAGATACCCGATGCCCCCGCTGCCGTCCGCGAGCAGCTCCCGCGCGTACAACTGCTCCACGTGCTGCGACAGCACGAGCACCGGCAGCCCCGGCCGCGCCCGCCGCGCCGCCAGCGCGCACTGCAGCCCCTCGTCGCTGAACGAGGGCGGCAGCCGCACATCCACCACCGCGACGTCCGGCTCCAGCTCGGCCAGCGCCTTGCTCAGCTCGGGCCCGCTCTCCACGGCGGCCACGACCTCGAAGTCGTACGCCTCCAGCATCCGCACCAGCCCGTCCCGCAGCAGGAACAGATCCTCGGCGACCACAACACGCACGGCTGCTCCATGACGTCCTCGGGCCCCGGGCGGGGACACGGCCGAATCGATCCGAATCTACCGCGCCCGGGGCGGCCGCTACCGGTCCCGGCGTGCCTCGGCCCGGTAGTGGTCCAGCACGTCCTGCCGCAGCAGCGCCCCGAACCCCGCCGCTTCGATGCGCAGCGCCAGCTGGGCGGGGGTGACACCGAGGAGGCCGGCCGCCGCCCCCAGGTTCCAGTCGGCGGCGGCGAGGCGGGTGAGCAGATGGCCGCGGCGGACCTGGTGTTCGGAGAGGCGGAAGGTCTTGAGATAGGCGAGGCGGCCGTCCTCGTGGGTGATGGTCTCGCCGATGTGCTGCTCGGTGCGGCGGTGGAACGGCGGCAGGAAACGGGACAGGGCGAACGGCCCCATGCGGCGCACCCGCTGGACCTGGTACGCCTCCTCCAGCAGCCCGCCCGCCAGCGCGGTGGCGTGGAAGTCCGCCCATTCCGCCCGCTGCCGCGCCGCCTCGGCGCGCAGCCCGGCCAGGGAGGACACCGCACCGTCCGCTATCCGCGCCCGGAAGTCGGGGACGGGTCCGTGCAGCGTCGCATAATGGTGGACCAGCTCCCCGTACAGATCGTGCAGCAGCGACGGGTGCAGGGCGCGGTAGTCGTCCGGATGCGGTACGACGAAGGCGGCGGCGAGCGCGTCGGCGGCGTAGAGCAGCACTCCGCACTGGCCCGGGTGGATCTCGAAGACCCGGAGCGCGTCGCCGAGCCCCGCCACCTCGGCGCCGGTGTACGCCTGCTCGACCCGCGGCGACAGACCATGGCTGACCGCCCGGTGCGACCACTCCTCCCACACCACCGCCGGGCCGCCGAAGTGCAGGGCGAGATAGCCCTCCAGGGCGAGGTGCAGGGGGAGGAAGCGCACCCGGTCGCGGTCGACGCGGCGCGCCATGCGGCGGTGGAAGCGCAGGGAGACGCACGGCGGCGGGTCGGCCCGCCGCTCGTCCTCCCGCCGCAGCCGGGTGCCGTACGCCGCGGCCGGGGTCCCGTCGGCCGTCCAGGTGGCGACGAAGCCGTGCGGAACATAGGCGTAGTACGCCGTGCGCCGGTCGAGCGCGACGGCGGCGAGGTCGTCGCCGTAGAGCCGGGCGTCCAGCCGCAGATCGGCGATCGGCTCGTCCCGGACGAGGGGCACCAGCCGGATCGCGCCCCAGGTCTGGGCGGGCAGCGCGGTCAGCCCGGTCAGCTCGAGCGTCGTGGTGGTGGTCATGGTCCCTCCGGCAGTGGCTCGTCCGGCCCCGGCCCGTCGAGGAAGTGCCGCACCCGGGCGTCGAGGTGCGCCCGCAGCTCGGCCAGGCCCGTACGCCCCTCCGCGAACCGCGCGAACTCCACCAGCGTCGGCAGGTCCTCCGCGTCCCGCACCCCGGCCGTGGGCACGCCCGGCGCCAGCCGCCGCACGTCGAAGCCGTCCGCGTCATAGACCGGGTTGAGGTGGGTCACGCCGGTGCGGTGACCGGGGTCGAGGCGGGTGCGCCAGACGCGCAGCACCTCTCCGGCCAGTCCGGGCGGCGCGTTGTCCCAGCCGTCGGAGACGATCAGCAGCCGGTCCGGCCGGTGCTCCAGCGCGTCCAGGACCCGCTCGCCGAGCGGCGTGGGACCGTACGGGTACCGAAGCAGCGGATCAACACCGCCCGACAACCACAGCGGAATGAACTCCTCCGCCAGCGCCTCCAGCAGGAAGTGACAGCCGAGCGCGACGGCGAGCGGGCGCCGCCGCTTCCGCGTCGAGCCGAAGGACGAGAAGCTGTCGTCGAGGACCGCCGCGACCCGGCCCCAGGTACCGGCCCGGGCACCCGCCGCGCGCCGTGCGGCGGTGCGCAGCGCGGCGGTCAACTCGGCGCGGCGCGCGGCCCGTTCGTCCAGCGGGAGCGAGAGCACATAGGCCGCCAGCCGGGTCAGTGGCATGGTGGCCAGATCCGCCCGTACGGAATCGGCCCCGGCGGCGCGGGCCGCGCCCTGCAGCCGCAGCCGCTCCAGCCGGGTGAGCCGCGGCGCGATGCGCTCCAGGAAGAGCTCGCGGTCGATGCCGTGCTTGGCCGCGAAGCCCTCGGCGACGGTGTACGGGAGGTCGTACACCGCGGACTGTTCGTAGTGCGCACGGCGCCACGCCTCCAGCAACGGGGAGCGGAACCCTTCGCTCCGGCGGTCGGCCGGCTCGAAGAGGAACGGGCCGAGGTCGCCGTCGAGCCGCAGATGCGCGTGGCGGGCCGCCGACTTGACCGCACCCCGGTACTTCACCGCGTCGAACGCCGGATCCGGGCGGGCCGCCAGCCAGTCCCGGATGATGGCGCGGGTGCGGCGGTTGTTGACCCCGGCCCGGCGCAGCCCGCGGAACAGCCGGTAGACCCGGGGCGGCGGAAGCGCGGCCAGACGCCGGGCGATCAGCCGGCCCTCGGTCCCGCGCTGTTCCGGGGTGGCCTCCTTGGCGCTCTCCAGCAGCCGCCGCACGATCAGCGCCGCGTTGTGGTCATTGATGTTCAGCGCGAGGGTCGCCGCGTACAGATCCCGGTAGTTTCCGAGCATGTAGGCGTGCAGGAAGTCGAGCGACATGCGCTGCTCGCCCGCGCCGGAGTGGAACTCCCGCTGGCCCGTCGAGGTGATGGCCGCGTTGACGAAGAGCAGGACGTCCTCGGCCGCGACCAGATCGGCCAGCGTCTCCATGGGGGCCTCCGGCGACGGGGTGCGGGAGCCGGCCGGGGAATGGGGGCACGAACTGCGAATCGTCGCTTAGCAGGCGGGTTCCGGAAGTCGCACCGGAGTCCCGCGGCCGGCATCGGCACGCTAACACCGGGGCGGCGCGCCCCGCCGCCGGATTTCCCGGCGGTGGTCATCCGGCGGCGCCCTGCGCCGGGTGGGTCACCGGGCGGCGCCCTGCGCCGGGTGGGTCACCGGGCGGCGCCCTGCGCCGAGAGGCCGCAGGGGATCTCCATCGTCACCATGGTCGGCCCGCCGGCCGGGCTGCTGACCGCGAGGACCCCGTCGAACGTGCCCAGACGCCGTTCGACACCGCTCAGCCCGCCGCCCGGGGTGATCCGCGCACCGCCGCGCCCGTCGTCGGTCACGGTGACGCGGAGCATGCCGTCCTGGTGGTGGATGTCCAGCCACATCCGCGAGGCGCCCGCGTGCTTGGCCGCGTTGGTCAGCACCTCGCTGACCGCGAAGTACGCGGCCGACTCGACCGGTTCGTCGGGGCGGCCCGCGAGGTCCACGTTCACCTCCACCGGCACCGCCGTCCGCAGCGCCAGCGCGCGTACCGCGTCCCCCAGACCGCGCTCGGCCAGTACCGGCGGATGGATGCCCCGGACCAGGTCGCGCAGCTCGGCCAGGGCCTCGGCGGAGTTCGTACGGGCGGCGGCGAGCAACTCCTTGGCCCTGGCCGGGTCCTTCTCGATCAGGACCTCCACGGTGCCCAGGCTCATGCCCATCGCGACGAGCCTGGCCTGGGCGCCGTCGTGCAGATCTCGCTCGATGCGGCGCAGTTCAGCGGCGGAGGTGTCCACGGCGTCGTGCCGGGTCTCGGTGAGCCGCCGCACCCGCTGCTCGAGCGCCATGTGCGGGGTCGGGTCCAGGAAGGCGCGCGCCAGCAGGAAGTGGCCGCGCAGCAGGACGGGGGAGAGGACCGACCCGAGGGTGATGAAGCCGACGCCGACCGGCACCGCCAGCAGGGCGGTGCCCACCGAGTCGATGGGCAGGAACGCGTACCAGTAGGTGCCGCCCGCGTCCACGATCGGCTGCCACACCCCGGCGGCCAGCACGAACCCCTCGAGCCCGTACGGCATGAAGGCGAAGGCCAGCAGCGCGATGGCGTATCCGGCCGTCATGTCGACCTGCAGCCACAGCAGATCGCGCCAGGTGGCCGGGTCCTTCAGCAGGTGGGTGCACAGCTCCACCTGCCCGGTGACCCCGGAGCGCCGGTCGGCGGGCAGCGGGCGGTACGGCAGCTGGATCCGGACATCGGCCCAGGCGGCGGCCAGCAGCCGGCGCCGATTGGCGTGCGCCCGCACCGCGCGGATCAGGGGAGGGGTGGTGAAGACCCCCACGCCCAGCGGGATGAAGCTGATCGACACGATCGTCAGCACGGACAGGGTGATCGACACCAGCGCCAGCCAGGAGACGGCGAACCCCCGTGCGCAGGCCGTCAGCGCTCTCTGTGCCCTCATCCGGCTTCCCCCTCGCTGCTCGGAACCTGGTGCCCGCACCGGCGGGCCTCCTCAGTCTGGCAGCGGCCCGCCGCCCGGACACGGGGGCCGGACACCGTCCCGGGGTGTACCTGGCACCACCTCCCCGCCTCGCCCTACGGCTCGGCGACAGGGTGGCTGCCCGGCTGGGGCGCGGACCTGCGGATTCCTAGCGTCGTGGCATGACCTGTTCCGTCCGTAACCCACGGGGAGAGACGCGATGAGCGCAACGAGGAAGGGCCTGGCCGTGCGGCTGGGCGGGTGGTCCACCCGCCACCGCAAGACCGCGATCACCGGATGGCTGCTGTTCGTCGTGATCGTCGCCGTGGTCGGCGGGATGTCGGGATCCCGGCAGATGACCAACTCGGAGAACGGTACGGGCGATTCCGCACGCGCCGAGAAGATTCTGGAGGACGCGGGCCTTCAGACCCCGGCCGGCGAGATGGTGATGCTGCGCAGCGACCGCCCCGACGGCTGGCGCGACGCGGCCCGCGACCTCTCGGCGCGGCTGGAGCGGACGGGGGAGACGGCGCGCGTCCAGCCCCCGGTGCGCTCGGAGAACGGCCGGGAGGCGCTGATCAGCTTCGAGATGAAGGGCGACCCGGACACGGCCGGGAAGCGGGTCGGGCCGGTCGTCGAGGCGGTGGAGAAGACCGAGTCGGCCCATCGGGGCGTCATGGCCTACGAGTTCGGCGACGCCACCGCCCAGCACCGGCTGGACGACATGCTGACGGATGACTTCAAGAAGGCCGAACTGACCGCCGTACCCCTGGCGCTGGGCATTCTGCTGGTGGTCTTCGGGGCGCTGGTGGCCGCGCTGCTGCCGGTGCTGCTCGCGGTGACCGCCTGCGTCGGCACCTTCGGGCTGCTCGCCCTCGTCAGCCACCAGCTGCCCCTGTTCGACTCCACCAACTCGGTGATGTTCCTGGTGGGCCTGGCCGTCGGCGTCGACTACTCGCTGTTCTACCTGCGCCGGGAGCGCGATGAGCGGGCCGCGGGCCGGGACGCCGGGGCCGCGCTGCGGATCGCGGCCGCCACCAGCGGCCGGGCGGTGCTGATCTCCGGGGTCACGGTCATGCTGGCCATGGCCGGGATGTTCCTGTCCGGGCTGCTGCTGTTCCACGGCTTCGCGGTCGCCACCATCCTGGTCGTGCTGATGGCGATGCTCGGCTCGGTGACCGTGCTGCCCGCGATGCTGTCCTGGCTGGGCGACCGGATCGACGCCGGACGGGTGCCGCTGCACAGCCGCCGCCGGAAGAACGGCGCGCGGAAGGGCGTGCACGCCGGCGGGGGCGTCTCCGGCAGGCTGATGCGGCCCGTGCTGGCCAAGCCGAAGCTGTTCGCCGCCGTATCGGGCGCGCTGCTGCTGGTGCTGTGTGCGCCCGCCCTGGGGATGAGGACCGAACAGCTCGGCCTGGAGAAGCAGTTCGGCTCCGACGCCGCGATCACCGTGGCGTACCAGGAGATCACCGGCTCCTTCCCCGGCGGCCCCGCCCCGGCCGAGGTGGTGCTGCGCTCCGACGAGGTCGCCTCCGCCCGCTTCGACGCGGCCGTGGCGGACTTCAAGGAGCAACTCGCCGCGTCCGGGCGGTTCGGGAAGACGGTCGACGTCGAGGCGCACCGTACGGAGGGGGTGGCCCGGATCGAGGTGCCGCTGGCCGGGGACGGTCAGGACGCCGCCGCCCGGCGCGCCCTGGACACCCTCCGGGAGGATCTGGTGCCGAGGATCCTCGGGCCGGTCTCCGACCAGGCGTATGTGACCGGCGAGCTCGCCTCCAGCCGCGACTTCAACGACCAGCTGAAGACGGACATCGCACCGGTCTTCCTCTTCATCGCCGCCGTGACCTTCGTCCTGATGCTGCTCTGCTTCCGGTCGCTGCCGATCGCGATCGTCTCGATCCTGCTCAACCTGCTGTCGGTGGGCGCCGCGTACGGCACGATGACGGCCGTCTTCCAGCACGGCTGGGGCGCGAAGTGGCTGGGGATGGAACCGGCCGGGGCGATCGAGGCGTGGATGCCGCTGTTCGTCCTCGTCATCCTCTTCGGGCTGTCGATGGACTACCACGTGTTCGTGGTCTCGCGGATCCGGGAGGCCCATGAACGGGGGCTCGCCACCCGGGACGCGATCCGCGAGGGCATCCGGGCGACGGCGGGCTCGGTCACCGGGGCCGCGGCCATCATGGTCGCCGTGTTCTCGGTCTTCGCGCTGCTGCGGATGCAGGACATGCAGCAGATGGGCGTCGGGCTCGCGGTCGCGGTGCTGGTGGACGCCACGCTGGTGCGGATGGTGCTGCTGCCGTCGGTGATGGCGCTGCTCGGGGAGCGCAACTGGTATCTGCCGCGCGCCCTGCGGTGGCTGCCGAGCGTGAGCCACGGCGAGGAGCCGGTGGAGCGGCCGCGGCCGCCGCTGGTGGGGGCGGGCCGCTGAGGTTCTGGACGGGCACCGCTCGACACACGGGCCCGCCGTGGCGGACAGGCTGCTGGCCCGTCCGCCACGGCGGGCTTTCGCGGGTGACGACCGTGGTCAGACGGTGGGCACGTACTTGTACCCCACCCGCCGCACCGTCACGATCGTGCCCCGGTGCTCGGCGCCCATCTTGCGGCGCAGCCGGGCCACATGGACGTCGACGGTCCGGCCGTCGCCGACATGGCCGTACCCCCACACCGTGGTCACCAACTGGTCGCGGGTGTGCACCCGGTGCGGATGGGCGACGAGATGGCTCAGCAGCTCGAACTCGAGATAGGTCAGGTCCAGCGGCCGCCCCGCGATCTCGGCGGTGCGCTGGTCGGGGTCGATCCGGATCAGCTCGTCACCCGTCACCGCCGGAGCCTCCTCCGGGGGCGGCCCCGCCGCCTCGGGCTGCTGCCGGTCGGCCGGGACCAGCACCAGATAGCCGACCATCGGCGGATGGCCGGGGAGCGTGGGCAGGGTGTGCGGGGGAGCGGGCAGCCAGGTGGCGCCGGGGTGCAGCAGATCGGCGACCGGTGGCACCTCGTCCGGTGCGACGGCTCGCAGCCGCTGGCGGCCGGGCGGGGCGGACGGGGCCGCGGAAGCGGAAGCGGAGGCGGAGGCGGAGGCGGACGACAGGCTACGGAGATTCGTCATGAGGTCAGCTCTTTCGCGCAAGAGGGCGTCAGCGGACGTCGTGCGCGCGGGCTGGGCGGCCGGGCGGAAAGGTCAGCGGCCGAGCGAGCGGGCCCGCGCATCGGATGCGCGGCAACACTCGCGGTCGAAGTGGTGCGCCTGCCGGGACGGCCAGAACGGCTCGAGGTCGTAACGACCCGTCGCGATGTCATGGAGGCTGGCCATGGCCCTATTGAAGCAGATACCGGGCCCGGGGCGCTCGGCCGTCCGGTGGAAGAAGGTGCGACGATGCCCCGGTAAGAGGCCCCGCGCGGAAGGCTCCGCGGGCCGCCGCGTACCCCTTGAGGAGCGCAAGCCCATGCCGCACATCGTCGTCGAATACTCCGACAGCCTGACCGACGCGTTCGACCGCCCCGGCTTCGGTGCCGCCCTGCACCCGGTGGTCGCCAAGACCGTCGACACGGCGGTGGCGGGCTGCAAGACCCGGTTCCGGCGGATAGCGGAGGCGTATCTCGCGGACGGCGCCCAGGACCTCGCCATGATCCACATCGAGGTGGCGATCCTGTCCGGGCGCGACGCGGAGACCAAGCGGGAGCTGTCCGCGGCGGTGCTGGAGGTGGCCCGCGCCCATGTGTCGCCGGTGCCGGGGCTGACCGTGCAGACCACGGTCGACGTGCGCGATCTGAACCGGGACTGCTACGAGAAGCACGAGGCGGTCCATCCCGCCTGACGGAGGCTTCCGGCCTGACGGAGGCTTCACGTCGGCCGGGGGCGCACGATACACCTTCGGCGGCAAATCCGGCATCTACCTATATACCAACGCGAGGCGCACAATGGGGGTGCGGTGTTTTTACCGCACTGTGCGGTCAGACTTGCATGGATCGAAGGAGGCGAGTCGAATGGCCGACGTCTCACGTGCGAGAGGCGATATAACGGGCCACCCCGACGTGTCCGAGATGCGGGAGCGCTACGCGCGCATGATGGACGCGCGGGACGTTGTCTTCCTCGACGGGCCGGTGCTTCTGGCCGGTCTGTACTTCGCCATCTCTCCCTGGGTGGTGCACTTCTCGGGCACCAGCCCCAACCTCATGGTCAACAACCTCATCCTCGGTGTCACCATCGCTCTGCTGGGGCTCGGCCTCACCACGGCGCCGAGGAGGATGTACAGCCTGTGCTGGGCCATGTCCGCGATCGGTGTATGGATGATCATCTCCCCCTGGGTGGTCGCCCGGGGCGCCGATGCCGGGATCATCGCGAACAATGTCGTCGTGGGTGCCATCACCTGCCTGTTCGGCCTGATCGCGGCCGGCATGGTGATGCGGAAGGGCAGGGAAACCTGACCGGACGCTGAATCACCGAACCGTCTGGACAACGGCGAAGGCCGTCCACCGCACGCCCTCCGGGGTCGTGCGGCGGACGGCCTTCGCGCGGTGCCCTGGGCCGGGTCCGTGTGCGGCCGGGGCGCGTGTGCGCGTTGCCCGTGGCCCGTGTGCGGCCGGGGCGCGTGTGTGCGTTGCCCGGGGCGCTTGTGCGCGGGCTCCGGTCTCAGCCGATCGGCTCGGGCAGCGGGACCACGTCGTAGGAGCATTCGATGGTCCGGCCGGTGGCCGGGTCGCCCAGCTCCACCCGCCAGCGCTCGGCGAACTGGTCCACGCCCTCGGCCATCGGGATGGTGCCGGAGATCAGCACGGTGCCGGGCACCAGGTCACCGCGTTCGCGCAGCACCTCGACCCAGTAGGCGGGCGGCAGCAGCTCGGCCAGGGTGCCGCTCTGCACCTCGGTCTCCTCACCCTCGTGAGTGACCCAGGCGCGGAGCGTCAGATCGTCCAGGCGGGGCGCCACATCGGACAGCCGCCAGGCCCGGGTGGCCAGCACATCGGGGGCCGCGTTCTTGCTCCAGGCCACGCCGTGGACCTCCAGTGAGCGGTCGGTGTGGTCGCAGGCCGCCGTCAGCAGCAGCTCCCCGTCCGCGGCCACGACCAGCGCCCACTCGGCCTCGCCCGAGGTGCGCGCGTGCTGGACGCTGACGCGGCCGGTCTGCTGGGCGAGATAGGGGGCGACCGGGTAGAGGGCGGGCGTCACGGAAGGCGCGGGCACGCCCAGCTCGGCGAGCTCGGCGACGTGGGCGGCCACGTCGTCCTGGCTGCGTCCCGCGTAGCCCGCGTTGAGCACCTGGACGACCTCCACGTGGTGCAGGGATCCGTCGGGGAGTTCGAAGGTGAGCGAGGACGGGGCGGGCTGGGCTGCGGGCTGTGACGGCTTCGTTGTCATGGGTGCTGTGCTCTCCAGGGCGCGGTGGGGCGTGTGGGGGCGGTCTGCGGTTTCTGTGCTTGCGGTGCGGTGACCCGCTGCCGCGGGTGACCGCTTTTCGCGGTTTCGAAGCGGTTAACTTCCTCCGGAGGGGTTGCGCATACGCTTGGTATACAACAAGTATGCCGGAAGGTCGATCCGCGCAACCCCCCACTCATCGCACCACCCCGAAAACGCCACGTACCATCCCGTAAGCCTCATGCACCACCTCGAGGACGGAACATGCAGCCCACCGCATCGAGCGCACCGCCACCCCGGGCCGACCGGTCCGGGGTCCGCCGCGCCTTCGTCGCCAGCCTCACCGGCACGGCCCTGGAGTGGTACGACTTCGCCGTCTACTCCGCCGCCGCGGCCCTGGTCTTCGGCGATCTCTTCTTCCCCTCCAAGGACCCCTTCACCGGCACCCTGCTGGCGTTCTCCACCTACGCCGTCGGCTATGTCTCCCGGCCGCTGGGCGGCTTCGTCTTCGGCCGGCTCGGCGATGTCATCGGCCGCAAGAAGGTGCTCATCGCGACGCTCGTGCTCATCGGCGGCGCCACGCTGCTGATCGGGCTGCTGCCCACCTACGCCACGGTCGGCGTCGCGGCCCCGGCCGCGCTGGTGCTGCTGCGCTTCGCGCAGGGCGTCGGCGTCGGCGGTGAGTGGGGCGGTGCGGTGCTGCTGTCCAGCGAGTTCGGCGATCCGCGGCGGCGCGGCTTCTACGCCTCCGCCGCGCAGGTCGGCCCGCCGGCGGGCAATCTGCTGGCCAACGGCGTCCTGGCCGCGCTGGGCGTGGCGCTGACGGAGGACCAGTTCACCAGCTGGGGATGGCGGGTGGCGTTCCTGCTCTCCGGCGCCCTGGTGGGGTTCGGGCTGTGGGTCCGCGCCAAGCTGGAGGAGACCCCGGTCTTCAAGGCGATGGAGGCCGCGCAGGACCGGCCGGAGGCGCCGCTGCGCGAGGTGTTCACCACCCAGCCGAGGGCGCTGACCGCCGCGATCCTCAGCCGGGTCGCCCCCGATGTGCTGTACGCGATGTTCACCGTCTTCGTGCTCACCTACGCCACCGAGGAACTCGACATGTCACGCGGCTCGGCGCTCACCGCCGTGCTGATCGGCTCCTCGCTGCAGATCGTGCTCATCCCGCTGGCCGGAGCGCTCTCGGACCGGGTCAACCGGCGGCTGCTGTACGGCGGCGCCGCCGTGGCCGCCGGGGTGTGGCCGTTCCTGTTCTTCCCGCTGGTCGCGGACGGCAGTTGGGTGCTGCTGACCCTCGGGGTGGTCGGCGCGCTGGTGATCCACTCGCTGATGTACGGGCCGCAGGCGGCCTTCATCGCCGAGCAGTTCTCCCCACGGCTGCGCTACACCGGCTCCTCGCTCGCCTACACCCTCGCCGGGATCATCGGTGGCGCGATCGCGCCGTTGCTCTTCACCACGCTGCTCGGGACCTATCACGCCTGGGTGCCGCTGGCCGTCTACATCGCGATCACCGCCGCGGTCACGGTGGCGGGCCTCTGGCTGGGCCGGGACCCGTCCTCCGCCCAGGAGGAGGAGCCGGAGCCTGTCCCTTATACACATCT
>NZ_JAEEAP010000185.1 GCF_016103465.1 Streptomyces sabulosicollis
GGCCCGCCCTCTCCGTCCCCGGCCAGGAGGAGGGGGCGGGGCACTCGCCGGGCCCCGGCCATGGGGCGCGCTCCGGCGCCCTGGCGCCCTGGCACTCCGGCGCCCTGGCGCCCGGTGCCCCGGCACCCCGGCGCACAATGAGCGTCATGACGAGGAGCGACGCACCACCACGGGAGACGCGGGACGCGGCCACCGCCCACGCCTGGACCGCCCTCGGCGGCGATCCGGCGCTGCTGGAGCAGGTGACGTACCGCCCGGTGAGCGGCGGGCTGCCCGCCCGGCTGCCCGTGGCCGAGCTGGCCCGCGCCTCCGTGGGCGTGTGCTCGCTGGCCGCCGCCGAACTGGGCGCGCGGCGCTCCGGCGGCGCCGTTCCCGCGATACGGGTCGACGAGGGCGCCGTCGCCACCGCGTTCGTCAGCGAACGGCACCTGCGGATCGACGGCCGGAAGCCCACCAACTTCGCCCCGCTGTCCGGTTTCTGGCGCGCGGCCGACGGGTGGGTCCGTACGCACGCCAACTACCCGCACCACCGCGCCCGGCTGCTCACCGCCCTCGGCCTGCCCGCCGACAGCGGGCCGGACGAACTCGCGACGGCCCTCGCGGCCCGCCCCGCCCGGACGATCCAGGAGACCGTCTACGCGGCGGGCGGTCTCGCGGTGGCCGTGGCGAAGCCCGGCGAGAGCGAGATCCCCCTGGCCGGGCTGCCGCTGATCGAGTCCCGTCGGGCCGGGGAGCCCGCCCCGCGCCCGCGCCCGCTCCGGGAGACACCCCAGTCCGTGAGCAGGGGGTCGCCCGTGAGCGAAAGGCCGCCCGTGGACGGGGCACTGTCCGCGAGCGGCGGGTGGTCTCCAAGCGGGACGCTGCCCGCAAGCGGGACGCTGCCCGCAAGCGGGACGCTGCCCGCCAGCGCCGTGCCGCCCGCAAGCGCCGTGCTGCCCGCGAGCGGCGTGCGGGTGCTCGATCTGACCCGGGTCATCGCCGGACCGGTGGCCACCCGCACCCTGGCCCTGCTCGGCGCCGACGTGCTGCGGATCGACTCCCCCCGGCTGCCCGAGGACCCGGACGCCCACGCCGACACCGGCTTCGGCAAGCGCTCCGCCGCGCTCGACCTCGCCGCGCCCGAGGACCGCCGTACCGTCGAGGCGCTGCTCGCGGACGCCGATGTGGTGGTCACCGGCTACCGCCCCGGTGCGCTCGACCGCTTCGGGCTCGCCCCCAACGGCCTGTTGGAGCGGTACCCCGGTCTGGTCGTGGCCCAGCTGTGCGCATGGGGCTGGTCCGGGCCCTGGGCCGGGCGGCGCGGCTTCGACAGCCTGGTCCAGGCGGCCACCGGAATCGCCGCGATCGAGGCGGACGCCGACGGGCACCCGGGCGCGCTGCCCGCCCAGGCGCTCGACCACGGCACCGGCTATCTGCTGGCGGCGGCGGTGCTGCGGGCGCTGACCGAGCGCCAGGAGACCGGCGGCGGACGCCATCTGCGGCTCTCCCTCGCGGGCACCGCGTCCTGGCTGACCCATGGCATCGCCCCGGCCGCCCTCGTGGACGGCCCCGCCCATGACCCGGCGCCCTGGCTGGCCGAAACCGCCTCCGACCTGGGCACGCTGCACCACGCCCGCTCGCCCGTCGGCTCCCCGGACGGCCCGCTGGACTGGGCCCGCCCTCCCGGGCGCCTGGGCGCCGACGCCCCCCGATGGCTCTGACCTGACCGCTGTCAGCGGGCTCCTTGGGGGCGGGTCCTCCTGATCGTCGTCGGCCCAGCGAAACGCGTAGGGCTCCCCTCGCCGCGAAACAGCGAGGAGAGCCCTCAGAGCGCGTGGCGCCCTCGAGCCTCTACAGCCGGGCTGTGGACAACGAGCGCTTGATCATCGGGGTGAACCGCTGCTCGATGAAGCGGTAGAGCACCCAGGCGAGGCCCAGCATCACCAGCACGGTCAGCGCGAACGTCCCGTAGGAGGGGATGCCCAGCTTCTGGTGGAGCACCCAGACGACCACCCAGCCCAGATGCTCGTGGACCAGGTAGAACGGGTAGGTCAGCGCGCCCGCCACGGTCAGCCAGCGCCAGTCGGCCCAGTTCAGCTTCCCCAGCGCGATCAGCGTCACCGCCACATAGCCGAAGGCGACCACGGCGATGATGCCGGTGGCCGACCGGTAGGAGAAGGCGTCCACGTTTGCCGGGTGCCACAGCTCGCGGATCGCGTAGTGCTGGCCGATCAGGAAGCTGATCCCGATGATGCCCCAGGACAGGGCGTCATGGCCGAAGCGGTGGAGCAGATAGATGCCCATGCCGCCGATGAAGTACGAGGAGTACTCCGGCATCAGGACCACGTCCAGCAGCGGCAGGTCCGACGCCTCGGCGAACGCCGAGCCCAGTGTCCAGACGGCGCAGAAGAGCACCACCCGGTGCCGGGTCGCGCCCGGGAGCACCACGAACAGCGCGAAGAGGGCGTAGAAGCGCAGCTCCGCCCACAGCGTCCAGCACACGCCCAGCACCCGGTCCACCCCGAGCGGCTGCTGGAGCATGGTGAGGTTGACCAGCGCGTCGCTGGGCGACACCGCCTTGTAGGCGACCCAGGGCAGTGCGAAGACGCCGGTCACCAGGATGATCGCGACCCAGTAGGCGGGATAGAGGCGGGAGACGCGGGAGGCGAAGAACGAGCGCAGCGGCCGTCCCCATCCGCTCATGCAGATGACGAAGCCGCTGATGACGAAGAAGATCTGGACGCCGAGACAGCCGTAGGCGAAGTAGCCGGAGAGGGTGGGGAACTGCGCGCGGGGCGAGGAGCCCCACGCCTGGGCTATCTCACCGTCGCGGCCGCCGTAGTGGTACGCGGCCACCATGAGCGCGGCGAGCAGGCGCAGCCCGTCCAGCGCCCGCAGCCGCACCGGATGGCCGCCGCCGCGCGCGGCCGCCTTGGCGGTGCGCTCGGCGGATCGCTCCAGGTCGGCGGGTCGCTCCAGGGCTGTGTCGGGGGCGCGCGGCGGCGTCGGCGTGGGAGCCGTCGCCGCCGCGTTGGATATCGGTCCGGCGTCCGCGTCGGATATCGGCCCGGCGTCGGGTGCGGGCGGCGCGCTCATCCGGTGACCGTCCGCTTGAGGGCGGCCCGCTTCAGGGCCCGGGCCCGGCGCGCCACCTTGCGCACCGTCTCATTGCGCGGGATGAAGGCCAGTTGCGAGGGCACCGCCCCGGGGAGGGCGAGCGAGGTCAGCCGGCGCTTCTTGAAGTAGCGCCAGGTGTGGTGGTCCAGGTGGGCGGCGAGATAGCGCTCGGCGGCGGGCCGCAGATCCGGGTAGATCTTGGCCTGCATGCAGAAGCCGACCGCGGTGATCAGCCCGGTCAGCCGCTTGCCCGCCCGCTCGTCCACCGGCTGGGCGGCGGCCACCGCCTTGTGGTCCTCGAGGTCGGGCAGCAGCGCGTCCACGATCGTCACCGGCATGCGGTTGCTGTTCTGGTACGGGGTGAGCCGCTCCAGCAGCACCTCGGTGCCGATCCGGGCCACCGGCAGCCCGTAGAAGACGCCGGCGGTGAGCAGCGCGGTGGAGAAGCAGCCGATGACCAGGGCCGGGCTCATCCGCTGGTACAGCACCTCGGCGAGCACCGGGGTGTCCATGACGGTCAGCTCCGCGCCCAGCTCCGCGGCCTTCTTCTCCAGCATCCGCGACCAGCGGGCCGGGGCGGTGGGGTGCGGCTTGAAGACGACGGTGCGGTGGCCCAGCGCCACGGCGCCGCGCAGCATCCGCAGGTGCAGCTCTTCCTCCTCCTGCGGGGAGAGGATGTCCAGCGTGGACAGGTACTGGCCGAGCATCAGCGCCGGGCCGCTTCCGACCGCGATCCGCTCACTGGCGGAGGCGACGCTGCGCGGGGCGGCCTCGGCGACCTCGGCGAGCACCTTGGTGAACACCTCGGTCGGCAGGATCTCCGGCTCGACGCCGAACTCGGTCAGCAACAGCGGCCGCAGCCCGGGCACCAGGTCGAGGTGGAGCAGCCGGCGGATCCGGGTGCCGATCAGCGGGTCCAGCTTGTTGCGGGTCGGGCCGTAGCTCATCAGCCCGTCCGCGTAGACGTCGATGGGCGCGCCCTGGAAGACGTGGGCGACCGCCATCGCCGGGTTGACCTGGATGGACTCCAGGACCAGCTCGACCTTGTCGTCGCCGAGGTTCCACAGCAGCCGCAGATGGCGCTCCCACAGCGGGGCGTCGTCGACGCGCGGGGCCCAGCCGCCGGGGTGGAACGGCGAGATCGTCTCGTTCCAGGACAGCACCCGGTCGAAGCGGCCGCGCAGCCGCTCGAAGCCGGGCATCTCGTCCACCGGCGGGGTGGTCTCGGGCGTCGCGGCGTTGTTGCTGATCAGCAGCAGCCGGCGGTCGGCCGGGCCGACGCTGCCCGCGTCGATCGCGGCCGCGAGGGTCGCCGCCCCGTAGAGGGTCGAGGCGAGGAAGATCTGGGTGCGCTTGCGCTCCGCCAGGGGCTTGTAGGCGGACATCAGGCCGCCACCTCCGCCCCCGCGGACCGGCGCTTGACTCGCCGCAGTCGTGCGGCGCGCTCGTAGTCCATGGAATCCAGCGCGTCCTTCAATACGTCCTGGGGCATGCGTTTCATCGCCGCCGCCGACATGGAACGGAGTTTGCGGGCCACTTGTGGTTCGAATCTCTCGATGTTGCCGAGGTGGTGGGAAATGATCGCGCAATAGGTGCGGACGGCCTTCGGCAGCAGCGTGTCGGCGTCGCGGTCCCGTGCGGTTTCCTCGATCACCTGGTCGAATGCGCGAATGAAGTCCAGCTGCCGCACATCGCCGATCTGGGTGAGCGAGGAGGAGACCCCGCGCCGGTAGAACACCCCGTGCAGCCCGAGGACCGCGAAGCTGCTCGCCTCGCGGTGCAGCCGCCAGATCCAGGGCCGGTCCTCGGCGGTGCGCAGCCCGTGGGTGAAGTGCAGCAGCCCCTCGTCCAGCAGGCGGCGGTGGTACATGCCCGCCCAGGCGTAGGGGTAGTCGACGGAGGTCGAACGGTCGGCCGGGAGGATCACGTCCCGCGGGTTCAGCACCTCGTTGCGGCGGCCGTGCGGCACCCGGGTGATGGAGCGCGCCCGTGCGGTGCACTGGACGTGGTCGGTGCGGACGAAGTCACACCCCAAGTCCTCGATCGCGGAGAGCAGTTGGGCGTAGTAGCCGGGGGCCAGCCAGTCGTCGCCGTCGAGGAAGGTGAGGTACTCCCCGGAGGCGTGGTCCAGGCCGGTGTTCCGGGCGGTGGCCAGCCCACCGTTCTTCTCATGCCGTACGTAGACGGCCCCCGGAAGGTCGCGTTCTGCCCGCTCCAGGATCTCCGGCGTCCCGTCGGTGGCACAGTCGTCGACGAGAATGAATTCGAAGTCCTCACGCGCGTTCGCGCGCAGACTTCTGAGCGTGTCGGGGGCATAGGTCTGCACGTTGTAGAACGGCACGATGACGGAGAGCTTAACCACGCGGGTGACGCTAGGTCGCCGGTCGGCATTCGTCTTGACCTAGGGAGTACGTAAAGGTGAACGAAGGACGTCGGAACGGTTAACCCGCCGCTCCGGCCAGCCGATTCTCCAATCGTCGACGTGCTGTTAACCCTTTGTTGCTCTTGCGTTGGGCCGTGAATCGACAACGCTTCCTAGCGTCTGCGACGTGTCCTCACGTACCAATTCCCCTGTGCGAGTCGCCGTGCTCGCCGACTCCGACACCCGGTGGAAATGGGGCGCGCTCACCGCGCATCGCCTCGTACCGGACGGGTCGGATTCCGCCTCGGGCCGTCGCCTCGACGGCTTCCTGCTGCGCGGCCGCGCCACGCCGACCGCCCGGCAGCTCACCGAGGTCGGGGTGCGCGCTGACGCGATGCGCGAGGTCACGGGCGTGGAATTCGTGCGGGCGGTGGACCGTGAGCGCTATGACGTGATCATCCTCTCCCTGGTCGGCGGCGCCGTCCAGGCCATGCTGCACGGACTGCGCCACGCCTGGCGGGACGCCACCCGCCGCCCCGTGGTCGTCACCGGCTATGTCGGCGTCGTCTACGAGAAGCTGGCCGACGGGCTGCTGCTGCGCCACGGCGCCGATGTGGTGCTGGCCAACTCCCGCCATGACGCCGAGCGTTTCCGCGACGTCTACCGGGGCGTCGGCGCCGACGCGGAGAGCGTCGTGGAGTGCGCGCTGCCCTTCCTCGGCGGCGACCGCTACGACGAGAAGGCACGGCTGGGCCGGAAGCACCCCGGCGGCACGGTCGTCTTCGCCGTCCAGCCGTCCGTCCCGGACAACCGCGCCGACCGCACCTATCTGCTGCGCCGCGCGGTGGAGCACGCGCGCCGCCACCCGGACCGCGAGGTCGTGGTCAAGCTGCGCTCCAAGCCGGGCGAGCACACCACCCACATCGAGGAGCTTCCCTACCAGAAGCTGATCGCGAAGTTCGGCGACGACCTGCCCGCCAACTTCCGGCTCGCCTACGGGAACATGGGCGAGGTCCTGGACACCGCGGACCTGCTGGTCACGGTCAGCTCCACGGCCGCCCTGGAGTCGCTGCACCGCTCCATACCGACCGCCGTGCTCACCGACCTCGGGGTGCGCGAGACGCTCGGCAACCACCACTTCCTCGGCTCCGGCTGTCTGGCCTCCTGGGACCAGCTGGACGCCGGGCACCTGCCCGAGCCGGACGCCGAGTGGCTCAGCCGCCAGGGCGTCGCCGCCGACGGGCCGTACGAGACCTGGTTCGACGCCGCGCGGGAGCGGGTCGCCGAGCTGGCCGCCGCACCGACCCTCCCGCCGCTCGCCCCCTTCTACACCCCCGTCACCGCACCCGGCTATCTGCCCGGCCGGCTCGCCCGGTACGGCTTCGAGCCGGACGGCTCACCCCGCCCCGGGGCCTTGGCCGAGGACGCGGCCCAGGTCTCCGCGTTGCGGCGGGTGGTGCGCAACACGATGCGGGAAGCGGCCCGCGGCGCCTACCGCCACGGCGTCCAGCGCGTGGCTCCCGTCATCCGGCGGATGGGGGAGCTGTGAGCGGGGGGCACCGCCCAGCGGTAGCCGCGGGAGTACGCGCGAACCAAGAGGAGGCCGGGACGGCCTCGATCACCTCTGCAACCCCTGAAGGAGCCGCCATGCCCGCCCCGAGCCCGTGCGTGCTCGCCGTGATCCCCGCCCGTGGCGGGTCGAAGGGCGTCCCCGCGAAGAACCTCGCCGCCGTCGGCGGCGTGCCGCTGGTCGCCCGCGCGGTCATGGAGTGCCGGGCGAGCCGCCTGGTGACGGACGTGGTCGTCTCCACCGACGACACCGGCATAGCGGCCGCGGCGCGCGGTGCGGGCGCGGTGGTCATCCAGCGGCCCACCGACATCGCGGGGGACACCGCCACCAGCGAGGCCGCGGTGATCCACGCGATGGACGCCTACGAGGCGTCGCACGGCACCACCGTGGACGTGGTGCTCCTGGTGCAGTGCACCAGCCCCTTCATCATCAGCGAGGACATCGACGGGGTGGCCGCCGCGGTCGCCGAGAAGGGCGCCGACACCGCCCTGACCGTGGCCCCCTTCCACGGCTTCGTCTGGCGCGAGGGCGAGAACCCCGGGACGGACGGCGGCGACGGGGTCAACCACGACAAGGCGTACCGCCCGCGCCGCCAGGACCGCCCCCAGGACTTCCTGGAGACCGGCGCCGCCTACGCGATGGACGCGCGCGGCTTCCGCGAGGCCGGGCACCGCTTCTTCGGCCGTACCGACCTGGTGCGCACCGACCCCGCCCGGGTGCTGGAGATCGACGATCCGCACGATCTGGCCCGCGCCCGCGCGCTCGCCCCGCTGTTCGACGCCGAGCGGCCGGGCGCCCTCCCCACCCGCGACGACATCGACGCGGTGGTACTCGACTTCGACGGCACCCAGACCGACGACAGGGTGCTCGTCGACTCCGAAGGACGCGAACTCGTGGCCGTGCACCGCGGCGACGGGCTCGGGATCGCCGCCCTGCGCCGCGCTGAGCTGGCGCTGCTGATCCTGTCCACGGAAAAGAACCCGGTCGTCGCCGCACGGGCCCGCAAACTCCAGGTCCCCGTGCTCCACGGCATCGACCGAAAAGATCTCGCACTGAAGCAGTGGTGCGAGGAGCAGGGCATCGCGCCGGAGCGCGTGCTCTACGTCGGCAACGACGTCAACGACCTCCCGTGCTTCGGCCTCGTCGGCTGGCCCGTGGCGGTCGCAGGTGCGCACGACGTCGTGCGCGGCGCCGCACGTGCGGTCACCTCCACCCCCGGAGGGGACGGCGCGATCCGCGAGATCGCCTCGTGGATTCTCGGAAAGGAACTGTCTTAAGTGAGCTCCAACTCTCGCCTCCGCACCCTCGGTGACAAGATCGCCGGACCCGGCCACCCGGTCTATGTCACCGGTGAGATCGGCATCAACCACAACGGCGACCTGGAGAACGCGTTCAAGCTGATCGACGTCGCCGCCGAGGCCGGCTGTGACGCGGTCAAGTTCCAGAAGCGAACCCCGGAGATCTGCACCCCCCGCGACCAGTGGGACATCGAGCGTGACACCCCCTGGGGCCGGATGACCTACATCGACTACCGCCACCGCGTGGAGTTCGGCGAGGACGAGTACCGCGCCATCTCCGAGCACTGCGAGAAGCGCGGCATCGACTGGTTCGCCTCCCCGTGGGACACCGAGGCCGTCGCCTTCCTGGAGAAGTTCGACGTCCCGGCCCACAAGGTGGCCTCGGCCTCGCTGACCGACGACGAGCTGCTCCGCGCCCTGCGGGCGACCGGCCGCACGATCATCCTGTCGACGGGCATGTCCACCCCCAAGCAGATCCGCCACGCGGTGGAGGTGCTCGGCAGCGACAACATCCTGCTGTGCCACGCCACCTCCACGTACCCGGCCAAGGCCGAGGAGCTCAACCTGCGCGTGATCAACACGCTGCAGGCCGAGTACCCCAACGTGCCGATCGGCTACTCCGGCCACGAGACCGGTCTGCAGACCACCCTGGCCGCCGTGGCGCTCGGTGCCGCGTTCGTCGAGCGTCACATCACCCTCGACCGCGCCATGTGGGGCTCGGACCAGGCCGCCTCGGTCGAGCCGCAGGGTCTCCAGCGCTTGGTGCGGGACATCCGCATCATCGAGGAGTCCCTCGGTGACGGTGTCAAGAAGGTCTACGAGAGCGAGCTCGGCCCGATGAAGAAGCTCCGCCGCGTCGCGGGCGTCATCGCCGAGTCCGAGTCCGCCGACCGCGAGCCCGCCGCGGTCTGAGGCACTCTGCCGTGAATCCACCGGCCGGTGAGCCCGGCCCTCGCCCGGACGCGGCGGGCACCCCTGACTCGTCGGGGGCTGCCCGCCGCTTCCGGGCCCTGCCTTTGGACGGTGCGATGGTCTCCGCTGCCCCCCTTGCCCCTCCGGTCACGCTCGCCTTCGTCGAGAGCCCGGTTCAGCTGCTGAACGTGCTGGAGTGGGCGTACGCCGACGCCCAGCGCGCCGGGGGCCCCGGGGCCACGGTGCCCCAGGACCTCACCGTGGTGGTGCTCTCCCCGCACGATCCGATGACCCGCGGACAGCTGCGCCGGATGGCCGAGCTGGCGCGGGACGAGGGCTTCGCCGTGCGCTGGGAGGACGCGCGGGGCGGGGCCGGTGCGCCGATCAAGACCATCGGCGGGCTGCGCGGACCGCTGCGCCGGGCCGGGCGGATCGTCATAGGCGACCCGTTCTCCCGCTACGTCCAGCTGCTGCTGACCCTCACCCGGGCCAAGGACCTGGTCGTGGTGGACGACGGCACGGCCACCATGGAGTTCATCTCCCAGCTGGCCAAGGGGGAGCCCCTGGTGCGCTGGCACCGGCGCGGCAGCAAGGGCCCGCGCGACATGGTCTTCGCGCCGGTCTCCGCCACCGCGCGCCGCCGCCTCACCCCGGGGACGAAGCGCCGGGTCGAGGTCTTCAGCTCGATGCCGGTGGAGCCGCCCGCCGGGGTCACCGTCACCGCCAACGACTTCGCCTGGACCCGCGCCCGGTTCGGCCCGCCCCGGCTCACCGGGGGCACCGACCTGGTGGGCACGTCCCTGGTCGAGACGGGCGTGGTGGACCTGGAGCGCTATCTGGAGGCGGTCGGCTCGCTGGCCCGCGCCCACGGCGCCACCCGCTACTTCGCCCACCGCCGGGAGAGCGCCGAGAAGCTGCACCGGGTCTCGGCCGAGGTGGGTCTGGAGATCGTACGGCCCGATCTGCCGCTCGAGCTGATAGCCCGCCGCGGCCCCATCGGCCACACGATCGTGAGCTTCCCCTCGACGGTGGTGCACACCCTGCCGCTCGCGCTCGTGGGCACCGGCGTCCAGGTCGCGGTCTGCGATGTCGACCCCGCCTGGCTGACCAGCGACGCCTCTCCGCGCGCCCAGGGCTTCCTGTCCGGGGTCACCGGGACGGCCCGCGATGTGCGACGGCTGGACCCGGGACCGCAGACGGGTTCACCCCCGCCGAGGGACGCGGGCCCGCCGAGGGACCCGGTCCCGCAGCGGGAGGCGGCCCCGCCGACGAACCCGGGACCGCCCGCGGCACGGGTCGCGGCGTCGTGAGACCGGTCGCGGCGTCCTGAGGCGTCTCAGGTTCTGAGCTCGTCGCCCGTACGGCCGTGTGGCACATCTCACCCCGCGGCCGACCGGGAAACCGCGTGTTATACCCCCTGACTAGGAGGATCATGCGGCGGGGCGGGTACTTTCGCGTACCCGAACAGATTGAATTTTTGTTGATCGACATTCGATGGACCCACCTGGCGTTCTACGCTTCTTCAGGTGAAGCAATTGATGTCCCTCGATGCGACCGATGTCACACCCACCGCCGCGCCCGCGCTGCCCGGCACGCTCCCCGACGAGCTCCGTGCCGAACTCATCGCCTTCCGGCGCGACTTGCACATGCACCCCGAGCTGGGCAACTGCGAGTTCCGCACCACCGCCGCGATCAAGGCGCGGCTGGAGCAGGCGGGACTCGAGCCGCGGGTGCTGCCCTCCGGCACCGGTCTCATCTGTGACATCGGCCCCCGTGACGGCGTAGCGCCCCTGCTGGCGCTGCGCGCGGACATCGACGGGCTGCCCATCCCCGACACCAAGACGGTGGACTACCGCTCGACCGTCGCCGACCGCGCCCACGCCTGCGGCCACGATGTGCACACCACCGTGGTGCTCGGCGCCGGTCTGGTCCTGGCCGAGCTGGCCCGCGAGGGACGGCTGGCGCGTCCGGTGCGGCTGCTGTTCCAGCCCGCCGAGGAGGTGCTGCCCGGCGGCGCGGCCGACGCGATCGAGGCGGGCGTGCTGGACGGGGTCGGCCGGATCCTGGCGCTGCACTGCGACCCGAAGGTCGAGGTCGGCCGGATCGGGCTGCGCGTCGGGCCGATCACCTCGGCCTGCGACCGGCTGGAGGTCTCGCTGGACGGGCCGGGCGGCCACACCGCGCGCCCCCATCTGACCACCGACCTGGTGACCGCCGTCGCCAAGGTGATCACCGAGGTGCCCGCGCTGCTGGCCCGCCGGGTGGACGCCCGCTCGGGTCTGGCCGTCACCTGGGGCCGGGTGGAGTCGGGCCACGCCTGCAATGTGATCCCGCAGCACGCCGAGCTGTCCGCCACGGTCCGCTGCCTGGACCTGCCCGCCTGGCGGGAGGCGCCCGACCTGGTCCATGCCGCGGTGGACGAGATCGCCACCCTGCACCGCGCCAAGTCGGAGATCAACTACATCCGCGGGGTCCCGCCGGTGGTGAACGAGGCGAGCTCCGCCGAGCTGCTGCGGGACGCGATGATCGCCCGCCGTGGCGCCCAGGCGGTCAAGGACACCGAGCAGTCCCTCGGTGGCGAGGACTTCTCCTGGTACCTGGAGCGGGTCCCCGGCGCGATGGCCCGCCTCGGCGTCCGCAAGGTCGGCGACACCACCCGGCGCGACCTCCACGCGGGCGACTTCGACGTGGACGAGGGCGCG
The DNA here is from genome assembly GCF_016103465.1 of Streptomyces sabulosicollis. Taxonomy (GTDB): domain Bacteria; phylum Actinomycetota; class Actinomycetes; order Streptomycetales; family Streptomycetaceae; genus Streptomyces; species Streptomyces sabulosicollis. Next base: position 11,941 of record NZ_JAEEAP010000185.1, read on the forward strand.
ATCGCGGTGGGCGTGGAGCTGTTCACGGCCGCCGTGCTGCTGGACCGGAACGCGTAAGCCCTGGCGGCCGGGTGGACCGTGTGTCGGCCCGGCCCCGGCATCGCCGCCCGCGCCGGCGCCGCACCGTCCGGCGCTTCTGAAGTACGTCCCCGGCGCTTCTGAAGTACGTCCCCCTCGTCCGGCCTTCGGGCTGGGTGAGGGGCTTTCGTCGTGCCCTCTGTGAGTACCGCTCAGCGCTGCGGGCGTGCGATCAGCCTGACGTCCGGACCGGACCGGGCCACGTCCACCAGCTCGTATCGGAGGATGTCGCCGATCGTCTCGACGGTGCCACCCTCCAGTCCGCTCTTTCCGCGGCCGAGGAGCGCGGGCGCGATGTAGGCGACGATGCGGTCCACCAGCCCGGCCGACACGAACGACGCGGCGAGAGTGGGGCCACCCTCGAGGAACATCCCGCGCACGCCGCGCTGGTGCAGTTCGCAAAGGAGCGCTTCCACGTCCAGGCCGACCTTCGCACGGGGCAGCCGTACGACGGTGGCCACACCGTCCAGGTGGGACGCGTCGGCGTCATCGGCCACGGCGATCATGGTGTGTGCGGCATCGTCGAGGACCCGGGCATCAGCTGGGGTCCGGGCGTTGGTGTCGACGATCACCCGCCACGGCTGCTCATCAACCGGCACGGCCACCTTCAGGTGGGGGTCGTCCTTTACCGAACGCACGGCGAGGTGGGGGTTGTCGGCCTGCTGGGTGCCGGAACCGACGACAGTTGCCTGACAGGCTGCACGTAGCGCGTGGACTTCGGCGCGGGACTCGGCGCTGGTGATCCATTGGCTGGTGCTGTCCGCCGCGGCGATCCGGCCGTCCAGTGTGGCCGCGTACTTGTAGACGACGAACGGCCGCCCATCGACTGTATGCCACTCGTCCGTGCCGACCAACTCGCTGATGTGCATGGCTCCTCCAGGCAGATCTTGGTTCCGGGCAGCGTAGTCACACGGCAGCGACTGCTTCCGTCAGTTCTTGCACCATCGCTGTACGTCGCCACGGTGCCAAGCCGGTGATGACTCGTCGGAGCTCTGCCGTGGCGCGACGCGACTCGGTCTCACGACTGATCTCCAGTGCTTGCATGGCGGTGGCACAGGCTGCGTCCGGGGCACGGTCGGCGGCGTGTGCGATAGCAAGCCGGGCCAGGTGGAGTCCGCGCTCGCGCTGGTATATGGCCGGCCAGTGGTCGAGGGCTTGCCGGTAGGTGGTCACGGCGTCCGTGGGCTTGCCCAGCCGGAGGTAGCACGTTGCCCGTTGAGCGTGGACGTAGGCGTGGTTGCAGTAACCGCCGAGCTGATCGTTTACAGCCGCGTGTCCCTCGACGAGGGCCTGAGCGGCATCGAGCGCGCGGAGGGTTGGCAGTTCGTCTCCGGTGAGGGCATGGCCGTGTGCTGCCTGGAGGTGGGCGGAGGCGCGGACACGTGCGGGCACGTCGCCGCGTACCCGGAGGGCGGCCGACGCCAGGCCGACTGCCCGCTGCTGCTGTCCGAGCCCGACGGACTGCTGCGCCTTGCGCATCAGAATGAAGGCTTGTCGCACGGGATCGTCAGCTTCCTGTGCCCATTCCATTGCCCGGTCAGACCACCATAAAGCCTGCTCGGAGCGGCCGAGGTCCTCGTACAACCACCCGGCGAACTCGGCCCACTCCGCACCGGTTTGGAGGATCGCCCGGCGGAGGGAGCCATGTGCTCCGGGAAGCAACTGCTGCTCGATAACCGTGAGGTGGTCATGGACGGCGCTGATCGCCGCGTGCGGCCCGTAAAGCCCGTCTGATTGCACCAGAGTGGCGCGGAGCTGCTGCAAATGACCAACAACCGCTGGATTGACGGGGCGACGGATCGCGGCGCTGGCCGGGGTGGAAAGGATGCCGAGACCGGCTGCTGCTGCGGTCGTGCCCAGAAAGTCGCGACGATTCACGCCAGCATTGTGTAGCGCGTCCCCTGCCAGCCCGACCTCGGAGGGGTCCATACCGAGCCGGTCGGCGACGAGCGCGAGCACATCGACGTCGCGGGCTGACTGGCGGCCGCGTTCGAGACGGCTGATGGTGCTTTGGCTGTACCCGCACAGATCGGCCAGCTGTTTCTGGGTCCATCCACGCGCGAGCCGAGCGGCTGAGATGGCCTCACCTGCGCTGGATTGCTGCGCCAACTGTCCCATACACGGTCCCGGTCTGCGGTGACAGGCTCGATAAGGAGATACCCACAGTAGCGGTTCAGCTACATGCGTATGCAAGTTCCGCATACGCACAGCGTGTGATGCATGCGGTGGGGACGGCGATGTGGCGTGCGCGTTTTCCTGGACGTATGAGGCGATACGCACTGCCGGAGGCATCCCTATGAAGGCCGCAGACCCGCTGTGGACACCGCAGAACGCCAAGGACATCGAGCTCTTACCGGTGGGCAAATGGTGGGACGCCGTCTCCGCGCCTACCACCGTTGCCGACCGCGCCCTGGAACGTCTCGGTGACCGATCCGGCGCCGTCATCCAGGACGACACCTACGGCAAGATGTACTGGCTGACCCCATCGACACCGCCACCGCCCGCAGTTGGCGCATGCGCCAAGTCCGCGTCCTCACCGCACTCGCTGACGAGGGCACCCTCCTCGGCGTACCGCCCGCGTCCTGGGGCGCCGAGCACCGGACGTACTGGCGGATCCCGCTCGGACCGGACCGGTATCTGACCGACATCAATCACCTGGTCCGCGCCCTGCGCCAGGCCCTCGACGACGTCCTCGGCCCGACGCTGCACGGTCGACAGCTGTGCTACCGATGTCAGCTCCCTACCGACGAACCGGTCCCGGTGGCCATCGAGCACAGCTGCAGTGTGGCCAGCGCGACCGTCTACGCCTGTCCCACTCACGCTCGGGACTATCCGCGCGCCGCCGTCGCCCAGGCCGTGCGGGGAAGGACCCGTTGACGGCCGCCGAGCAGACCGCCGAGCAGACCAAGGACCCCTTCGCCGACGAGGCGTGGCGCGCGGCCATCGAGCACGCCGCGGGCTGCCTGTCCTGCCGGACGCCCGGCGCCAAGTGCGAGACCGGGGAGCGGCTGCTGCGCGCCTATGAGGAGGCCGCGCGGCAGGCCCGGCCGGGACGGGCCTCCACCACAGACGCCCAAGCACCCGCACCCAAGGAGGTAGAACTATGATCGCCGAGAACAAGCACAAGGGCGATCCCGCCCCGATCAAGCCGTGGACGCCCCCGCCACCGC
>NZ_JAEEAP010000186.1 GCF_016103465.1 Streptomyces sabulosicollis
CCCGTCCTCGGTGGGTGGGGGCTACTCGCCCTCGACGACCGCGACCTCGACCCCCTGGGCGCGTAGTGCCCGGATCTCTTCGGGGTCCGCGTCGCCGTCGGTCACCAGTGTCCAGCCGGGCGGCAGGCGTACCCAGGTGTGGAAGGGGCGGCGGCCGATCTTCGCCGAGTGGGCCAGGACGTACACCGCCTCCGCCCGGCGGGCCATCAGCTCCTTCAGCCGGGTCTGGCGCAGATCCGCCTCGCAGATGCCGTGTTCGGCCGTCACCCCGTCGGCGCCCAGGAAGACCCGGTCGAAGGTCATGCGCTCCAGGGCGGCCTCGGCGAGCGGGCCGAGGAAGCTCTGGCTCAGCGGGCGGAGCGTACCGCCGAGGCACTCGACCTGAACGGTCTCCACATCGGCGAGCTCCTGCAGCGCGGTGAGCCCCGTCGTGGCCACCGTGAGCCCCTCGGCGGTGCGCAGTTCATGCGCGAGGGCGCCGACGGTCGACCCGGCGTCGAGCAGCACCGTCTCCCCGGCGCGCACCGTCGACGCCGCCCAGCGCGCGATGGCCCGCTTGGCCTCGAACGCCTCGCCGGTGCGCTGGCGCAGCGACGCCTCCGGGTGGGCCACCAGGGCCATCGCCCCGCCGTACGTCCGCGCCAGCCGCCCGTCCGCGGTGAGCTGGGCGAGGTCGCGGCGGATGGTGGAGGCGGTGACCCCGAAGGTCCGGGACAGCTCCTCCACGCTGGTCAGACCCGTGGTCGTGGCGAGGTGGACGATCTGGTCGCGCCGGGCCCGCGCTCCGCTCACCGGCATGTCTTTCGCGTTCTTCACCGTGGCCTCGGCCTCGCGTTCCTCAACGGGGGCTCTCCGTGTCGGCGGGCGGGGACGGCGACATCTCGGCGGCCTGCCGCAGCGCCTCGATCATGCTACCGGCGTCGGCCACGCCCGTACCGGCGATGTCGAAGGCGGTGCCGTGGTCGACGGAGGTGCGGATGACCGGCAGACCGACCGTCAGATTGACCCCGGCCTCCAGGCCCAGCACCTTGACCGGGCCGTGCCCCTGGTCGTGGTACATCGCCACGATCAGGTCGTAGTCCCCGCGCCCGGCCAGGAAGAAGGCGGTGTCGGCGGGGAGCGGGCCGCGGGCGTCGATGCCGTCGGCGCGCAGCACCTCCAGCGCGGGCACGATCTTCTCCTCCTCCTCGCCGTAGCCGAACAAGCCGTTCTCACCGGCGTGCGGATTGATCCCGCACACCCCGATCACGGGGTCGGGGGTGCCGGCGCGGACCATCGCCTCGTGGCCGCGGCGCACGGTGCGCTCGACCAGGCCCGGCTCGATCCTCCGCACCGCGTCGACGAGCCCGATGTGGGTGGTGACGTGGATGACCTTCACCGTGGGGGTGGCCAGCATCATGGACACCTCCTCGACCCCGGTGAGCTGGGCCAGCAGCTCGGTGTGGCCGGGGAAGACGTGCCCGCCCGCGTGCAGCGCCTTCTTGTTGAGCGGCGCGGTGCAGATGCCCTGCACCTCACCGTTCATGGCGAGTTCGGCGGCGGTCCGTATGTACTGGTAGGCCGCGTCCCCGGCCACCGGGGAGAGCTCGCCCCACGGCAGATCGGCGGGGAGCAGCCCGAGGTCGATCACGTTGATCCGGCCCGGGGTGAACGCCGCCTCGCCGGGCGCGGCCACGGTGACGACCTCGCACGCGATGTCGCGCAGCCGGGCGGCCTGCCGCAGCCGCTCCGCGTCCCCGATGACCACCGGACGGCAGCGCCGCAGGGTGTCCGGGTCGAGCAGCGCGGGGACGACCACCTCGGGTCCGATGCCCGCGCCGTCGCCCATGGTGACCGCGATGAGCGGAAGCGGGGCGGGACCGGTGTCCGCACCGGCGGCCCCGGTGGGGGCGAGGTGGGGGGTGGAGTTCATGAGGTGACCTTCCGTTCGGTCGGGTGGCGGCGCAGTGCGCGGACGATGTGGCGCAGGGAGTCGGGATCGCCGAAGCTGCCCGGTCGGGTCACGACGGATCGCCCGTCGGGGGTGCGGAGGTGGACGGCGCCGTGGTGCACCTGGCCGACCGGGTCGAGTTCGGTCACGGCCAGGGCGTCCAGCACCCGGCGCGCCGTCTCACCGCCGGTCAGCACGAGGTCGACGGCCCCGCGATGGGCGGCCACGGCCTCGCCGACGGCCCGGGCGAGCCCGAGCACCAGCCGCCGCCCGGACACGGGCCCGGCCGCGCCGGCGGAGGGCGGCGCCGAGGCGGACGCGACGGCCTGGGGCGCCGGTCGGGGGGAGGGGAGCGGCGCCGCCGCCTCGTACGCGGGTGCCGGGCCCGGAGACTTGGTCGAGGCGCCGAGGGAGACGACGGTGACGGCGGCGCCCAGCGCGGGCAGCCGCACCGGGGGCCCGTCCGCCAACAGCTCCGCGAGCGGAAGCCGGTGGTGACCGGCCCCATCCGCGACCAGCCGCCGGACCTGTTCAACGGCGCCCGGCTCGGCCGTACCGACGACGACCAGCACCGGCCGCCCGGCAGGCGCGGAGGGCCCGCCCGCGGCGGGGGCGGGGGCGGCGCGGGTGAGCGCCGTGGAGGCGGCCGCGTCGGCCGTCGGCGCGGCTGACGCCGATGGGGTGACGGCCGCGGCGCCCGGGACGACCGGCCCCTTGGCGGCGGTGGCCGGGCCGGTGGTGGTTGTGGCGGCGAGGTCTGTGGCGGCCGGGCCCGTGGCGTCCTTCGGGGCCGGGTCCGTGGCCTCGCGAGCGGCCGGGGCCGGAGCGATCGGAGCCCCCGCGACCGGGAAGGCCGTCGCCAGGTGGCGGCCCACGGCCAGGGCCAGGCCCCCCGAGCCGACCAGCCGCGTCCGGGGGCCGTCGGCCAGCGATGCCCCGACGATCGCGTCGAGGTCGGCGTCCGTCTCCGCGTCGCAGACGGCCACCCGCCCCGCCGCCGCGGCCGCGCGCAGGGCGGTGAGCAGGGCGGGGCGGGAGGCCCGCACGGTCGTGAGCGGGATCAGAGCGGTGGGCAGGCCGCCGAGGGCCTGGGCCACCGAAGTGGGCGGGGGGACGGCCTCGGCGCGCCATGCGTCGCCCTCGTGGAGCGGTACTCCGTCGATGTGGACCACCCCCGAGCGCACCACGCGCCCGGCGATCGGCAGCGCGGGGGCGAGCACCACCCCCGCTCCGCCCTCCGCGAGGGCGGCGATCTCGGCGGCGACATTGCCCCGCAGCAGCGAGTCGATCTTCTTCAGGACGAAGGTGTCGGCGGCATCCGGGGCGCCCGGGCCCCCCGGGGCGCCCCGGGTGTCCAGGGCGTCCGGTGTGCCCAGGGCGCCCCGGACGCCCCCGTCCGGCGAGGACATCCGCAGCGCCTCGCGGACCGCCTCCGCCGCCTCCGCCTCCGGGCGGTAGCGGGAGTCCAGGTCGAGGACGGTCGCCTCGCCGACGTGGCGGGGGCGAAGGGCCGATGCCATGCCGCCAGTGGTGCCCGGCCCCCCGAAGAGCAGCACCCGACTGCGTGTTGTGCGCGAATGAAGCGCCGCCGCCACCTCCGCGGCGCCCGACAGGTCATCCGCGATGGCCAGCAGTCTCCGGCTGGGCGTCATGTCCACCGGTACCTCCTCGAATGACCATGACAGGCGGAGCGGCCCACCACCGGGACATCGTCTCCGTGACCCCGATGATGACATACGTTGCGCGAAATGCGCGAGAAGTATTGCGTAAAGCGCGCAGCCATGTCACGGTGACCGCCGCGACACTTCGACCCGTACGGCCGTCATCCGGGCGCCAGGCGGGTCGAGCGAGCCGGTTGCTCGCCCAGAACGTCGCTCGCCTCAGGAACGCCGAGAGGTCAACGATGACCCGTATCCCCTACGCCCCGGCCCTCAGCCGCCGGTCCGTGCTGCGCCTCGGAGCAGGCGCCTCAGCAGGTATCGCCCTCGCCCCGCTCAGCGGGTGCGCGGGCCCCACCGGCGCCCCCGGGCCCGGCGCCATCAGCCTCGGGCTGAACCGCTCGCTGGTCAGCCTGGACAACAAGCTCAACCAGTTCGACGCGGCGGTCACCGTGCAGCGCGCGGTGCGCCAGGCGCTGACCCGGATCGGCAAGGGGCTCCGCCCCGAACTCGTGCTCGCCGACCGCTTCGAGATGACCGGGCCCACCGCCTGGACGGTGCGGCTGCGCGAGGGGGTCCGCTACTCCGACGGAACTCCGGTCACCGTCAAGGACGTCTCGACCGCGCTGAAGATGTACGCGGGCGTCAACGGCTCGTTCATCGTGGGCCTCTTCCCCGAGATGCCCACCGTCGAGCCGGTCGACGAGCGCACCTTCCGCCTGCACACCGAGCGCCCGGTCCCCATCCTGGACCAGCTGATGGCCAACATCCTGATCAGCCCGGCCGCCAGGAACCGGCCCGAGGAGCTGTCCGGCGGGGTGGGCTCCGGCCCGTACGTGGTCACCTCGGCCAACTCCGGCACCGGTGAGTACACCCTCGCCGTCAACCCCCGGTACTGGGGGCGGCGCCCCGCCGTGGACCGGGTCCGGGTGCGCTTCGTGCCCGAGGAGTCCAGCCGTGTCGTCGCGGTGCGCAGCGGTGAGCTGGACGTCATCGACACCATCACCCCCGACTCCGCCGAGCAGCTCAAGGGCCTGCCGGGGGTGCGCCTGGACCGCACCTCGGGCACCCGGGTCAACCAGCTGTTCTTCAACTTCCGCAAACCGCGCGGACATCCGCTGGCCGACGCCCGGGTGCGCGAGGCGCTCAGCTACGCCATCGACGGCGAGGCCCTGGTGCGCGATGTGCTCACCGATTCGGCCCAGCAGGCGGAGGGCGTCGTCCCGCTCGCCCTCAAGGGGGCCGTACGCACCGGGCGTTACGTCCACGACCCCGGCGAGGCCCGCAAGCGCCTCGCCGCGCTGGGCGCGAGCGACCTCAAGGTGAAGATCATCTGGGAGTCGGGTGAGTTCCCCGCGGACACCTCGGTGATGGAGGCGGTGCTGGAGATGCTGCGCGGGGTCGGCGTCCGCGCCAGCCTCCAGCAGTTCGAACCGGGCGGCGACATCCAGCAGTGGCGGCAGGGCCGCCGCGGCGACTGGGACGTCCTCGGCAACGGCTTCTCCGTGCCCACCGGCCACGCCTCCACCAGCCTCCAGGGCATGTACGGCGGCACTCCGGAGAAGGAGCGGAGCCGGGACACCTACCAGGGCTATGTCTTTCCCCGGATCGCCACCCGGCTGGCCGACGCCTCCGCCGAGACCGACGGGAAGACGCGGAACGAGAAGCTCGCCGCCGTCCAGAAGCAGATCTGGGACACCCGACCCTGCCTGTGGGCCTTCGTCCCCGACGTGGTGCTGGCCCGCCGCACCCGGGTGCGCGACGTGGGCCTGCTGCAGCTCAACTCCTACGACCTCGCCACCGTGCGTCTGGAGGGCTGAGCCGTGACGCGCTATCTGATACGCCGCCTGGGCCAGAGCGTCCTGACCGTGTTCCTGACCCTCTCCACCGTCTTCGTCCTGGTCCGCATGGCCCCCGGTGACCCCGCGGCCGCCCTGGCCGGGCCCAACCCCTCCACCGCGGACCTCGCCCGGATCCGGGAGCAGTTCGGCCTCGACCGGGGACTGCTCACCCAGTACGGGCTCTTCCTGCGCGATCTGTTCACCGGCGACCTCGGCACCAGCTACTCCTTCCACGCGCCCGCCCTGGACGTGGTGCTGGACCGGGTGCCGTACACCATCACCGTCTCCCTCTCCGCGATCGCCCTCACCACGGTGGTGGCCGTGCCGCTCGGGGTGTGGATGGCCCGCCGCGCCGACACCAAACGGGAGCTGGGCGCCAATGTGCTGACCATCGCCGGGCAGTCCATGCCGGACTTCTGGATCGGTGTGATGCTGCTGACCCTCTTCGCCGTGGCCGTTCCGGTGCTGCCCGCATCCGGCTTCACCACCTGGGGCGGGCTGGTGCTGCCCACCGTGACCGTGGCGATCCTCCAGATGGCGCTGATCTCCCGGCTGGTCCGCCGGGAGATGGTGGCGGCCCTCGCCTCGCCGTACGTCACCGTCGCCCGCTCCCGCGGGGTCTCGACCCGCGTACTGACCTGGCGCTACGCCATGGGCAACTCCGCCATCCCGGTGCTCACCGCGCTCGGCACCCGCTTCGCCGCCATGCTCAACGGCGTCGTGGTGGTCGAGGTGGTGTTCGGCTGGCCCGGGGTGGGCTCGCTGGTCGTCCGCGCCCTGGAGACCCGCGACTATCCGCTGATCCAGGCGACCGTGCTGGTCACCGCCGCCCTCGCGGTCCTCGTCCAACTCCTCATCGACCTGGCCTACCCGCTGCTCGATCCGCGGGTACGCCTGGGAAAGGCGGCCTGAGATGCACGGCGCCCTCGAACCCCCGGCCCCCGCGAAGGCCGGGCCCGCGCCCCGCCCCAGCGCGGTCACCGCCAGGGACCTGGCCCACGCCACCGCCACCCGGCGGCGCCGCAGCGCGAGCCTCAAGCTGTGGGCGGGCGCGGTGTGCACCCTGCTGGTGGTGGTGCCCGTGGCCCTCGCCCAGGTGCTGCCCCTGCCCGGCGCGGGCGACCAGGACCTCTCCCGGCGCAGGCTCGCCCCGCTGACCGACGGCCACCTCTTCGGCACCGACCAACTCGGCCGCGATGTGCTCTCCCGGGTGCTGCACGGCGGCCAGGTGTCCCTGTCGGTCGGGGTGCTCGCCGTCGTCGTCTCCGGTCTCATCGGCGTCGTCGCGGGCGCCGCCGCCGGGTACTACGGCCGCTGGGTGGACGCCGTCGTCTCCCGGCTGCTGGAGGCCCAGATGTCGCTGCCGCTGCTGATGATGCTGCTGCTCGTCGTGGCCCTCTTCGGCCCCTCCGTCACCGTCATCACCTGCGTCATCGCCATCGCCCAGTGGCCCGAGGTGGCCCGGCTGACCCGGTCGCTGGTGCTGGTCGAGCGGGAGAAGCCGTATGTGGCCGCCGCCCAGGTGCTGGGGCTGCCCCGGATCGCCATCCTGGCCCGCCATGTCATCCCCAACATCGTCCGCCAGGCATCGCTCGTGGTCCTGCTGCTGCTCGCCCAGGCGGTGCTGCTGGAGAGCGCCCTCAGCTACCTCGGCGCGGGCCCCCAGCGGCCGTTCGCCACCTGGGGCCGGATCATCTCCGACGGCCAGGACTACATCACCACCTCCTGGTGGCTGGTGACCCTGCCCGGCCTCGTCATCTTGCTGCTGGTGGTCGGGGTCAACCTGCTGGGCGACGGACTGCGCGACCGCACCCGACGGCGTACGACGGAGGGCTCCCGATGAGCGACCCGACGAGCACCCCGCTGCTGGAGGCCGAGGACCTGCAGATCGAGCTGATCACCGACCGCGGGGTGGTGCGCGCGGTCGACGGGGTCGGCTTCACCATCGGCCCCGGCGAGACGGTGACCATCATCGGCGAGTCCGGCTCCGGAAAGTCCACCACCGCGATGGGGCTGCTGCGGCTGCTGCCCGAGGGGCTGGCCGTCCTCTCCGGAACGGCCCGGATCTTCGGCGCCGACGTCATCGCCGACGCCACGGCGGCCGGGCGGATCCGCGGCCGCGGGGTCTCCCTGATCCCCCAGGACCCGATGACCGCGCTCAGCCCGGTGCACACCATCGGCCGACAGCTGGGCGAGGCACTCCGGCTGCGCCACCCGGGGATGTCCCGGGCCGACGCCCGTGCCAAGGGCGTCGAACTGCTCGGCCGGGTGCGGATCCCCCACCCCGAGACCCGCTGGGGCGCCTACCCCCACCAGTTCTCCGGCGGCATGCTCCAGCGCGTCCTCATCGCCATCGCCCTGGCCGCCGAGCCCCGGCTGCTGGTGGCCGACGAGCCGACCTCGGCGCTCGACGTCACCGTCCAGGCGGGCGTCCTCGACCTGTTGATGGAGCTCCAGGAGCGCACCGGGATCGGCATCCTGATGATCACCCACGACCTGGGGGTGGCCCGGCTGGTCTCCGACCGCATCCACGTCATGCGCGACGGCCGTTTCGTGGAGTCGGGACCGGTGGAACGGATCGTGGACCACCCCCGCGAGCGGTACACCCGCGATCTGCTCGCCGCCGTGCCCACCCTGGGCCCCTGGGACGAGACCCCCGCCGCCGTCACCGAGGAGGCGCTGTGACCCCCACCCCCCTGCTGGCCGTCGAGGACCTGGTGGTCGAATACCCGGTCGCCGGCGGTGTCTTCCGCGCGGTGGACGGTGTCAGCTTCGCCGTCCCGCCCGGCGGGGCGCTCGGCGTCGTCGGCGAGTCCGGCTGCGGCAAGTCCACCATCGCCCGCTCCATCGTCCGGCTGCTGCGCCCCACCCGGGGCCGGATCCTCCTCGACGGAACCGATATCGCGGGCCTGCCCGAGCGGCGGCTGCGCCCGCTGCGCAAGCGGATCCAGATGGTCTTCCAGGATCCGTACGGCTCCCTGGACCCGCATCTGACGGCCGAGGAGATCGTGGCCGAACCACTGCGGCTGAACGGCATGCGCTCCCGGGCCGAACGCGCCCGCCGCGCCGCCGCCCTCCTCGACCAGGTGGGGCTGCCGAGCGGTGCGCTCCAGCGCCGTCCGGCCGAGTTCTCCGGCGGCCAGCGCCAGCGGATCGGCATCGCCCGCGCCCTGGCCAGCGGCCCCGAGCTGCTGGTGTGCGACGAGGCCACCTCCGCACTGGACGTCTCCGTACAGGCCCAGGTGCTCCAGCTGCTGCGGGAGCTCCAGGCCGAACAGGGGCTCGCCTACATCGTCATCTCCCACAACCTCGGCGTGGTCCGCGAGATCAGCTCCGAGGTGGTGGTGATGCGCGCCGGGAGGATCGTCGAGTCCGGGCCCACCGGCGCGGTGCTCTCCGCGCCCGCCGACCCCTACACCAGGGCGCTGCGCCGGGCGGCGCTCGATCCGACGACCATGCGGGGACGCAAACCGCGCGCCCTCGTGACCGCGATCGCGGCCGACCGGGGAGCCGTCGCGGCCGGCCAGGCACCCGTCGCGGCCGGCCAGGCACCCGTCGCGGCCGACCAGGAACCAGGAGCCACGCGGTGATGAGGCGTCCGCACACCCCCACCACCGGCCAGGCGTCGCCCGGCACGGCCGTGCGACGGCGTCTCGCCGCCGAGCCGGGGGCTGCGACCCGGAACGCCCTTCGGGGCGTGCTCCCGGGTGGCGGCGAGCCGCACCGCTCGGCCGTAGACGTCTCCGTACCACCACAACCATGAGGAGCCCGGCGACCATGACCGCCGACCATGACACCGCGATACCGCCGACGGACGGGCGGCTCCGGGCGCGCCCGGACGATCCGGCGCGCCAGGAGGCGTTCTTGCCCGCGCCCGCCGTGCAGAACCACGCCGCCAACCTCACCGTGCTGCCCGGAGGGGACCTCGGGTGTGTGTGGTTCGGGGGTACCCAGGAGGGCGTCCCGGACATCTCGGTGTGGTTCTCCCGGCTCGCCCCGGAGGCCGACACCTGGACCGAGCCGGTCCGGCTCTCCGGCGACGACACCCGCTCGGAGCAGAACCCGCTGCTGTTCCCCACCCCGGCCGGGGAACTGTGGCTGCTGTACACCGCCCAGCGGGCGGGCGCCCAGGACACCGCCGAGGTCCGGCTGCGGGTGTCCGCCGACGCGGGTGCCACCTGGGGCGCGCCGCGCACGCTCTTCCCGGCCACCGAGGCGGGCGGGGTGTTCATCCGGCAGCCGGTGGCCGTCCTGGACTCCGGGCGGTGGCTGCTGCCGGTGTTCCACTGCGTGGCCACCCCCGGCGTCACATGGGTCGGCGACCACGACACCAGCGCGGTGATGATCAGCGACGACCAGGGGCGGACCTGGCGCGAGCGGCCGGTGCCGGGCTCGACCGGCTGTGTGCACATGAACGTCCACCAGCTGCCGGACACCACCCTGTTGGCCCTCTTCCGCAGCCGCTGGGCGGACGCGGTGTACCGCTCGCACAGCACCGACGGCGGGGAGACCTGGAGCGAGCCGGTCCGCACCGAACTGCCCAACAACAACTCCTCCGTTCAGTACGTCCCGCTGGCCGACGGACGGCTCGCGCTGGTCTACAACCACAGCAGCCGCGCGGACGCCACGGCCCGCCGCGTGTCCCTCTACGACGAGATCGACGATGAGGGGCAGACCGGCCAGGCCCCGGCGCCCGCCCGGGCCGCCACGCCGGACGACTCCGCACCCGGCGCGTTCTGGGGCGCGCCCAGGGCCCCGATGACCCTCGCGCTGTCCTCCGACCACGGTCTGACCTGGTCCGTACGGCGCGATCTGGACACCGGTGACGGCCACTGCCTGACCAACAACTCACGCGACCGGCTCAACCGCGAGCTGTCCTACCCCACCATCCGGCAGGGCCCCGACGGCACACTGCACATCGCGTACACCTACCACCGCCAGGCCATCAAGTACGTCCGGGTCGCGCCCGATTGGGCGGCCGATGGCTGAACCCCGCCACGCCGTGGTCACCGGTGTCAGCTCCGGTATCGGCGCCGCGATCGCCGCCCGGCTGCTGGACGAGGGGTGGCGGATCACCGGGATCAGCCGTACGGCCCCCGCGCACACGCATACGCGGCTGCGCTGGATCCCGGCCGATCTGTCCCGGCCGGAGGGCCTCCCCGAGGTGCTCGCCCCGGTGTCCGGGGTGGACGCGATCGTCCACGCGGCGGGCGTTCAGCGCTCGGCGCGGCTGGGGGAGCTGGACGCCGGGGACGGGTCCCTCATGTGGCGGATCCATGTGCAGGCGGCGGGCGTCCTGGTGGACACGCTGGTCGACCGGGTGGTGGACGGCGGCCGGGTGGTGCTGGTGGGCAGCCGGACGATGACGGGCGTCCCGGGCAAGAGCCAGTACGCCGCCACCAAGGCGGCGCTGCCCGCCCTGGCCCGGTCCTGGGCGGCCGAGCTGGCGCCCCGGGCGGTCACGGTGAACGTGGTGGCGCCGGGGCCCACGGACACCCCCATGCTGCGGGACCCCGGCCGTAGCCGCACCCCGCCGGTAATGCCACCGCTGGGGCGGCTGGTCCGCGCCGAGGAGGTGGCGGGGCTGACGTCGTTCCTGCTGGGCCCGGAGGGCGGCGCGGTCACCGGCCAGACGCTGGTGATGTGCGCGGGCGCCTCACTCTGACGGCGGGGCGGCGTCGCCGCGGGCGAGCGCCAGCAGCCCCGCGGTGTCCCCCGGCCGGGCCTGGAGCGAGGGCAGCAGCAGGGTCCACAGGTCGGCCAGCCGGTCCTCGACCAGCCGCCGCCCGTCGAGGGCCTCGGAGACGGTGTGCAGCCCGAAGAAGGCACACACGACGGTCCGGGCGGCGGGCAGCGGATCGACGTGTGTGGCCAGATCACCCTCGGCCCGCGCCTTCTCCATCATCTGCCCCACCGCGTCGATCCACCCCACGAAGGGCGGTGGCATGGGTGCCTCGATCAGGGTGCGCTCGGCCCACAGCCGGGCTCCGGCCCGCACCACGATGTCATCGCGGAAGGCGCGGGCCACCGCGAAGCTGAGCCGGACGAGTTGCTCCAGGGGCGGCGCGTCGAGGGCGGTGAAACGCTCGATCAGCGGGGGCCAGGTGGCGAAGTGCTCCTCCACCACGGCGAGGGCGAGCCTTTCCTTGCTCGTGTAATGGAAATAGATCGCGCCGCTGGTGTGGCCGGACCGGGAGGTGATGTCGCTGATGCTCGTTCCCGCGTATCCCCGTTCGTCGAAAAGGAACGCTGCGGCCTCCAGAAGGGATCGGCGTGTTTGCTCGGCCCGTTCTTGCACGTGTTCGCCGTCCTTCACCAGCCCGTCGGATGTGACGGGGAGAACTTAGCGGACTTTCGGCCCGTGATGGTGATGAGGCGAGACAGATCAAACATTATTAGTATTTTAAGGTGATCGTTCGTGAGGCTCATGGCCTTTCGGAGCCGTCCGGTCCCGCCGGGCGGCCGCTCAGCTGGTCCCGCACGGTGGCGCGGGAGGCGGTGCACCGGGTCTCGGTGGCCGAGGTGCTGCTCACCGACGTGCGTACGCACGGTGACAACCGGTTCGAGGCAGCCGCCCAGTGGCCGAGGTCCCATCCCACCTTCCCGCACGGCGGGGACGGCCGCCATCATCCGCTGATGATCGCGGAAACCCTGCGCGAGCTGGGGATCTACATCCCCACGCGGTACTACGCGGTGCCCGCGGGGGCGCACTTCCTGATCCGGGACATCTCCTACCGGCTGGACCCCGAGACCGAGCCCCGGGCGCCGTACGGGGCCTCCGACATCACCTGCCGGGCCGCCGTCACCGACATCCGCACCAGCCCCTGCGGACGCTTCGTCACCGGGATGCGGCTGGACGTCGTCCTGTCGGCGGGCGGCAAGCTCTTCGCATGGGCCGGGGGCACCGCGCGCTTCCTCGACGGCACCACCTACGCGGAGACCCGGGCGGCCGCCCACGGGCACACCGCGCGCCGCAGACTGCGCGCCGCCGTGCGGCCCTCACCTGCGCAACTGGCCGTTCCGGCGGCCCGGGACGTGCTGGTGGTGCGGGACGGGGGAGTGGTCTACCTCGACCCCGCCGACCCCCGTCATCCGTTCTTCTTCGACCACTGGAGCGACCATGTGCCGGGCCTGGTACTGCTGGAGGGCGCCCGTCAGGCGGCGGCGCTGGCCACGGGCGGCACGCTGACCCGGCCCGTCGCCTGCCGGATGAAGGCGATCCGCTTCACCGAGTCGTTTCCGCCGGCCGTGGTCGAGTGCACCTCCCACGGCAGGACGTGTGTCTTCCGGCTGCGCCAGGCCGGTATCTGCACGGCGGTCGGTGTGCTCCAGTACCTCTGAGCGACGAACACACCGTGTGACGAACACATTGACGACGAACAGGCTGACCGACGAACAAAACGCCGACGCTCGGTGACCTCTTGCTTACTGCGGGTCATCAAACTAACGTAGTGATCGTTATGTTTCGGGCAGGCGAATCCCACGGCCTGTACGACAACAGCGGTCGGCGCACAGCGCGCTCACGAGCCGCCAGGACGATTTCCACCGCGCGCCCACCGCAGGTACAGGCATCCCCTGCGCCGATTCCTCCACCTCCCATGGAACGGCAGACAGATGACAGCCGAAAAGTTTCTCGGATGGACCCCAGCCGCCATCGTCTTCGACTGTGACGGCACCCTGATGGATTCCGAACGACACTGGGAGGAGGCGCGCGAAGTGGTGCTCAGAAGCCACGGAACCGCCCCCGACGAGGAGTTCGCACGGCGCACGAAGGGGCTCCACTACACCGAATGCGGCCGAATGCTGGCCGAATTCGCCGGCCGCCCCGAACTCGCCGACGAAATGACCGAACAACTCCTGGACGCCTTCCGCCGACTGGTGGCCGACGACCCGGTCACCATGCCGGGGGCGCCCCAACTGGTCGCGAAGGCGGCCGCCTTCGCACCGCTGGCCGTGGCCAGCAACTGCCCGCGGGACGTCGTCGAGGACGGGCTCGCCAAGGCCGGACTGCTGCGGTACTTCGGCCATGTGCTGGTCCCCGAGGGGGACGTGCGGCCCAAACCGTATCCCGACGTCTATCTGGAGGCCGCCCGGCTGTGCGGGGCCGCCCCCGAGGACGCCCTGGCGGTGGAGGACTCCCACTGCGGGTTTCTGTCCGCCTCGCGCGCCGGGCTGAGGGTGCTCGGCGTGGGCCCGCGGAAGCCGGTGGACGAGCCCCCGCCGGTCGATGTGTGGGTCTCCACCCTCGCCGACCCGGACCTGGTCAAGTGGGCGGACTCCCGGGCGGCCTGAGGCTCGAGCCACGCCCCACGCCTGGTCGGCGGGGGCCGCGGGTCACTTCTTCCCGTCGTGGCCCGCATGGCTCGCCGAGCCGTCCATGCCCTCCATGCCCTCCATGCCGTCCCCCGTCTTGGTCCCGCCGTGGGAACCGCCGTGCGACATGGACATCCCCTTCTCGAGGGATCCGCCGATCTTCTCGCGCAGGGGTTCCAGCGAGCCCATGGACAGCCCGGTGACCGACCAGCGCTTGCCGACCAGGTACATGCCCCCGTAGTCCTTCGACGTCGTCAGCCAGTCGTGCTGGCCCTTGTCGGTGGCGAAGGTGACCATCGTGAACCGCTTCTGACCGGACCCGCAGGAGCCCTGGCGCAGCTCATCCGCCTCGGTGATGATCGTGGCCTTGCAGCCGATGGCGTCGGCGATCTTCGTCAGCGGCGCGGGCGTCCCGGGCTTGGCGAACTCCTTGGCGGCGGGGGACGCCTTCTTCTGCTCGTGGCCGGAGCCATGTGTCCGATCGCCTCCACCGCAGCCGGCCAGGAACAGCAGGGCCGCGCCGACCGCGGTGGCACGGAGAGCGAGTGACACATCAACCTCCCGTAGAAAGTCCGGCGGGGCGGCCCGGGCTCGGATGCCTCGGGCCACCCGCCGCGGTGGACCAAAAGTAGTGGTTGTCCCCTCTTACTGGCCCGCCTTCTTGCCCTTGTCGGTGACCGCGAACCAGGTCCCCTTCACGCCCTGGCCGTTGATGTCACCGGGCTTCTTGTCCCCGGTGAAGGTGTACAGCAGCCAGCAGTCGAACGCCGCCTGCTTGGTGCCGTCGGGGCGCTTGAAGGAGGTGACCTTCGCCGCGTCGACCCCGGCGACCTTGGTGGTGTCCACGGCCTTGACCGGCTTCCAGGTGTCCAGGCAGGCCCCGAGGCAACCGGTCTTCATCGGCCAGGCGCTGTCCTTGTCGAACCGGTAGACGGTCATGCCCTTGCCATCCACGATGATCTTGCCCAGCTCGGCGTTGTTGTTGACCATCAGCTGGAGGCTGTCGTCCGCGGCCGCGGTCTTGCCGGCCGGCTTCCCGTCGGGCGCCAGCGCGTTCCAGGTGCCGCCCACGCCCTGGCCCTTGGTGTCACCGGGCTTCTTGTCGCCCGCGAAGCGGTAGACCGGCCAGCCCGCCAGCGTCAGCTGCTTGGTGCCGTCGGCGCGGGTGACCGAGCCCAGTTCGCTGGATTCGATGCCGGTGGTGGCCGCGGCGTCGTCCGCGGGCACCGCGGGCCACTTGGTGGCGCAGTCGTCGTTGCAGTTGGACTTGGCCGGCTTGGGGGTGTCCTCGTCGAACCGGTAGAGGGTCCAGCCCTTGCTGTCGGTGACGAACTTGCCCAGCTTGGCGTCCTCCTTGACCGCCAGCTGCTTCGCCGGACCGGTGCGCTCGGCCTCGCCGCCCGCGCCGGCACCGGTGTCACCGCCCGCCTCGTACC
>NZ_JAEEAP010000187.1 GCF_016103465.1 Streptomyces sabulosicollis
AGGGGGTAACGGATACTGCCGTTCAGTAAGCTCTGGTCACGCGTCCAGCTGATGTGGGACATGTTTTTTTTTTTTCAGGCAGAAGACGGCATACGATCTTAGCGAGTGTCTCGTGGGCTCGGAGATGTGTATAGGAGACAGCACCCGCCGGCTGCACATTGGCGCTGCCCGCGGTGTTGTCCTTGCTGCTGCCGCAAGCCGCCGTCAGCAGAACCATCGCTACCGACACCCCGGCGAATGCGATGTGACGCCGCTTCTCCATGACCATTCCTCTGCAATCTCTATCGGTCCGGCGGTGATTGCGCCGACGCCATGTCCATACGGAGCCCGTGCGGACCGGCGTTCAGGGCCTCGCGAATTTGTCACCGGACGCACAATTCGCCGGATCGCTGAGCGCACAGCAGTCGACGGCCGTTGGTCACGGCCGTCGCGGTGTCGGTGGTGCGGCTGGATCGTCCCCCGCTACTCCTCGATGCGCAGCGCCAGGGCGGGGCAGCGGCGGACCGCGCGGACCGCCTGGGCCCGCAGCTGCCGGGGCACATCCATCGTGGCCGAGGCCGGATAGCCGTCGATCCCGAGCGTCAGCACCTCGGGCGGCAGGATGTCCGCGCACAGCCCGTGGCCCTGGCACAGCGACCAGTCCACCAGGAGCTTCTCCATCGGCCCCCGCTGGCGGCGCTCGTCGCGCGCCGCGGGGTTCAGCGGGGCGGGCGGCAGGGCCGGCGGCAGCGCGTCCTCCGGCAGCGGCAGCACCCCCAACGTGGGCCGTCCGCAGCCGGCGCCGAGCGCATGCGCCTCGAACTCCTCGGGGAACGCGTCCAGCGCGGTGGTCACGAAACCGGCGGTGCCGTCGGGATGGCTGCACGCCCCGCGCCTCTTCACCGAGTTGACATAGGCGCGCACATTGTCGATCGAGGACTGGCCACCGCCGCGCTCCACCTGGCCGATGGCGTCCGCGAGCGCGGGCAGCCCGATGAAGCACGGCCCGCACTGGCCGGCCGTCTCGGCGGCCAGCCAGCGCGCCACCCGCGCGGTCTCGCCGAGCGGGCAGGTGTTCTCGGGGATCGGCAGCACCGCCCCGGCGCCCAGCCGGGCGCCGTACTTCTCCATGGACTCCCGGGAGATGGTGGCGGCGTTGATGCTCTTGGGGTCCAGCCACTTGCCGTGGTAGCCGCCCACCAGCACCGCCTGGCCGGGGGTGAGACCGCACAGCTCCAGGACGTACGTCAGCGGCACCCCGGTGGGCGTCTCCATGACGTACTTGCCACCGACCGTCAGCAGCGTGGTGCCCGGCTCGGTGGGCAGCCCCACCGAGCGGTACGGCAGGGCGCCCATCCGCGCCGCCACCGCGAGCTGGGCGAAGGTCTCGGTGTTGGACAGCAGGGTGGGCAGCCCGCTGAGCCCGCTGTCGCTGGTCCGGATCTTCCGGCCGTTGGGGATGGCCGGGGCTCCGCTGATGCCGTTGATGACCGCGCCGCCCTCACCGGCGACGAACCGGTCCGGGGTGCGGCTCACCCCCACCGGGACCCCGCTGGGGCCGCGCTCGGCGATCGCGGCGGCCAGGGACTCCTCGACATCCGGGCGGTGCACCGCGATGGCCACCTCCTCGGCGCCGAGCGCCTCGGCGGCCAGTACGGCGCCGTCGATCACCAGATGCGGGGTGTGCAGCAGCAGCGCGGTGTCCTTGAGGCAACTAGGCTCGCCCTCGCTGCCGTTGACCACCACGGCGCAGCGGCCCTCGCGCCGGCCGGCCGACTCCACGACGGCCTGGACCTTCTTGGCGAAGGGGAAACCGGCGCCGCCGCGCCCGCGCAGATCGATGTTCTCCGCGAGCGCCACGAGCTCGTCCGCCCGGAGGGCGGGCATGGTGCCATGGACGGTCAGATGGCCGACCCGGTCGAGCCGGTACACCTCGTCGAGCCCGGCCAGCAGCCGGGGCGGATCGACACAGGCGAGCCTGGGTTTGGTCGTGATCACCGGTCCCACCCGCGAGAGGCACCGAGCGGCTGACTGTCACGCCGGCCGGGCTCGGCCGAACGGGGGCGCGGCACGGTGGGATCGGCCCGCCGGGTCCGGCCCTCCTGCATGCTGCGGGCGGGAGGGTTCCTGACCTCGATGCCGTCCGCCCGGTCGATGTCCTGGCGCCGCCGCTGGACCAGCCGCAGCCACAGCGCGATGGCCACACCGGCCAGCGCCGCGATGTAGCCGTAGGTCGCCCAGGTCTTGGCCGCGCGACCCGCCTTCAGACCGTGGATCAGCGCGGCGCACCACGCGGGGTAGGCGCCCACGTGCAGGGCCCGCCACCAGCGGTACCGCCAGCGGGAGTTGCCCCTGGAGGCGAAGGAGCTGCGGGCCGCACCGGTCACCGCGGCGATCACGAAGAGATAGCCGGCGATGGTGCCGAGCCCGATCAGCACCGGCTGATTTGCGTCAGCGAACGGTATCGCGATGGACGCGGCGTTGGTGTGGCTCTCCGCGACCTTGACCCAGATGTGAATGGCCAGGAAGAGCAGTCCGGCGACCGCGGCCGCCCGGTGGACGGCCTGGGCCAGCAGCCGCTGCTTGGTGTGCAGGATCATCTGGTCGGTCGCGGCGAGCCCCCACAGCACCGCCGAGGTGAGACAGACCAGCGCGAGCACACCCGCGCCGAAGTCGAGGAACAGGAACATCTTCGAGAACGCGCCGGCGCTCCATGTCACGTACAGGGACAGTGCGATGGTGCCGACGATGGCGTAGATCCTGATGCCGCGTGGCCATCCCAGCCCGGATGGATCACGCTGCTGGGTCCGGCGAGCGGCTCGTCGTCCGCCACGAGCTCGGCGTCCCCCGTGACGCCCCTGCGAGGAGGGGATCGGCGTTTGGGACATGGACATTGGAGCCTCCCGATCGCGCGGATTCGCGCGGGTGACGAGATACGTCAAAGTCGTCTTGGGGGCAGCAGCTTCTCGGAAGTACACGTGATCTCCATAAGATTTGTCGTAACGTGACAACTTCTCGTGGACGAACCGTGCCCACCCCGTCCCCGGCTGATCCACTGTCGTCTCAATGGCAAAGAACTGGCAAAGTGTCGGGACCGGGTGGGGGCGGAGTCCTCTATGACGTAGCGGAGGACCCTCGACTCCCTGGCCGGTACTGGACGAACCGGTGACGGAGGCAACCTCCACGGACCTGACCGACCCCCCAACGGCCAGGTCTCCCCCCGGCAAGAACGAGGTAATGATGGGCGAACTCGTGAACCGCATCTGGTCCCGCCCCCGTGGCGAGTGGACCCGCGTTCTGCGCAATGAACTCCCGTCCCTGGCCGACGAGGTGGTTGAGAACCTTCGGCACAGAGTTCCGGGATTCGCCGAACTCCTGGAGGACTCTGAGCGAGACAAGGTCCGATGGGGAGTCGAGCAGGCTCTCCTGACCGCACTCGGCCACCGCAAGGCGGGTGAGGACGGCGCGGGCGAGCAGGCCGCCGCCCCCGGTGAGGAGGCGCTGGCCGAGGTGCCGCCCGAGCGGGCCCGGCGCGATCTGTTCGAGGCCCTCATCGGCGAGGTGGCGGTCCCCGAGCGCACCCTGGTGGAGCTCTCCCGGGCCGCCCGCTGGCCGCTTCCCGAGACGGTGCAGGCCATCGCCCTGCCCACCCCGGGCGAGGCCCCGCAGCTGGCCGCCGTGCTGGGAGACACCCTCATCGGCGCGGTCGGCGACGAGCTGTGCCTGCTGATCCCCGACCCGGACGCGGACCAGGGGCCCACCGCCCCGGACACCGGCACCGCCTCCACCCAGGAGGGCGAGAAGGACCCGGAGCGGGAAACCGCCCCGGCCGAGCCCGGCACCCGGTCCGCGCTGGAGACCGCGCTGCGCGGCCGCACCGCGGCCGTCGGCCATGTGGTGCCGCTGGGCGACGCGGCCTCCTCGGTGCGGTGGGCCCGGCGCCTGCTGACCCTGGCGCCCGCCCGCTCCGGCCCCGAGGCCCGGGTGCTCTTCGTCGACGACCATCTGTCGATGCTGCTGCTCCTGCAGGACGAGTCGCTGGTCCGGGCGCTGGCCGCCCGGTGGCTCAAGCCGCTGGTCGGGCTGACCCCCCGGCAGAGCGAGCGCCTGCAGATGACGCTGCTGGCCTGGCTGGAGGGCGGTGGTGCGCCCGAGGCGGCCAAGGCCCTCAAGGTGCATCCGCAGACCGTGCGGTACCGGCTGCGCCAGATCGAGAAGCTCTTCGGCCCCGGCCTCCGGGACCCCCGAATACGCTTCGAGCTGGAGATGGCGCTGCGCGGCCGCAGGCTGATGGCGCAGATGGACCGGATACGGCGCCACGCGTCGCGGGTGAGCCGCCGGACCCGTGCCGGCGCGCCCCCCGGTGTCCGGCCGCTGGGCATCGCCAGGGAGGCGCGCGTCAACGGACTCTGACCAGGACTCACGCCCACGGAAGGCGAACCGCCGGCCGCGCTCACGCGGTCGGCGGTTTTCGCTGCCCCCGGCGGCTCCGGGCCCCCGCCGGGACCGCCGACGAGGTGCGGTTCAGCCTCTCGCCCCGGCGGGCGCCGCCGTACGCGGGGCCGTGCGCATCGCGGCGTTCAGGCCCACCAGCTCGCGGTAGGCGTGGGAGCAGAAGGAGCATTCGGCGAGATGGCGCGCGAGCGCCCGGCCGCGCACCCCGCCGCGGCGCACCGAGGCGCCGAGCGGGCCGCTGTAGTGCCGGCACCGGTCGTCGCGCGCCGACTCCAGATGGGCCCGCAGATACGACTCCCGCAGCCCCTCCCGGGCCCGGAAGGCCAGCGAGGTCACTCCGCTGGGGGAGATGCCCAGGACCATGGCCACCCGGTGCGGGGACTCCTCCTCCACGAGGGTCAGCCACAGCACGGTCTGCCAGCGCTCGGGAAGCCCCCGGAAGCTGCGGATCAGCAATCGGCGGTCCTCCCGGGCCACCATGTGCTGCTGGGGATCGGCCGTGGACGCGTGCTGCCGCCAGGACTCGAAGTCGGCGGTGAGCAGCACCCGGCGCTCCCCGGCGCTCCACTCCATCGCCGTGTGCCGCACCACGGTGAGCAGATACGGCCGCCAGGGACCGCGCGGACCGCCCCCGGCGCGTACGGCCTGGAAGGTGCGGAAGAACGCCTCGGACGCCAGGTCCTCGGCGTCGTGGGGGTCACGGCAGCAGGTCCGGGCGTAGCGAAGGGTCGCCGGGTGGTGGCGGCGGTACAGCAGGTCGGCCGCGGCCGGACTGCTGCTGCCCGACCGGTAGCCCGCCCCCAACTGCCGGGTGAGCTCCTGGTCGGAGGGGGGACGGACCGGTCGGTCGGTATGTTCCGGTCCCGGGAACCCCTCGGTGTCCGGATGTCCCGCCGCCGGAGGGTCGGTGGCCGCGTCGTCGTCCGCGGCCTCGTGTAAGTGTCCGGTGACAGCGCGGCGCGCGCCGGCCTTCCGGCCGGCGCGCGCCTGGTGAGTGTGTTCCATCAGCCGCACTGCTTGCCGCTGTTGATGCAGTCCACCGCCTCGTTCATCAGGTCCTCCGACATCACGTTGATGAAGTCGTCGTGGTCCGTGATGGGCTTGTGCAACTGCTCGGGGAAGCCGTCCACGGCGAACGGGGTGTTGGCCGGCACGTCGTAGGTGATGGTGTTCACCAGCTGGGGGATGGCCTTGAAGCCGTTGGGGCAGGAGCCGTCCTCGTTGGCGAACGCCACGTGGTCGCGGTGGTTGGCGCTGTCGATGTTCTGGCCGTCCCAGCAGCTCTGGAAGTCGAAGGTCCGGGTGACCGAGCTGCCCTCGGGGCAGAGCGGGTACTTGTCGGTCAGCTGCCGGTCCTCGAAGCCGGTGCAGCTCCAGGAGGCGTTGGCGTTCTTGTCGCCGTTGGTGAACGCCTTGGCGTCACCGGTGATGATGCGCAGGAACTTCGGCATCGCCGTGACCTTGCTCTGCGCGTTGCCCTTGAACTCGATCTTGGAGCTCTTGGGGGTCAGGATCGTGCCGACGTTGCCCTCCTGGCCGCCGCCGAGCTGGTCGGCGTCCGCCTCGTCCTTGCCGTCCTGGGCGCGGACCACCGGCCAGTAGTAGGTCGACTTGTCGTCCTGGTTCTCGCAGGACGTGCCGCCCTGCTCGAAGGTCTGGTTGTTGGCGAAGGCGTCGTTGCTGTCGCTGCCCACGTAGTCGTGCATGTGGTGGGCGCCGTTGCCGACACCGGGCGCCACGATGACGTTGTCACTGTTGCGCAGCTCGGGGTCGCCGACTCCGCACTCCGAGGTGAAGGTGCCGGTGGAGCCGTTCTCCTGGGCCTGCGGCGGCTGCTGGACGTTCGGCTGCACCTTGGTGATGTCGACGAAGTCGTCCTGCGACGGGCCGTTGCCCGCCTGGCCGCCCGCGTTGCCGGGCACCTCGTTGGCGCCCTCGCCGCCTTGCTGGTCGCCGCCCTGCTGGTCGCCGCCTTGCTGACCGCCTTGCTGGTCGCCGCCCTGCTGCTGACCGCCTTGCTGGTCGCCGCCTTGCTGGTCGCCGCCCTGCTGCTGACCGTCCTGGCCCTGGCCGCCCTGGGTGGCGACCTCCTGCCACTTGCAGTCGGCCATCCCCTGCAGCTGGGAGTTGTCGCCGCCCATGGCCGAGCCGATGTTGTTCAGCGTCTGGGAGCGGTCGTCGTTGAGCTTGGAGAGCACCGCGTCGTTCGAACCCTGCTGCTGGTTCATCTGCTGGTACGCCTTGGCCACCTGGTTGTCCAGCTCGGCAAGGTTCTTGTCGACCTCGGGCCTGGCCTTCGACGGCACGTCACTCAGCTGCTGGCCCACATCGGGGCACTGGATCGTCCCCGCCTTCGCGGCCACGGTGTTGTTCTGGCCGGAGCCGCTCTTGTCGCCGTGGGCGGACGCGTTGGCGGCGATGATCGCGGCCCCGCCCCCGCCGAGCGCCAGCGCGGCGACGATGGCGACGGTCTTGTTCGTGAACCGCCCGCGTTTGTGGGTCTGTTGCCTCATAAGATCACTTCACTTAGTCGTTAGAGGGCGTCGAAGTCGACGAGCCCGGTGTCCTCGAGGACCGTGATGTGGTCGAGAACGATGGCATTGGCCCTGGTGGCCAGAGATCTGACCATGGAGTTGCGGCTCTCGGCTCGCACCTGCGCCACAAGGTTGAACACCTTGCCGTGAGCGGCGCGCAACCGGTTTGCGAACACCCGCTCGAACTCGGCGCTGCTGCCGGCGTTGGTCATCTCGTTCAGCCAGCCCTGCTGCTGTGCGTTGGGCTGGCTGGGCAGCTGGATCCCGAGCGCCCGGCCGACCTCCTCGGAGCGGCGGTCGAGTTCGGTGTGCCCCTCGATGAGATGCTCACCGGCGGTCTTCACGGCGTCCCGACCGCCACGCTCCTGGGCGAGGCGCCCGGCGGGGAGCTCCCACGTTCCGGCGAGCCTGACTTTGCGGACAAAGTCCCGGTCAGTGGCCGTGAGCGGCCCGTACTGGGTGCTGACCGTCCCACCGCCGTCGTCAGAGACGCCGTTGCGCGGCTGGGCCACGCTGCTCTCACCGAACAACGACACCGGAATGAGGATCGCCGCCAGGGTGACGGCCAGCGCCCCGATGATGAGTCCGGTGCCGATGGTACGGCTGGAGGCGATGGATCTGGTGAGGTTTGCTGATGGCACAGCGCCCTCCTTGGTTCGGAGTGACACCGGACGCTAGTACCTCGTGTGGCTCGGTCGTGGAGACCTCATCACTAGTGAATAAAGCCGGGACAGAGATCATTACCTGCTGCTACCCTGCGCGGCCGCCCTCCGGAGGGCGCCTCTGAAGATTTTTCCCGCCCGGTTGAGCAACTCGCCCGGCCCGTGCGTACGGCAGGGAGAACCCGGTGCCCGGCCGCGCCCGAGCGGTCCGGCCGCGCACCGTCCCGACGACCCGGAGGCGCCCGTGGATGCCACAGCGCGGAAGACCACGCCCACCAGGCCCCGTCATCCGCTCAGAGCCGAGGCCGGATGCGGTGACTGCCGGTACTGCCCCAGTTTGCCGTCGAGGACCCGGGCATCGGGGTGGTTCAGCTCCTGGAGGATCTCCAGGGCCCGCCGCCAGTCGGTGAGGGCGGTGGCCACATCGCCCTGGGCCAGCCGGGTGTCCCCCCGGTGGTGCAGGGTGTCGGCCTCCAGATACCGGTCGCTGATCTCGCGGTAGAGGGCGAGCGCCCGGTCGTAGGAGGTCAGGGCGTGCTCATACCGTCCGAGGTGGTGGTAGGCGTACCCCAGGCTGTCCAGCGCGGCGGCCTCGCCGGACGCGTCGCCGATCCGCCGGTGCAGCTCGACGGCCTCCCGGCAGCGGGCCAGGGCGTGCTCGTACTCGTCGCGCAGGATATGGGTCCAGCCGATCTCGTTGAGCACGCTGGCCTGTCCGCTGAGGTGGTCCAGGGCGAGGTAGTGGTCCAGCGCGGGCCGGTAGTGGTCCAGCGCCTCCTGGTAGCGGCCCTCACTGTTGGCCAGGAAGGCCAGGGCGCGCAGGGTGCGGGCCTGCCCGCCCCGCTCGCCGAGCTCCGTGAACAGCCCCAGCGCCCGCTCCAGATGGCCGTACGCCTCCTCGTACCGGCCCAGCCGTCCCTCGGCGAAGCCCAGGGTGCGGTGGCTGTGCGCCTGGCCGAGCCGATCGGACAGGGCCCGGGCCGCCCCCAGCGCGGTGCGCTGGATGGCGGTCTGCTCCTGCCAGTGGCCGCGCCGGTCCAGGAAGAGCTCCAGCGTCACGGCCAACTGCCAGGCGTGGGCCGGGAATCCGTGGTCGCGTGCGTGCTCGACGACCGACAGCAGTACGCAGCGCTCGGC
This sequence comes from Streptomyces sabulosicollis, assembly GCF_016103465.1. Classification (GTDB taxonomy): domain Bacteria; phylum Actinomycetota; class Actinomycetes; order Streptomycetales; family Streptomycetaceae; genus Streptomyces; species Streptomyces sabulosicollis. Next base: position 8,768 of record NZ_JAEEAP010000187.1, read on the forward strand.
CGAGAGCCATGCCTCGGCGCGGTCCTGCTCGCCGAGGTGCTCGGGCGCCGCGTCGGGCCGGGCCGGGGACAGGGGCAGCGGTTCGGTCCGGTGCGGGGCGAGCCGCGTGGCGGCGGTGCGCGCGGTGTGCAGATAGTGGTCGAACATCCGGTGCCGGGCGTCCCGGTGGACCTCCTCCGGGTCGTGGTCCTGGACCAGCTCCATGGCGTACGCCCGCAGCAGGTCGTGGAAGGTGTAGCGGCCCGGGACGCGCTCCACCAGCAGATGGGCGCGGGTGAGCGCGGCCAGCAGGGCCCGGGCGACCCGGAGCGACAGCCCGGCCAGGCTCGCGGCCGCCGCGGTGGAGACCTCGGGCCCCGGATGCAGGCCGAGCAGCCGGAACAGCCGGGCGGCCTCGGGCTCCAGCGCCCGGTAGGACCAGGAGAACACGCTCCGCGCGTCGGTGCTCGGATCGGCGCCCGCGAACGCGTCGAGGTTGCCCTGGCTCTCGCGTAACTCCGCGGCGACAGAAGAAAGGGGAAAGGAGGGACGGGTCGCGGCGCGGGCGGCCACCACCGCCAGTGCGAGCGGCAGCCGCCCGCACAGCCGGATGATGGTCGCCACCGCCTGCGGCTCCGCGGCGACCCGGTCCGTGCCCAGCCGCCGGACGAGTGCCTCATGGGACTCGGCCGGGGACAGCGGCCCCAGAGTAAGGGGACGGGCCCCTTCGCCCGCTATCAGACCGTGGAGCTGATTGCGGCTGGTGACGATCGTCAGACAGCCGGGGGAGCCGGGCAGCAGCGGCCGCACGTGCTGGGAGTCCACCACATTGTCCAGCAGCACCAGCATCCGCCGCCCGGCCAGCAGACTGCGGTACAGCGCGGTCTTGGCGTCCAGACCCGTGGGCACCCGGCTCGGCGGGATCCCCAGCGCGTGGAGGAACCCCCGCAGCGCCTCGTTCGGCGACATCATCGAACCGGTCGGATCGAAGCCGCGCAGATTGGCGTAGAGCTGTCCGTCCGGAAAGCGGTGGGCGATCCGATGCGCCCAGTGCACGGCCAGCGTGGTCTTGCCGATCCCGGCCATCCCGTCGATCGCGCTGATCACCAGCGGGGCCGGTGATCCGGTCCCGCCGCTCTCGGGCAGCAGTGCGTGGATCCCGGCGAGTTCGCTGTGGCGTCCGCTGAACGCGGGCAGATCGGGCGGGAGTTGGGCGGGCCGGACCGCCGGGACGGGCGGCGTCGCCGGAGGGGCCGGCTGGACCGGCCCGGCCGGGGCCGGGGTCGACCGGGGCACCACCTCGCGGTGGGCGGCGCGCAACTCCGGGCCGGGTGTCACGCCGAGCTCATCCGCCAGCCGGTTCCGCGCCGTGGAGAAGACCTCCAGCGCCTCGGCCCGCCGCCCCGTGGTGGCGAGCATCCGGATCAGCTGGGCCTGCAGGGTCTCGTCCAGGGCGTGGTGGGCGGCGAACTGCTGGAGCACGGTGGGCAGTTGCTCCGGCACCTCGGAGGCCAGCGCCGTGGTGGCGGCCTCCTTGGCGATGGCCAGAAGTTCACGGTCGACCCCGGAGAAGGCGGGATGGGTCTGGATGTCGGAGGGGACGCCCGTGGCGGTCGGACCCTGCCACAGGGCGAGCGCCTCGGCGAAGAGCTCGGCCGCCCGCTCCGGCTCCCCCTCGGCTGCGGTGCGCCGGGCCGATTCGCTCAGGCGCCGGAAGCGCAGCAGATCCAGCGTGTCCCCGTCGGCGTTCAGCCGGTAGCCGCCGGAGCTGCGCACCAGCCGGCTGCCCTCCGCCCGCGCCGCCAGGCCCGGCTCCAGCAGCCGGCGCACCGAGCCCACGTGGCGGTGCACCACGTTCACCGCGGTGCTCGGCGGATCCTGCGCCCAGAGGACGTCGACGATCTCGCTGAGCGCCACCGGCTGCCCCGCCCGCACCAGCAGCAGTGCCAGCAGGGCTCGCTGTTTGGGCGGGCCCAGCTCCAGTTCGGCGTCCTCGCGCCACGCCCTGACTGGGCCTAACACCGTAAATCGCACAACTGGGGATCTTAGTCGAGCCCGTTTCGGGCACCGTGCTCTTCCGGCCGCGGGGCGACGTCAGACTTTCGTCACTCAATCGGCGTCCCCCTTCTTTTACGCTCCCGCCATCGAACGCATTCGCCTCGGGGGGAAACGGGACGATGAACAGCAACGCGGCGGCCGTCACGACCGACGCCGACACTTTCTTAGCCACGCTGTACCGACGGCACGGTTCGGCACTGCTCCGCCTGGCGGCCCGGTTGCTGGGCGGGGACTGGCACCGGGCCCAGGACATCGTGCAGGAGGTGGCGATCCGGGCCTGGCAGCGCCCCATGGACGTCGGCCCCATGGACGCCACCGCCCGCCGCCGGCTGTTCACGGTGGTGAGCGATCTGGTCGGCGATCTGGTCGGCGACGCCCACCGAGACCAGGTGGAGCCGTGGATGGAGCCGGCCGGTGAGGCCGACCTGGCGCTGCTGGCCGCGCCGGACGCGGTCGATCAGACGCTCACCGCCCGGGTGGTGTGGGACGCCCTGGCGGATCTGGCGCCCCCGCAGCGTGAGGTGCTGCTGCACCTGCACTATCTGGACCGCAGTGTGAGCCAGGCGGCCCGGGCCCTCGGGGTGCCTCCCGGAACCGTCAAGTCGCGGACGTACTACGCGACCCGGGCCCTGCGGACGGCCCTGCGGGCGCGGGGGGTCACCGACTGCTGACCCCCTCCGGCCACCCGCCGACTGCTTTCTGATCGAATGATCGCTACTATGGCGGTGTTTCGATTCGAAGACGAAAGCCGATCGCGTCGGAGGTGGGGAACATGCGGGAGCCGGCGCAGAAGCGGCAGGCACGGATCGCGGCCCTCGTGGAGGCCCGGGGCAGCGCCCGGATCACCGATCTCGCGGAAGAGTTGGGGGTGTCCGTCGTCACCGTACGGCGGGACGTGGAGGAGCTGGCCCAGCGCGGGGAGCTGCGCCGCGGCCACGGGGTGGCGCGCTCGCTGCAGCCGATGGCTGCGGAGTCCACCGCCACCGGCGACACCATCGGCATGGTGGTCCCCGAGCGCAACACCTACCTCACCGAGGTCGTCCAGGCGGCGCGCGGGGCCGCCGAGAAGGCCGGTCTGCGGCTCGCGCTGCACATCGCCGCGGACGAGCGCGGGACCGAGCGCGCGGTCCGCCAGGCGCTGGACGCGGGCGCGCGGGGGCTGCTGCTCGCCCCGCGCTGGCGCACCGAGGCGGAGGCGCGGGCGGACCACACCTGGCTCGCCGCCCTGGAGATCCCCGTGGTGCTGGTGGAGCGCCGGCCGCACCGGGGCAGCGCGATCTACGGGCTGGACTGTGTGCGCTCGGACCACGCCTACGGGGTGCATCTGGCGCTGGAGCACCTGATCTCGCTGGGGCACCGGCGCATCGTGCTGGCGGCGCGCGACGACAGCCCCACCGCACGGGTGATCCGGTCGGAGTTCGCCGCCCAGACCGCGGCCCGCGGCATCAGCGAGGGGTGCCCGGTGATGCTCAGCTCGCGCACCGCCGGGCCCGATCCCCGTCCGCGCGAGGAGCGGGAGGCCGACCTGGCCGCCGCGGTGCGCCGTGCCCGGGCCACCGCCGCGCTGATCCACGGCGACATGGACGCGCTGGTGCTGGTCCAGCGGCTGCGTGAGGCGGGCGTCGAGGTGCCGCGGGACTGCTCGGTGGTCGCCTACAACGACGTGGTCGCCGACATGGGGCAGATCGCGCTGACGGCCGTGGCCCCGCCCAAGGGGGAGGTCGGGCAGGCGGCGCTGGAGCTGCTGACCCGTCAGCTGGAGCGGACCAGGGCCGGGCGGTGGGCCGGTGCCGCCCGCCACCTGGAGCTGCTGCCGGATCTGGTGGTCCGGGATTCCACCGCACCGCTGCTCTGAGCGTTTGACCGCTTTAGTTTCTACTGTTCGATGTATTGACGGCTTTTCAGTCAAGCGCTCAGGATTCCCTCTGACTCCACCGTTGAATCAGGGGAGGGTCCATGCCTGGTCATAGACGCCCAGGACGCCCGATGCCCGGACGCCGGGCGACGGCGGGTACCACCGCACTGCTCACGCTGCTCGTCCTCGTCCTGGCGGGCTGCTCCACAAGCCGCGGGTCCGACACCGTCGGCGACGGTCCCGTGCGCCTGACCTTCTGGTCGGCGCTGCGCGGCAGTCAGGAGGTCGTCGACGAGTTCAACCGCACCCACACCGACATCAAGGTGGACTTCCAGCAGGTGCCCTCCGGCGAGCAGGGCGGCTGGGCCAAGCTCAGCAACGCCGCCCGCGCGGGCAACGCCCCCGATGTCGCCACCATCGAATACCCCCAGCTGCCCGGCTTCACCATCGACGGCGTGCCCCGGGACATCAGCAAGCTGCTGCCCGACTCGGTGCGCCGCAAGATCCTGCCCCAGGCGCTGGACCTCACCACCTTCGACGGGCGCACCTATGCCGTACCGGTGGACATCGAGCCGATGGTCTTCCTGTACCGCAAGGACATCTTCACCAAGAACCACATCCCGGTCCCCAAGACCTGGGCGGAGTTCGAGAGTTCGGCCCGCAAGCTCAAGAAGGCCCAGCCCCGCTCCCGTATCGCCAGCCTCTTCACCACCGGCGGCACCCTCTACATGGCCGGGTACGCCTGGCAGGCCGGGGCCCAGTGGTACCGGACCTCCAACGACACCTGGCGCGTCTCCATGGACGACGCCCCCACCCGCAAGGTCGCCCGCTACTGGCAGCGCCTGATGGACGACGACCTGGTGCGCGTCGAACCCGGCTCCAGCCAGCAGTGGCGGGCCCATGTGCAAAGCGGTGAGACGTCCGGCTATCTGGCGGGCGCCTGGGCCGCGGGCTCGATGATGGCGTCCACCCCCAGCGGCAAGGGCAAGTGGGCCATCGCGCCGATGCCGCAGTGGGACCCGGCCAAGCCCAAGGTGAGCACGCAGGGCGGCTCGACCTTCATGGTCACCAAGGACAGCCGCCACCCCGAGGAGGCCATGGAGTTCATCTCCTGGATGGTGACCAGCCCCGACGCCCTGCGCGCCAAGCTCGCCAGCGGTGTCAGCAGCGCCTTCCCGTCCGTGCCCAGCCTGGTCCCGGTGGCCCGCAAGGAGATGGACACCAGCTACTACTCCGGCCAGGACATCTTCGGCCTCTTCCGGAAGCAGGCCGAGATGATCACCTCCACCTGGAAGTGGGGACCGCGGATGGTCTCGACCACCACCTCCGGCGACGACGGGCTCGCCCGGGCCGGAGCCGGCAGCGGCACCGTCCTGGAGGCCCTGCGCGAGGCCCAGAGCAGAACGATGCCCGACCTGAAGAGCCTCGGCCTGTCGGTCACCACCGACTGAGCCCGCCCCCCGCACCTCACACCTCACCTTCACCAGCCGCACTCACCACGCCTGAGCCGAGGTACCCGTGAGCACAGTCATGTCCTCGAGACGGACGGCGCCGCCCCAGGCGGTCGCCGCCGACCCGCCCCGCAGAACCGGACGGCGCCAGCAGCGGATCGCCGCCACCGTCCTGCTGACCCCCTTCACGGCACTGCTCATCGCCGTGTTCCTCGTCCCCGTCGGCTACGCCATCTACCTCAGCCTCTTCGGCGAGGACCACAGCGGGCTCGGCTTCGGCGGCGGGGAGACCGTCTTCACCGGACTGCGCAGCTATCTCGCGGTGCTGCAGGACCCCAGCTTCCTCTCCGGGTTCGGCACCATCGCCCTCTACTGCGTGATCTTCGTTCCCACCGTGGTCGTCAGCGCCCTCGCGCTCGCCCTGCTGCTCGACTCGGGCCTCATCCGGCTGCGCCGGACCTCGCAGATGCTGCTCTACCTGCCGCACGCCGTCCCCGGCATCATCGCGGCCGTCATCTGGCTGTACCTCTACACCCCGGGACTCAGCCCGGTCATCAAGCTCTTCGCCCAGGCCGACGTAACCATCGACTTCCTCGGCCTGCACACCGTGCTCCCGTCGATCGTCAACATCGCCCTGTGGAGTGGCCTCGGCTACAACATGATCATCTTCTATGCGGCCCTCCAGGCGCTGCCGCGCGAGGTGATCGAGGCGGCGACCATCGACGGCGCCGGCGGCATCCGCACCGCACTCCAGGTCAAGGTGCCCATCATCCGGGGCTCCGTGGTGATGGTGTGCATGTTCTCCCTGATCGGCGCGCTGCAGCTGTTCACCGAGCCCATGCTGATGAACCAGGCCACCCCGATGGTCAACTCCCGCTTCACCCCGAACATGTACATCTACGACGCGGCCTTCCGCCGCAACAACTACGGACTCGCCTCCGCGGCCTCCGTCATCCTCCTGATCGTCACCTGCGTCCTGTCGTTCGCCGTGACGCGCTGGTCGGGCCGCCGGGAACGGAGAGCGTGATGACCACGACCACCCCCACCACCCC
>NZ_JAEEAP010000188.1 GCF_016103465.1 Streptomyces sabulosicollis
CCCCCTCCCCGCCCCACCCGCCGGGCGCGGCCCTGGCTAGGCGAAGTCCAGGAGGACCTTGCAGGACTGACTGCGGTCCGCGGCCAGGGCGAACGCCTCCGCCGCCGCCCCCACCGGCCGGACCCCGCTGATCAGCGCGTCGAACGACGGCTCCGCGGCCAGCAGCCGCAGCGCGTCGTCGAACTCGGTGTGGAAGCGCAGCGCGCCCCGCAGTTCGATCTCCCGGCTGACCAGCACGTTCCCGGCGAACGGGCTCTGCCCGGGGGGCAGCATGCCGAGCTGGACGACGACCCCGCCGCGCCGCACCCGGCGCAGGCAGGTGTCGAGTCCGGCGGCGACACCCGATGCCTCGATGGCGACGTCCACCCCCTCTGAGGGCCAGTGGGGGTCATCCGGGTCGTCCGCCCGGACGCACGATGTCGCTCCCGCCGCCGCCGCGAACTCCAGGGCACGCGGCAGCAGATCGGTCGCCGTGATGGTCGCCGCGCCCGCCGCGCGGGCCGCCGCGATGGTGAGGCAGCCGATCGGACCGGCACCCGTCACCAGCACATGACGGCCCTTCACCGCGCCCGCCCGCCGCACCGCGTGCAGCGCCACGGCCAGTGGTTCGGCCAGCGCCGCCCGGCGCGGGTCCAGCCCGTCGGGCAGGGCGCGCAACTGCGCCGCCGGGACGGCGATCCGGGAGGCGAAGCCGCCCTGGACGTGGGGGAAGCGCGCGGCGCTGCCCAGGTAGCGGGTGTCGCGGCAGACGTTGGCGCGGCCGTCCGCGCACTCCGGGCACACCTCGCACGGCGTCGCCGGGTGCACGGCGACCGGCGTGCCGACCGCGGGCCCGGTCGCGCCCTCGCCGTACGCCACCACCGTGCCGACGACCTCGTGCCCCAGCACCATCGGCTCCCGCAGCCGGAAGTCGCCCACCCCACCGTGCCGGTGGTAGTGGAGGTCCGATCCGCAGATCCCGCCGTACCGGATCGCCACGAGCGCCTGCCCGGGCGCCGGTTCCGGCTCCGGGAGTTCTTCGACCCGCAGATCACCCTGTCCGTGGATCACACAGCCCAGCACCATCGCCCAGCCTCCTCAAGCTCATCTGGTTTCCCAGCGTTCACAGCCCGTCGGGGCTCACAGCCCGCCAGGGCTCAGAGCACGCTCGTCATGCCGCCGTCGACGTACAGCACCTGTCCGCTCACGAAGTCCGCCGCCGGGGACGCGAGGTACAGCAGCGCGCCGATCAGGTCCTCGGTGCGGCCCCAGCGCCCGGCCGGGGTCCGCCCGCGCACCCAGGCGCTGAACTCCTCGTCCTCGACCAGCGGCCGGGTCAGCTCGGTCTCGATGTAGCCGGGGCCGAGCCCGTTGACCTGGATTCCGTACCGGCCCCAGTCCGCGCACATGCCCTTGGTGAGCATCTTCAGCGCGCCCTTGGTGGCCGCGTAGGGCGCGATGCCGGGGCGGACCACCTCGCTCTGGAGGGAGCAGATGTTGACGATCTTGCCGTGGCCGCGTGCGGTCATCCGCCGGGCGGCCTCCCGGCCCACCAGGAAGGCGCTGGTGAGGTTGGTGTCCAGGATCTGCCGCCAGGCGTCGTCGGTGAACTCCAGCAGCGGCGCCCGGTTCTGCATCCCGGCGTTGTTGACCAGGATGTCGAGCGGGCCCACCCGCTCCTCGACATCGGCGATCCCGGCGGCGACGGCCGGGCCGTCGGTGACGTCGAACGCGGCGGTGTGCACCGCGCCCCTCGCACCGACGCCCCTCGCGCCGACGCCGCCGACGCCGCCGACGCCTCCGAGGTCGGCAGCGGCCTTCTCCAGGGCCCGTGGATCGCGCCCGTTGAGCACCACCGTGCAACCGGCCTCCACGAGCCCCCGCGCGAGGGCGTGGCCGATGCCCCGGCTGGAGCCGGTGACCAGCGCGGTGCGGCCCGCGATGTCGAAGAGCGGATGTGTCGTCATGGCGTGCGGACCCCTACCTCTACTCGGCGCTAGATCACCAGTGACAGCAGCAGGACGAAGACGAGCCCGACGACGGAGATGATCGACTCCATCACCGACCAGGTCCGCACCGTCTGCCCGACGCTCATCCCGAAGTACTCCTTGACCAGCCAGAATCCCGCGTCGTTGACATGGCTGAAGAAGAGCGACCCGGCGCCGATGGACAGCACCAGCAGCGCCACGTGGGTGCTGGACATGTCGGCGGCGAGCGGCGTCATCAGCCCGGCTGCCGAGATGGTGGCCACCGTCGCCGAGCCCGTGGCGAGCCGGATGGCGACCGCGATCAGCCAGGCGAGGAGCAGCGCGGAGACGCTCCATTCCTCCGAGATGTCCATGATCATCTTGCCCACGCCGATGTCGATGAGGGTCTGCTTGAAGCCGCCGCCGGCAGCGACGATCAGCAGCATCCCGGCGATCGGGGCGAGCGAGTGCTCGACGGTGGAGGAGATCCGGTCCCGGGTGAAACCCGCCGGGCGGCCCAGCGTGAACATGCCCACGATCACCGCCGCCAGCAGCGCGATCAGCGGGTTGCCGATGACGTCGGCGACCCGCTGGACGCCGTTCTCCGGGTCGTCCACGACGATGTCGACCAGTGCCTTGATCAGCATCAGCACGACCGGCAGCAGCACCGTGAACACGGTGACGCCGAATCCGGGCCGCCGCTCCAGCTCCTCCGACGGGCGCGTGGGCATCAGCCGGTCGGGCGGGGTGACGTCGACCCAGCGGTCGGCGACGCGCGAGAAGACCGGGCCCGCGATGATCGCGGTGGGGATGGCGATGAGGACGCCGAGCGCCAGGGTGATCCCCAGGTCCGCGTGGACCGCGTCGATCGCGGCGAGCGGGCCGGGGTGCGGCGGCACCAGGCCGTGCATCACGGACAGGCCCGCGAGCGCCGGGATGCCGATCCGCATCAGGGAGAAGTTGCCGCGCTTGGCGACCAGCAGCACCACCGGGATCATCAGCACCATGCCGACCTCGAAGAAGAGCGGCAGCCCGATGATCCCCGCGATCAGCACCATGGCCCAGGGCATCGTCCGGTTGTTCGCCCTGGCGAGGATCGTGTCGACGATCTGGTCGGCGCCGCCGGAGTCGGCGAGCAGCTTGCCGAGGATCGCGCCGAGGGCGATCAGCACGCCGACACCCGCGACGGTCGACCCGAGACCGGCCGAGAAGCTGGTGATGACCTTGTCGAGCGGGGCTCCCGCGACGGCGCCGAGCGCCAGTGAGCCGATCGTCAGCGACAGAAACGCGTGCAGCTTGGTCTTGGTGATGAGGAGGACGAGAACGGCTATGCCGACGAGGACGGCTATGCCGAGCTGTGCGTGACCGGCCGACGTGATCGGGTCGACGGTGTCCGCTGCCAGCATCTCGGCGCTGAGTCTGGTCACGGCGGGTTTCCTAACGTGCGTTACTGGTGTTCGAGCCGCCGCAGTTCGGCGGCGGCCCGCTCGGTGATGACCTCGGGGTCCGGGGTGACGTCCACGGCGACGCCGTACTCGTCCGCCTGGAGCGGTTCGAGCGTGGCGAGCTGCGAGTCGAGCAGGTCCCCGGAGAAGAAGTGGCCCTTGCGCTCCTTCATCCGCTCGGCGATCACCTCGCGGTCGCCGGCCAGATGGAGGAAGACGATGCCGGGGGCGGCGGACCGCAGCCGGTCCCGGTAGATCCGCTTGAGCGCGGAGCAGCTCACCACTCCGCCGCCCTCGGCGTGGTCGTGGGCCCAGGCACCGATGGCGTCCAGCCAGGGGCGTCGGTCGTCGTCGTCCAGCGGGGTTCCGGCCGACATCTTGGCGATGTTGGCCGGCGGGTGGAAGTCGTCGGCCTCGGCGTACGGGACGCCGAGCTCCTCCGCCAGCAGGGGGCCGATCGTGGTCTTGCCCGTGCCGGACACTCCCATGACCACGACAACCTGGGGGGCGTGCATTGTGTGAACCTCGCTGTCTTCTTCGACCTCGGCGCCGCCGGACACTCAACCCCACAGATACGACGTATTCAAGAGTCCGTGACTTAAAAGTCATACTTATTTGATGAACGGGTGGCCGCGTAGGCTGAGCGCATGGACGAACAGGGGCCCGAGGGCCGTGGTCAGAGGCCCAGGGGCCGGGGGCTGCACGACCGCGTCCTGGAATCCCTCGGCCCCGCGATCACCGCGGGCGTCTACCCGCCCGGCACGGTGCTACGCACGGACGAACTGGAGCGGCGCTACGACGTCTCCCGCACGGTCGTCCGGGAGGCGGTGCGGGTCCTGGAGTCCATGCACCTGGTGGAGTCCCGCCGCCGGGTCGGGGTGACGGTGCGTCCCACCGAGGAGTGGGACGTCTTCGACCCCCAGGTCATCCGCTGGCGCCTGGCCGGCCCCGACCGCCCCCGCCAGCTCCGCTCCCTCACCGCGCTCCGCTCGGCCATCGAGCCCGCCGCCGCCGGGCTGGCCGCCGAGCACGCCACCCCGGAGCAGTGCGCCGAGCTCACCGAGCACGCGCTCAACATGGTGGCCACGTCGCGCGGCCAGCAGCTGCCCGCGTATCTCGTCCACGACGTGGCCTTCCACCGCGTGATCCTGCGCGCCTCGGGCAATGAGATGTTCGCCCGCCTCGGCGACGTCGTCGCGGAGGTCCTCACCGGCCGCACCCAGCACCGCGTCATGTTCAGCGACCCCGACCCGGAGGCGGTCACCCTCCACGTCCGCGTGGCCGAGGCGGTCCGCGCGGGCGACGCGGAGGCGGCGGAGCGCTATACGAAGGAGATCACCGTGGGCGCGCTGCGGGAGCTGGACATCCTGGCGCCCTGACGACGGCGCGCCCCGCACCCGGGGCGCCTCCGCGCCGCCCCACTCCAGCCCGGCCGCCGCCCGTGCCGGGTCCCGCGTCGGGCAGGCCACCGCCCAGACCCGTTCCACCGATCTGGCTACGGCCAGCTGGCGGCAGCGCTCTCACCTGCGACTTCTCTGCCGCCTCGCTTCGCAGTTGCCCTGGCGAGGTCTGCAACTGTGGCACGATCTGAGTCGTTAACAGAGATGGTGGTCGGTGTCGGCACCGGGAGGGGCATACCCCGTCTCGGCAAAGTTCACGAGTCCACTAAGGAACCAGGCGGCCGATGCACTCCGTCGCCAATTCATCTGCGAGTGCAGCCGTAGCCAAGAGATCAACCTCTTCGGGGTTTGCAGTGTAAGTCGCAAGTACGTACCCGCGGACCACAGATCGGATATCGCCAGCTCCGACCGAAACCTCTCTGGCTTGCAGTTCGCTCAGCAGACGTTCGCCAGCGTGTGCGGCTGCTCGCGGATCAGTCATCATGTTGCGAGCCGCTCCCGACCGCTTTCGGCAGACCACAACCGAGTCCAGATTCGACGGCTCCTTCCCCCCCTTTGTAACGCTCGTAGTCATCTCGCCCTTGACGGGACGAACGGCAGTCACTACCAACCCTGCATCCGCGAGAGCCTGCACAAGTGCGACCCACCCTGTAATCCTGGCTTGGTGGAAGGTGAAGGCAAGGAGACCATCAACCTTCAGCACGCGAGCGCATTCATGCCAGACGCGAGCGATGGCCTTCCGGAACTCATCAGGTGAGGCACTCTGTACTTCGTTGATGTCTCGGGTGGTCTCGCGTGTTACCGGATAATGCTCGAACGGCACAATCTCTCTAAGCCAGGCGTGAAAGAAATCAGCCAACTCCGAGTAATGTACGTTATCCATATACGGCGGATCAGTGATCACTAGATCAACCGAGGCGTCAGGCAGGTCCGTGTGTGACGCATCCCCAGTGCGCAGGTAAACTGCATCGTCAGACAACCCTCCTCGGGGCCACTTATCGAAGAGCGTCGATTCGATCGGGCGCGACAAACCTTCAACGCGCTGAACCTTACCGCCTACCAAGATTTGGTCATGGGGAGAAAGCTTATATGTTTGCGCCCTCATTAGCCGACTCTGAAAGAGGGTAGAGAATGAACCCGAAGATGCCGGGGTTCCCCATGGGTGCGCTTCCAGTGGTGTGCGCTCCGGCTTCAGCACATGGTTGCTGAACATATGCCTGACCGCACCGGTTCCTTCCCCTTTGAAGGAACAGAACATATTGTTGAACTCTAGCGTTCCGGAAAAGAGCGCGGCGAGGGCTTCCCGTTCAGCAGCATTAACATCGAGATCCCGGATGGCAGCCCCCAGCAAACCCAGCGAATAGAGCTGGCGTTCGTTGAAGAACTGTCGCCACTCCTGGAATCCCCACCGGATTGCCTGTCGAGTGTTCTGCCCATCGTCAAGCACCCCGCAGGGAGTGACCAGACGCTCCTGCTTCTCCCGAAGCAACGTGGAACACTCGACGTAAAGATCTCTGTCGAACTCACTGATGGGCTCGTAGCGCTTCTTCCCATCAAAGTTGAGCACGAGCTTTGCAAACATCTCTCGATTCGGAGGCCGTCCTCCCAGCGCATCAACCACCTTGGACACATGACCTTGCGAGCAGGTCATGTTACTACGATTGACTGCCCCCTCGCGCTGCACACGATGCCCGTTGGCACAGGTCAAGGACTCGAAGTCATACCTTCCAGGAATGATGTCCAGACACTCCGGACAAACAATCTGAGCATCGGGGATACGCTTTGGGTAAGCATTTTTCGAGAAGACATGAGAAGAAAAGAGCCGCGTGGTTTCGCCACAGGTGAGGCAGTCCGCCACCCCTACCCAGAAATAGTAAAGGACGGTCTCGCCACTCTCGGCCCGATGCACTCGATCAATCTCCGGGCGGCAACTCTCCTCGACAAACTTGAATGCCCGCCTTAGTTCTGAGCTATTCCATCTCTGCGCGGCTTGACGCTGCGTGAGTGTTGCGACGGGGTTAATATCCCAGCCGACTACCTTAGCGCCAAGCTTTGCAGCTTCCACGACAGTGGTACCTGATCCCGAGAACGGATCAAACACCGTCACCCCATCGAAGCTAGTTGCCGTCGAGTAGGCTTCCATGGCAGCGAAACGATCCTCGGTGAGCGCAGAGGTCAAAATTCCGCGAAAGATTGATCCAAGCCGTTTGGCCCACCATTTGTGAGTGCTGGTCGCCGGACGATGCACCTCCTTGCGCCAAGACTCATGTTCCCCGATCTGACTCAGCTCGGCGGCAGGGAAGTCGTATTCCAGGGCCGTCCGAGGAGGCACCTGAGAAAGATTGCGAGCGAGATCGGTTACGTGATCAACGTCAAAAAGGGTCACTCGTCGCCACCAAGGAGGAGCTGATCATTGATCTGCGCCGGGCTCTTCATCCTAACGAATCCGCTACCCGCCCCTTTCACGCGATAAGCGGCAAAGTGATGCTCTTTCCCGGCCGAAGGGTTCGGTGCGAACTGCGGCGTCAGGACATTTTCGCGCATATCAAAGCAGTACCCCACGATGATATCACGCGCCTCTACGCGAACCAGATCACCGACTTTTTCAAGCCTCCCGTCCGTCGGAAGTTCAGCCGGAACGATGAGTGTTGCCTGTCCAGTTGTGCCTTCGGTCAGCGCGAATGGAGTCGGGGCAACATACATCTTCCGGTCGCGAACTAGAAGATCGCCATACGATCCGAATCCGCGGAAGCTTTTATTCTTGTGGACGTATGTGCGATCGGCGTTGAGGAAGTCACCATGGCAGATGACCAAATCAACCACAGGATACTCTGCTTCGCTAGCGTTTGCCGGGTAGCGGCCGAAGACGTAGTAGACCGTTCGGCCATTATGTAGACCGGTAGGGACTCGACTGTTGCTGTCGTAGTCTGCTTCCCTTCCAGGCCACTGGAGACCCTTGACCTCATAGCCTTCTGGGTGATGCACGAGCGTGAAGTCTGGGTAGCTGTTCCTTCCAATGGAGTCGTGCATGAGGCCGGCATCAGTGAGGCGAGCCCCGACCCAGTTCTGGAAGTGGAACTCCTTGTCCGACTTACTCACGCGCTTGATCAAGACCGCACGCTGCATGGCCTCATAACAAGCCAAGAAGGCATCGGCGAAAGTGGAGGGATTCGCAGCCACAGAGGTTCACATCCGAGGTCTCGTACCGGATCAGCTGACGCCGACTGGTCGGCCCAAGATTATGTGCTTGCACCGGGGGTGGCTCAAACGTCCCGCTCAACTCCCCCACCCCTCGCGTAGAACGACCGTGGAACAGTGGCGGAACCCGAGCAGCCAAGACGCGGCGGTCTGCCCCGACACCGCGCGTTCGAGGTTCCGGCCCAGGTCGGCCAGCCGACGCGGCGTAGCACCAGGCCGCGCCCGGTGTGTGCCACGTCTCATCCGCGGGCCGTAACACCCGATGCGCGGCTGGTGTCTCAAGGCCGAGTCCACAACGCGAGGGAGACATCATGAACGGGAACGTCGAGGTGGTCGTGGTCGGCGGCGGGTACGGGGGCGTGACGGCGGCCAACAGCCTGGCTCGGCGGGATGGCGTGTCGGTGACCCTGGTCAATCCGCGTCCCCACTTCGTCTCGCGGATCCGCCTGCACCAGCTCGTGACCGGCTCCGACGACGCGGTCGAGGACTTCGGTGAGGTTCTGGGCGGGAAGGTCCGGCTGGTGGTCGACACCGCGGCCCGGATCGACGCTGCCGAGCGCAGGGTGTCGCTGGCGGGCGGTGGCACGGTCTCATACGACTACCTCGTCTACGCGGTGGGCAGCGGCGCCGCCGATCCCGGCGTGCCCGGAGCGGCGGAGTTCGCTCATGCGGTGTCGGACCTGGAGGGGGCGGAACGGCTGCGGTCGGCGTTGGCCGCGATGCCCGCGTCGGCTCCGGTGACCGTGGTCGGGGCCGGTCCGACCGGGCTGGAGACCGCCGCCGAGCTGGCGGAAGTGGGCCGCAAGGTCACCCTGGTCTGCGGCGGCGTGCTCGGCCCCGCCCTGCATGCCCGGGTCCGCCGCCCGGTCGCCCGTCGGCTCGCCAAGCTGGGGGTGACCGTCCTCGAAGGTCCCCGTGCGCAGGTGACGGAAGTGACACGCGACGGCGTGCAGCTCGGCGACGGCCGCGAGCTGCCCAGCGCGGTAACGATCTGGACCGCGGGATTCCGTGTCCCGGACCTGGCCGCCCGCAGCGGGCTGCGCACCGACGCCGAAGGCCGTCTGGTCACCGACGCGACGCTGACCAGTGTGGACGACGTGCGCATCGTCGCCGCCGGGGACGCGGCGGCGATGACGGACCGGCCGTTCCGGATGAGCTGCCAGGCCGCCGTGCAGCTGGGCCCGGCGGCCGCCGCCACGGTCCTGCGCCGGATCGCGGGGAAGACACCCGCTCCCGTGCGGATGTTCTTCGCCGGGCAGTGCCTCAGCCTCGGCCGAAAGGAGGGCGTCACCCAGTTCTCGTACCCGAACGACAAGGTGAACGCGCTCCGCATCAGCGGGCGGACCGGTGCCGGCGTCAAGGAGATCGCCTGCCGGTTCACCCTCAACAAGTTGGTGTCCGGGGCGCGCAAGGCCAGTTCCCGCGCGTCCCACGGCGACGACACCGACCGCCTGGAAGCGCCCCGGCCGGACCACCGCGCGACGCCGTCCGACACTCGAGGCGCGGCCTAGCCGCAACGTCCCCTTCTCGGGCCGGACTTCTCGGTCCGGCCCGGGAAGGACCGAGCCGGACCGACAAGCCTGCACCTGGGGCCGACCACGAGAGAGTGAAGCGCACGACATGGACGACCACGTCACCGACCCCGCGACCGAGACCTTCGTCGCCCACCGCGACCTGCTGTTCACCGTCGCCTACGAGATGCTCGGCTCGGCGGCGGACGCCGAGGACGTCCTCCAGGAGACCTGGCTGCGGTGGGTCAGGGTCGATCTGGCGCAGGTGCGGGACCAGCGCGCCTACCTGGTGCGGATCACCACCCGGCAAGCGCTCAACCGGCTACGCACCCTCAAACGGCGCAAGGAGAGCTACGTCGGCTCCTGGCTGCCCGAGCCCCTGCTCACCGCGCCGGACGTGGCCGAGGACGTCGAACTGTCCGAGAACCTGTCGCTGGCACTCATGTTCATCCTCGAAACCCTCTCACCGACCGAACGCGCCGTCTTCGTGCTGCGCGAGGTCTTCGACATCGGCTACGACGACATCGCGGCCGCGATCGACAAGAGCCCCGCCGCCGCACGCCAGATCTCCTACCGCGCCCGTCGGCACGTCGACGCCCGCCGGCCGCGCACACCGGCTTCCCCGGAAGAGACCCGGGCGGCGCTGAGCTCGTTCCAGCGCGCGCTCGCGACCGGGGACCTGCGGGGCCTGCTCGACGTCCTCGCCCCGGACGTCGTTTTCGTCAGCGACGGCGGCGGCCTCAGGCTGGCGGCCCTGCAGCCGGTCGTCGGCGCCGACAAGGTGCTCCGTTACATGGCCGGCAGTATCGACAAGGCCGGCGGCATCCTCACCGGTGAGCTCACGACGGTCAACGGCAACCCCGGACTCGTCCTGCGCCTGGACGGTGTGATCGACGGTGTGCTGGCGTTCCGCGTGGAGAACGCCCGCGTCACCGGCCTCTACTACGTCCGCAACCCCGAAAAGCTCACCCGCGTCGAGTCCGAGACCCCCCTCACCTCCCGCTGACCGCCGCCGAGGGTGAGCGAACCGCCCGAAGGCGGCCGGTGCGCCCGGGTCAGATCTGGTTCTCACCTCCGTCGACGTAGAAGTTGGCGCCGAGGACGAAGCTGCTCTGCTCGGAGGCGAGGAACGCCACCAGCCCGGCGACCTCCTCGGGGCGTCCCATCCGGCCGATCGCGGCGGTCGTGGCGAGGTGTGCCCTGAGGTCGGCCGCGTTGTCCTCGCCGGCGAGGGCCGTGATGCCCGGAGTGTCGATCGGGCCCGGCGAGATCGCGTTGACCCGGATGCCGCGGCCCTTGAGCTCGTTGGCCCAGGTCCGCGCGAAGGACCGGATCGCGGCCTTGGACGCCGCGTAAACGCCGAACGCCTCCGTGCCGTTGTCGGCGGCGGTGGAGGCGTTCAGGATCACCGAGGCGCCCTCGTTGAGCAGCGGCAGCGCCTTCTGCACGGTGAACACCGTGCCCCGCACATTGACGGCGAGGGTCTGGTCGAGGTGCTCCTCGGTGACCTCCTCCAGTGTCGCGAAGGCGGCGGTCGCCGCGTTCGCGAAGACCACGTCCAGACCCCGGCCCCGGGCGCGGACCGCGTCGTAGAGCCGGTCCAGGTCGGCCAGGTTCGTGACGTCACCCGCCACCGCGGTGGCCCCCGCCGGGCCGATGGCCTCGACGGCCGCGTCCAGCTCGGCCTTCCGCCGGCCGGTGATGAACACGTGCGCACCCTCGGCCGCCAGCCGTACGGCGGTCGCCAGGCCGATCCCGGTGCCGCCGCCGGTGATGACGGCGGTCTTGCCCTCAAGCATTCCCATTCCCATGACCTCCTCGAAATTCAGTACCGTTCGGTACTGAAAGCGAGCGTAGCGCACTTCTGAACCGAGCGGTACTGAAGGGGTATGCTCGACGGCATGACGACGCGGCAGAAGGCATCGATCGGCCGACCGAGGGGGTTCGACGCCGACGAGGCCCTCGAGCGCGCCATGCGGGTCTTCTGGGAGCAGGGCTACGAGGGCGCCAGCCTCACCGACCTGACCAGCGCCATGGGCATCACCCGCACCAGCATGTACGCGGCCTTCGGCAACAAGGAGGACCTGTTCCGCAAGGCCCTGGAGCGCTACACCGAGGGCCCCGCCGCGTACGCGGACCGGGCCATGCGGGAACCGACCGCCCGGCAGGTGGCCACCGCGTTCCTCCACGGCTCCGTCCGGGCCAACACCCGCCCCGGCTGCCCCGCCGGATGCCTCGGCGTCCAGGGCTCCCTCGCCGCCGGCGACCCCGGGCGCAGCGCCCGCGACGCCCTCACCGCCTGGCGCAACGAGGGCACGGCCCGCCTCCGCGACCGGTTCCAACGGGCCGTCCACGAAGGCGACCTGCCGCCGGACGCCGATCCCGGGATACTCGCCCGCTACCTCATGACCGTGGCGAACGGCATGGCCGTCCAAGCGGCCAGCGGTGCCACGCGGGAGGAGTTGCGGCAGGTGGCCGACATGGCGCTGCGGGGCTGGCCGCCCGCGCCCTGAGTCTGCCCGAGGGGTCCGACCTCAGCGGGGAGCCGGGAGCTCTCGTCATCCCGTCGCACTCATCCAGGCCGGGCGCCGGGCCGGTGAGATGGGGCGCCGGGACCCGCGCCCCCGACCCCCTGCCCCGCTGCTCAAATGCGCCGAAGGCGCGAGACGGTGCCGCGCCCGGCCACGCCGCTCAGCCCGCGCTCAGATCACCGGGATCGGGTGCAGGGCCACGCGATCCGCGTCGCCGCCGAGGGCGGCTGGACGGGCCGCGGCGGCCGTCTCGTGCGGACTGCCGAGGGAGACGGCGCTGACCTCGGCGAGGCGGGTGTACTGGGCCTCGGTCAGGGTGAGGTCCAACGCCCCGAGGTACTCGGCCAGTTGCTCGCTCCTGCGGGGTCCGATGACGGGAACGAAGGCCGTGGCGGCGCGGGCCGCGTGGGCGCGCAGCCAGGCCACGGAGACCTGGGCGGCCGAGGTCCCGGTCTCGGCCGCAATGGCGAGAACCGTGTCCAGGATGGCGGTCCTCTGGCCGCCGTCCTCGGCTCGCACACCCACACCCTGGCGGCTCAGCCGCCCCTCCGCACCGGTGCGGTATTTGCCGGTCAGCATCCCGCCCGCCAGCGGCGCGTACAGCGCGGCACCGAGGCCGAACGCCTCCGCCATGGGGAGGAGTTCGCGGTCGGCGGTGCGTTCGGCCAGGCTGTACTCGACCTGTATGCCGATGATCGGTGCCCTGCCGAGCCGTTCGGCCACCGTGGCCGCCGACGCCACCCGCCAGGCGGGGAAGTTGGACAGCCCGCCGTGCAGGATCTTCCCGGCGCGGACCAGGTCGTCGAAGGCCGCGACGATCTCCTCCACCGGCGTGATCGTGTCGGGGATATGCGCCCAGTACACATCGATGTAGTCCGTGCCGAGCCGCCTCAGGCTCGCCTCCAGCGAACGGATCATGTTCTTGCGGCTGTTGCCGGTCGCGCTGATCCCCGTGCGATCGCCTCTCCCCGCGCTGTACTTCGTGGCCAGCACGAAGTGGTCCCGATCGGCGGCGAGCAGCTCGCCGAGCAGCGTCTCGGACGCCCCGCCCTGGTAGCGGTCGGCGCTGTCGACGAACGTGCCGCCCGCCTCGGCGAAGGCGTCGAAGATCGCCCGGTACTGCTCGCGATCCGTGGTGGTGAAGTTCGCGGTGCCGAGCGCGTACTCGGATACCCGCAGGCCAGTACGCCTGCCGAAGGTGGTGTACCGCATCAGTGTGCCGCCTTCCCTGAAACTGGAATCTGATTCCGATAACCATACCGGAAGCAGATTCCGGTATGCTGGCACCGTGGACACCACCGGCAAGGACAAGCCCCTGCGCGCACACGCAGCCCGCAACCGGGACGCCCTCATCGCGGCGGCGCGCGACGCCTTCGAGGCCGGTGAACTGGACATCCGCATCGAGGAGATCGCCCGCCGGGCCGGGGTCGGCGTCGGCACGCTCTACCGCCACTTCGCCACCCGCGAGACGCTCATCGAGGCCGTCTACCGGCAGCGGGTGGAGGAACTGTGCGGCACAGTGCCGCGCCTGCTGACCGAGCTCACCCCGTACGAGGCGCTCCGCGCGTTCCTGCGGCAGCTCATCGCGCACGCGGCGGCCAGCCAGGGTATGGCCACCGCGCTGGAGGCGGTCATGAACACCGGATCACCGGTTTTCGCGCAGACCAGGGCCGAGATGACCGACGCCATCGCCACGGTCATGACCGCCGCCGCCGCGGCCGGGGGGATCCGCGGGGATGTCACCCCCGAGACCGTCTTCCAGGCGATGGGCGGCATCTGCACCGGCCATGACCGGCCCGACTGGGAAGATGGAGCCCACGCCGTGGTACGGCTGCTGCTCGACGGCCTCCGCGCATCGCGTTAGGCCCCGACCTCCGCCCATACCGTCTTGCCGATCAGCTCGGGCACGACGCCCCAGCGATCCGCCAACTCCTCGACCGGCAACAGCCCGTGCCCACACTCACGCGGCGCCTCGGGCTCGGGGGCCGGACGCACGGTCGGCAGGCGTTCGACGCGGGCGTCCCGCACCTCGATACGGAGCGTGGGCCCGGTGACGGTGAGTGTCAGCCGGAAGTTCCGCCCCGGCACGCGGCCGTGCAGCGCGGCGTTCGCGGCCAACTCGGCGATGATCAGCGCCGCCGTCTCATGCGGCAGCCCCCATGAGCGGATGCGCTCCGTTCCGAGAAGTCGTGCCAGGCGGGCGCCCTTGCGGGTGGCCGAGAGCAGGACCGTGTAGTGCGAAACGGAAGTGTCGGTTCGAGTGATTTGTTGCTTCACGTCACTCAGAGTGGCCGCGCGCCAATAGGCTGAAAAGTAGCGGCGCCGATACGTGCAGTGACTGTCCGGCCATCGTCCGGACCTGTCCGACGGTGTCGGGTGGGAGGTGGAGCCACAACATGGACGGCCTGTTGCAGACCGAGGAGCACACGCGGGCGCTGTTCACAATGCGACGGCCGCTGCTCTCGGACGATGTGATCGAACAACGGGTTGCGGCCCGCATGGCCCGTCAGGAGATCTTCACGAAGCAGCCTGCGCCGATCTTTATCCGAGCCCAGGCGCTCACCCCACGGGAGTCGCTGGCCTTCATCGAAGAACTACGGGGAGAGATATGACTCTCAAGCCCTCCGCAGGAGGCGCTCTGAAGTGGACCAAGAGCAGCTACAGCAGCAACGAAGGTCCGCAATGCGTCGAGGTGGCCTGGAAGAAGAGCAGCTACAGCCCCAGCAACAGTAATGACTGCGTAGAGGTTGCCGCGGCCCCCTCCACCATCCACATCCGCGACTCCAAGAACCCCAACGGCCCCCAGCTCACCGTGACCCCCACCGCCTGGACCGCGTTCGTCACGTACGCCAGCAACAACTAGAGGCCCGGCGGGCCTTGGCGCCTGCGGCGGGCTGATCCCCTCCCCGCCCCTTCCCGAAACCAGGGGCTCCACCCCTGGACCCCGGGGCCTGAGGCGGAGCCCGCCCAAGGTCTGGGGCGGACCCCGGCCCGCGGCCCAGGGCCTGTGTCTTATACACATCTGACGCTGCCGACGACTAGTC
>NZ_JAEEAP010000189.1 GCF_016103465.1 Streptomyces sabulosicollis
CCCCCCGACGGACGGCCGGGTCCGCCGCCACCTGGGGAGGAGGTGTGGCGGCGGACCCGGCGACGGTGTGCCGTGCGCTCGCGCGGAACGGGCCTAGCCCGCGGTCCGCGCGGTGCGGCGGCGGTGGAGGGCCAGCGCCGTACCGGCGCCGCCGAGCACCAGCACACCCGCCGTGAGGCCGATGGGCAGTGCGGCGGAGACGCCCTTGTCGTCGGCGAGGCGCCGGGCGGTCAGGGCGTCGGCGGCCGCGGCGTTCACGATCGGGGCGTGGGCGGCCAGGGCGGAGGTCGTGTAGTGACCGGCCTTGTGGACCGACGCGACCGAGCCGTCGGACTTCAGCAGCACCTGGGTGTTGTTGGGGTGACGGAAGTCGAAGAGCCCGGAGAGGGTGTTCGCCCGGCGGTCGAAGGAGGCGTCACCGATCCGGCCGGTGTGCCAGTTGTCCTCGATGAAGCGGGTGATCGAGGTCTGCTCGGTCTGGGTGTGGTCGACCGCGTTGGACTTGCTGAAGGGCGAGATCACCAGCAGCGGCTGCCGGGGGCCGGGGCCACAGCGGTCCTGGTAGCCGCCCGCGGGCTTCGGGGCGGACTGGCAGGCGGGGCTGTCGGTGGCCTTGCCGTCCGAGCCCGTGGTCTTGTCGGTCGACCCGTTGAGCGGCTTGGCGTAGGCGTGGTCGTACCAGCCGTCGCTGTCGTCGTACGCGACGACGATCGCGGTGTCCTTCCACTGCGGCGACTTCTGGATCGCGTTGATCTGCTTGACCAGGAAGTGCTGCTCGTCGACCGGATCGGAGTAGCCGGCGTGGCCGTCCTGGTACTCGGCGGCCTTCAGGAAGCTGACGGCCGGCAGATGGCCCGTCCTGAGCGCGGCGTCGAAGTCGGTGAGGTCGTAGTTGTGGTTGGCCCGGCCGCTGTGGCCGATCTCCTGGACGCTCTTCGGCGGGAGGTGATGCGGGTTGGCCGTGGACTTGTAGTACTGGAACGGGGCGTGGTGCGGGCTGTAGTCCACCGAGGCCGCGCCGCCGACGTTCTTGTGGGTGGTGCCGGAGCACTTGGCGTAGTGGTCCTGCTGCCCGTCCCAGGCGGTGCTGGGCCGGAAGCCGCCCTGGAACCAGCCCCAGCTCACACCCTTGGCGTTGAGCAGGTCGCCGATGTTCCGGCCCTTCATCAGGGCCAGGGCGTTGCCGCTGGTGTGGTCCTTGTTGGAGCAGTCGTCGAAGGCCGGGTCCGGGTCATTGATCATCGTGCCGACGCCCTTGGCGTCCGGTGAGGCCACCGCGTACGCGTCCGGCTTGTCGGTCTGCTTCGGGTTCTCGGTGGAGGACTTGGGGTCGGTGGAGATCACGCCGTGGGTCTGGCCCGAGATCAGCTCCAGCGCTCCGGGGGTGGAGGGCCCGTAGGCCGAACTGAAGGAGCGGTCGCTCATCGCGTAGTGCTGGGCGTAGTTCCACAGGCCGGTGACGGTGTTGCCGTCGTAGTAGTCCATCACCAGACCGGGTTCGCCGAACAGCCCGGTGCACTTGCTGACCTCGGTGTTCTCCACGAACTTATCGGCCTTGCCGCCATGGGCGGCGTACTGCTCGGGGCCGTAGGAGTGGTTCTGGTCGCAGGTCATGGCCTGGTCGGCGCGCAGCCGCTTGGGCTTGTAGAGATTGGGGTTCTTCTCCAGCAGCCCGGCGTGTGCCAGGGTGTCGATGTCCTTGGGGGTGTCCTTGGCCGGCGTGAACCTGGTGCCGTCCGTGTTCGCCGCCTTGGGGTAGGTGCCGAAGTAGTGGTCGAACGAGATGTTCTCGTCGAAGATCACCACCACATGCTTCACCGGGGTCGCGGTCTGTCCGCCCTTGGCGGGCGCGGCCCATGCGGGGGCCACCCCGCCCACGGCCGCCAGGGCCGCGGCGCCGGCCAGGGCACCCCAGCGCGTGACCCGGCCACGTCGTCGGCCGCCTTCGGATCCTGCCGTGCCGCCCATGCCATGCCTCCACATGATTCACGTTTCACGCCTGCGCCTGATCCTGTGCCGCGGGCAGGACTCTCCGATGGAATCCATGGAGGCGGCCGGGTGAATAGAGGGTCAGAAGAATCCAAGGAACTCTTGAGGTGTTCTTGACCGGATGGTGGGGCGACGATCAGGACAGAAGGGACCGTCCCAGCCAGTCGGAGCGGTCCCGCACACCGGGGAGCGCGAAGAAATAGCCGCCGCCGAAGGGGGTGACGTAGTCCACCAGCGGCTCGCCCGCCAGCCGCTTCTGCACGGTCTCGAACTGGCGCTCCAGATCCTGCTGGTAGCAGCAGAACAGCAGCCCCATGTCCAGGTTGCCGTTGCCGTCCATGCCCCGGTCGTAGTTGTAGGCACGGCGGAGGATGCGCTGGTCCTCGGTGCGGGCGGTGCGCGGATTGGCCCTCCGTATGTGGCTGTCCAGCGGAATGACGTCGCCCTTGGGGTCCTGTGCGTAGCGCGGGGTGTCGAACTCGTGCTGGCCGTCCAGCGGGGCGCCGGAGTCCCGGCTGCGGCCGAATATGCGCTCCTGCTCGCTGAGCGACACCCGGTCCCAGAACTCCACCAGCATCCGGATCAGCCGGATCACCTGATAGCTGCCGCCGGTCGCCCAGGCGGGCTCCCCGGAGTGGGCGCCCACCCACACCAGGCGGTCCATCGCGCGGGCGTCCCCGGTGTCCGGGTTGGCGGTGCCGTCCTTGAACCCCATGTGATTGCGCGGGGTGCCGGACGGGCGCGGCGGGCTGACGAAGCCGTCAATGCGCCAGCGGATCTGCAGCGCGCCCCGGGTGTGCCGGGCGATGTCGCGCAGCGCGTGGAGCACCGTGTCCGTGCTCTCGGCGCACAGTTGGAGGCTCAGATCGCCATGGCACCAGCCGGGGTCGAGATCGTCGTCGGGGAAGGACCGCATCGCGTGCAGCCGCCGGGGCTTGCGGTCCCCCAGCCCGTACCGCCCGTCGAAGAGCGAGGCGCCCACGCCGACGGTCGCGGTCAGCCGGTCGGCGGCCACCCGGGGGCCCAGGGTGCCGGAGTCGGCGGGCGGAGCGGTGATCCCGACCGGGGCGGGGGTGCCTCCGGTGGTGAGGAAGCGGCACCGCTCGGTGAGCGTGCGGAAGGCGTCGGCCAGCTCCTCGCGATCCTCGGCCACGGTGTCGAAGGCGATGAACGCGGTGGCCCGCTGGGGCGGGGTGAGGATGCCCGACTGATGGGTGCCGTGGAAGGGGACGCGGGTGGGCCTCTTCTCCGGCTCGTCCTCCTTCGCGGCCGCCGTGCTCGCGGCCGCGCCCGCCACCGCGCCGACCGTGCCCGCGGCCGCGCCCAGCAGAAAGCCCCTGCGCAGCACCTCGCTCACCGGGTCCTCCGGACATCCATCAGCGCCGCCACCCGGGCCAGCCGCTCCACCAGCGCTCCCGCGTCCGCGTTGAGCCGCTGGCGCCCGGTGCGGCTCAGCCGGTCCAGCGCGGTCCAGCGGTCGCCGTGGTGCGAGCGCTCCAGGGTCCGCTGGGTGCGGTCCAGATCGCTCTCCAGCTCGGGCAGCCAGGGGGCGCGGGGCTTCAGCAGCGGCTCCAGCCGGCGCAGCACGGCCCGGGTGCCGTCCAGGTTGGCCCGCGCGGTGGCCAGATTGGTGCCGCTGCCGTAGTCGGTGCGGCCGGTCAGCTCGAACTGCACGGTGTTCTCCATGATCTCGTGCGCCCGCAGGCCCAGGTCGGCCGGGTCCATCCGCTGCTGCGGCCACTCGTCCCGCAGCCCTCGGACGTCCTTGACGAGCCGGTCGGCGACCGGACGCAGCGAGCTCGCGGACTCGCCGTGCCACAACCCGTACTCGAGGCGGTGGAATCCGGTGAAGTCCGGGTCGTGGACCCCGCCGGACAGCCCCGCCGTGGTGCCGTTGATCGCCCCGTCGGCGTCGCCGAAGGTGCCATAGGCGGCGCCCATCCGCTCGTACACCAGATGGGCGGGCAGCCAGGCCGCACGGGCCCCGGCCAGGTCACCGCAGCGGATGGCCGAGCGCAGCGCGTCCGTGCGCCGCACCAGCTCGTCCATCCGGCCCGCCACCCACTTCTGGTAGGCGATGGTGGGCGGGATCAGATCCTGCTGGCTAACCGGGATCGCCGCCGGTCCACCGCCCCGGGCCGGTCCGGGCACGGTGACGGTGGGCCCGGTGACCGCGTCCGCGTCCTCGGGCAGGCAGACGAAGGCGTACGAACCCCCGCCGAGCGTGACGCTCAGCGGTCTGCTGGTGCCGGGGCCCAGGCCCTCCACCTCTCCGTAGACGGCGCCGTTCGACGGATCGGTGAGATAGACCTCGGCCGGTCTGCTGGAGGTGTTCCGCAGATCGAATACCTGCTTGCCACGGGCGGCACCGGTCCAGCCGTGCCCGCAGCCGCCCTCGGACACCTCGACGGAGGTGTGCCGGAGCCCGTCCGATGCCTTCGCGGGCGCGCTTCCGCTCGCGGAGGGGTTCGCATGAGGGCCGTGCGAGGAGCCTCCGCCGACCGCCAGCGCGCCGATCCCGACGGCCGTGGCCACCGTCACCGCACCGGCGACCAGCAGATGACGTGCCGGCGGGAGCGGGGAGAGATGTTGGCGACGCACGGCTGCATGCTAGGCGCAGTCCGATAAGCGGAATGCCCTGATGGCAAAAGAGCGCCATGGAATTCCGCCGGGATTCAGCTCTCCGTCACCGACTCCTCGGGCCGTTCGGCGCGCCCGGCCGCGGCCGCACCACCCACCGCCATCCACGGCTATCCGCCGCTATCCACCGCCATCCACGGCTATCCGCCGCTATCCGCCGCTCCGGGCGAAGAGCGCGCCCAGCCGGTCATGGACCGGTTCGCGGCCGAGCAGCCGCAGCCCCTCCCAGACCGTGACCTGGTTGGCCGTGAGCACCGGCTTGCCCAGCTCCGCCTCCAGATCCGGAATCCAGGCGGCGGTGTGCAGGGCGGTGTCCGGCAGGAGCACCGCCCGGGCCTCGGGGTGGTCCCCGGCGCGGGCCAGCTCCAGCACCTCCTCCCGGCCCCAGGTGCCGACCTCCGCGGCCGTGATGATCCCGCTGCCGCGCATCGAGACCACCTCGGCCCCGGCCGCCTTCAAAAATGCCCGGAAGTAATCGGCGACATCCTCGGGATAGGTGGCGGCGATGGCCACCCGATCGGCGCCGAGCGCCTGCACCGCGTGGGCGAAGGCGAAGGAGGTGCTGGAGGCGGGCATCCCGGCCGTCTCGCTCAGCTCGCGCACCTGCTCCTTGGCGCCCTCCCAGCCGAAGACGAAGCTGGCGCTGGTGCACGCCCAGACCACGGCCCGGGCACCGCGCTCGGCGAGCTCGGCGACCCCGGCCGCCAGACGGGCCGCCGACCCCATCTCCAGTAGGGCGTCCACCCGGTGGGCGTCCTCACCGATGTCGGTGTGGACGAGCGGAAGCCGGATGTCGCCGCTGTCGCCGCCGAGCATGCCCTCCAGGCGCGGGTATTCGTCCTCGGCGGAGTATCCGGGGTAGAGAAAGCCCACCGTGTCCGGGGCCGGGTGCGTCGCGTCCACCATGACTGCCTCCTAACTGGCGGCCCCCGCGAGCGCCGCCCCTGCACTGCTGTCACTTCTCCTACACCGCGGACGCCCGCCGGGTTCCCACCCGCCGGACAGCCTCCCCCGCACAGGTGACGGGCCTGCCCGTCCCACCCGGACAGGCTTCCCGGCCACGCCGGGGCACCCGCCCCGAAGACCGGGGCGAGCCCGGTCACGGCGCCGGGCCACCCGCCCCGATCACCGGGGCGGGCCCGGTCACACCGGGCCCCGAAGACCGGGGCCGCCCGGCCACGCCAGGGCGCCCACCCCCGCACACCGGGGGCGGGCCGCCCTTCACATCACGTCAGGTCACGCCGGGCGTTCGTCTCACCCCGCGGCCGGGCCCCCGGAATCGTCCAGATAGGGGCCCTCTCCGAGGCCGGCGCCGAAGCCCGGGTCGAGCCCGTCGGCCGGATCGCCGTCCGAACCCGTCGAGGGCGCCCCGGCCAGCGCCGCCTCCGGCTCGTCCACCACGGACTCGACCGACTCCACGGCCCCGAGCACCGACTCCACGACGGGGTCCGTCACCGGGAGCGGGCCGCTCATCGGCGACACCGACATCCCCGCCGGACCGGACCGGGCGGCCGGGTCCAGCAGCGCCTGGTACGGCCCGACCGCCCGGGCGCCGATCGCCCGCAGCGCCGCCCACATCGTGACCTGGTTCGCCGACAGCACGGGCATCCGCAGCTCCGCCTCCAGCTGCGGGATCACGTCGTAGGTCGGCAGATTGGTGCAGCTGATGAAGAGCGCGTCGGTGGCCCCGACCACCGCCTGCCGGGCCATGTCGACCACGTCGCGGTACGGCACCTTCCAGATGTGCCGGGTCAGTCCGAGGTACGCCCGTCCGGTGACGGTCATCCCGCCCTCGGCCAGATACTCCTCCAGGGAGTCGGTGACGGACTGGGTGTACGGCGTCACCACGGCGATCCGCCGGGCGCCGATCTCCCGCAGCGCCTCAAGCAGCGCGCCCGAGGTGGTCAGCGACGGGATCTCGCCCGCCTGGGACATGGCCGCGCACATCGCGCGCTCCCCGGCCACACCGCCGACGAAACTGCCCGAGGTGCACGCGTACGCCACCACTTCCGGTGCGACGGCCGCCAGCGCCTGCACCGCGTCGTGCAAGGTCTCGTGCTCGCTCACGAGCCGCGCCAGGTCGAGGCTCACCTCGACGGGTACGAACGGGGTACGGGTGAGGTGGAGGGAGACCTCGTCCGGCACCCAGCGCCACAGCTCACGGTCGAGTGCGAAGTCGAACGGTGCCACCACACCCACGCCGCGCTGCGGCTGTGGGCCACCCAGAAAAGAGACGTCCAAAGCGAGCCCCAATACGGAACGGAGGGACTGGACCATTGGCCAGAGATTTGGATGGAGAGAGACCGGCCTGATGCCGGGGACGCCGGGACAGATGCCGTTGTTGACGACGGTAGTTTCCGCTGCCTAGCGTGGTCAATCCTCAAACTGAGGCGCCTGCCCGCTCCTTCTCCAGGCAAACCCATCCACGTTTCGAAACGGTTTCCCGCCTATGTCCGAAAGCACAGTTGTCGTCTTCGGCGACCAGCCTCCGGTCCGTCTGGACCGGGTGGCCGACCGGGCCAAGGTGCTCGTCTGCGACGAGAATTCGTTGCCCCAGGCTCTCCCCACCGCGGACGTCCTCCTGGTCTGGGACTTCACCTCCGACGCGGTCCGCGACGCCTGGCCCGGCGAGGGCCCACGGCCGGCGTGGGTCCATACCGCGAGCGCCGGGGTGGACCGGCTGCTCTGCCCCGAACTCATCCGGTCCGACACGGTGTTGACGAATGCTCGAGGGGTCTTCGAGCAGCCGATCGCGGAGTACGTGGCCGGTCTGGTGATCGCCATGGCCAAGGACTTCCACGGAAGCTGGGAGCTGCAGCGGCAGCGGCGCTGGCAGCACCGGGAGACGATGCGGCTGGCCGGGACGCGCGCCGTGGTCGTGGGCGCGGGCCCCATCGGCCGGGCGATCGGCTCCACCCTGGCCGGGCTCGGCGTGGTGGTCGACCTGGTGGGCCGCACCGCCCGGCAGGGCGTGCGCGGCGGCGACGAACTGCCCGAGCTGCTTCCGTCGGCCGACTGGGTGGTGAGCGCGGCGCCGCTCACCGACGCCAACCGCGGCATGTTCGACCGCACCGTCTTCGACCGGATGAAGTCCACCGCCCGGTTCATCAACGTCGGCCGCGGCCCCCTGGTCGTCGAGAAGGACCTTACGGCGGCCCTGGTGGCCCGGCGGATCGCCGGCGCGGCCCTGGACGTCTTCGAACACGAGCCGCTGGCCTCGGACGATCCCCTGTGGGACGTGCCCGGTCTGTTCGTCTCGCCCCATATGAGCGGCGACACGGTCGGGTGGCGCGACCACCTGGCCGACCAGTTCCAGGACAACTACGAGCGCTGGTGCGCGGGCGAGCCACTGCTCAACATCGTCGACAAACGCCTCGGCTACGTACCGGTGGACTGACCGGTGGACTGACCGGTTGACTGACCGCAGGACCTGAACGGAGAGCCGGATGACCGACCTGCACGACCTGACAGCCGTTCAACTCGTCGAGCGCTATGCCTCCGGCGAGCTCTCCCCCGTCGAGGCGACCCGTGCCGTCCTCCACCGGATCGAACAGATCCAGCCGGAGGTGAACGCCTTCACCCGGGTGGACGCCGAGGGCGCGCTGCGACAGGCGGAGGAGTCCGCCGAGCGGTGGCGGCGCGGGGCCCCGGCGGGCCTGGTGGACGGCGTCCCGGTGTCGGTGAAGGACATCCTGTTGCAGCGCGGGGCCCCCACGCTGCGCGGTTCGCGGACCGTACGGCCCGAGGGCCGGACGTGGGACGAGGACGCACCCTCGGTGGCGCGGCTGCGCGAGCACGGCGCGGTGTTCGTGGGGAAGACCACGACCCCGGAGTTCGGCTGGAAGGGCGTCACCGACAGCCCGGTCCACGGGGTCACGGGCAATCCGTACGATCCCCAGCGGACCGCCGGCGGCTCCAGCGGCGGCAGCGCGGCCGCGGTCGCGCTGGGCGCGGGTCCGCTGAGCCTGGGGACGGACGGTGGGGGCTCGGTCCGCATCCCGGCGGCCTTCTGCGGCATCTTCGCGCTGAAACCCACCTATGGGAGGGTTCCGCTCTATCCGGCGAGCGCGTTCGGCACCCTGGCCCATGTGGGGCCGATGACCCGGGACGCGGCGGACGCGGCGCTGCTGATGGATGTGATCTCCGGTCCGGACTGGCGCGACTGGTCCCAGCTGGGCCCCGCCGAGGGCAGCTTCCGGGAGGCGCTCACCTCCGGCGGGGGCGGCGTGGACGGCCTGCGGGTCGCCTACAGCCCCGCGCTCGGCGGCGCGGCCGTGGTCGAGCCGGAGGTGGCCGCGGCGGTGCGGCGGGCCGTGGACCTGCTGGCGGAACTGGGCGCGGTGGTCGAGGAGATCGACCCGGGGTTCGAGGACCCGGTGGAGGCGTTCCACACGCTGTGGTTCAGCGGCGCGGCGCGCGTGGTGCAGCCGCTGGGGCAGGAGGACTGGGAGCTGCTGGACCCGGGGCTCCGCGAGATCTGCGCCCAGGGGGCGTCGTACAGCGCGCTGGACTATCTGGCGGCCGTGGACGTCCGGATGGCCCTCGGTCACGCCATGGGGCGGTTCCACTCCGCGTACGACCTGCTGGTCACCCCCACGCTGCCGATCACCGCGTTCGAGGCGGGGGTCGAGGTGCCCAAGGGGTCGGAGCACACCCGGTGGACCGGCTGGACGCCGTTCACCTACCCGTTCAACCTGACCCAGCAGCCCGCGGCGTCGGTGCCGTGCGGCCTCAGCGGCGCGGGCCTGCCGATCGGGGTGCAGCTGGTGGGCGCGCGCCACGCGGACGCGCTGGTGCTGCGGGCGGCGCACGCGCTGTTCGAGGCGGGGCTGGCGGACGGGGTGCGCCCGCCGGCGGCGTAAGGCCCACGGCCCGGGTCCGGGGCGGCTCCGCCCCGGACCTGGTCCGGCCCATGCGCCGCGCCTGGCCCATGCGCCGCGCCCGGCGCGAGACGAGGACCTACGCCCGGCGCAAGGCGAGAGCCCGCGCCCGGCGCGAGCCGCGGTCTACGCCCGGCGGAAGTTCAGCGTCTCCCCCAGCGCCCCCGCACGCCACAGGTCCTGGCAGGCGTCGGCCATGCGGTCGAGGCCGTCCACGACCGTGCCCCAGACGATCCCGGGCACCCAGCCCGCGTCGCCGTTGATCAGCAGGTTGTTCCGCTCGTAGAAGAGCGCCAGGTCGATCACCTGCCGCCGCCCCTGGTGCTTGGCCTCGGTCTCGTACCCGTACGACTTGGTCCCGAGCTGGGTGTCCGTGAAGGTGAAATAGCAGAGGTCCCCGGGGATCGGGGTGATCGTCGGGTTCTCCAAGGGCGGCTCCTCGGGTGCGAAGGGGGGCAGCAGGGCGTAGATCTCATTGCGTGCGTACTTCGCGTGATACACGTCACCTCCGAGCGGCAGCGCGTTCCACACCGCCTCACAGGTGATCGGCGCAAGATCGTCAAGGAGCTTGGCCGTGCAGCTCACCCCGCGCTTGTCGAGCGAGACCTCGATGAACCGGTCGGCTCGGTCAACCATCGACTTTCCTCCAGGTCGCTTCGGAACCAGTCCTGTCTCAGGGGACTACCCAGACATCGGCTGTATCAAGGGCCGGAAACAGCCCGCATACATTTGCCGGAGTCGGGTAGCCGCGCGCCCATGGCTCCACCACGTGGGAAAGACACCGATAGCAGAGAAATAGCAAAAATGGGACCAAGTCGCCGCGCTCTTCTCGCCGGCGGTGCGGCTCTGGGTCTGCTGGGCGCGGCCGGCTGCAGCCGGGTGTCCGGCTCCGGCGCCAAGGACGGGGGCAATCTGCTGGAGCGACTGCGGTCGCAGGGCACGGTCCGACTGGGAATTGCGGGGGAGATCCCATTCGGCTACATCGACAAGAACGGCGAGTTCACCGGCGAGGCGCCGGAGATCGCGAAAATCATCTTCAAGCGGCTGGGCGTGCCCAAGGTCCAGCCGGTGCCGACCGAGTTCGGCTCGCTCATCCCGGGCCTTCGCTCGCAGCAGTTCGACGTGGTCTCGGCGGGGATGTACATCAACCCCGAGCGCTGCGCCCAGGTGATCTTCTCCGACCCCGACTACCGCATGCGTGACGCGTTCATCGTGCGCAAGGGGAACCCCAAGAACCTGCACAACTACGACGACATCGCCAAGCAGAAGGCCAAAATGGCCACCGGCACCGCATACGCCCAGATCGGCTATGCGGAGGACGCCGGGATCAAGCAGAGCGACATGCTCATCCTCCCCGACCAGCTGGCCGGTCTGCTGGCCGTGGAACAGGGCCGGGCCGATGTCTTCGCGGGCACGACCGTGACCGTCCACAACGTGGTGAAGCAGCGGAACAGCCAGCGGGCCGAGGCCACCGAGCCGTTCCAGGCGTACGTCGACGGCAAACCGGACATCGGCGCCGGCGGCTTCGCCTTCCGGCCCGAGGAGACCAAGCTCCGGGACGCCTTCAATGTGGAGCTGCACAAGATGAAGAAGAGCGGCGAGCTGCTGCGCGTCGTGCGGCCCTTCGGCTTCACCAAGGAAGAGATGACCGATCTGACCGCCAAGGAGCTGTGCTCATGACGGCCGGGCTGTGGGAAAACTGGCTTCTTCCGGGCGTCTGGATCACCATCCAGCTGACCCTGTACAGCGCGGTCTTCGCGGCCGTCGTGGCGTTCGGCATCGGGATGGCGCGCACCTCCCGGCTGTGGATCGTCCGCTTCCTGACCGGCTTCTATGTGGAGGTCTTCCGCGGCACCTCGGCCCTGGTGCTGATGTTCTGGCTGTTCTTCGTGATGCCGCTGGCCTTCCAGTACCAGCTGGTGCCGATGTGGGCCGCGGTGCTGGCGCTGGGCCTCACCTACGGGGCGTACGGCTCGGAGATCGTGCGTGGCGCGATCGCCGCGGTGGCCCCGGCGCAGCGAGAGGCGGCCATCGCGCTCAGCTTCACGCCCGCGCAGCGGATGCGCCGGGTGATCCTGCCGCAGGCGATCCCGGAGATGATCCCGCCCTTCAACAATCTGCTGATCGAGCTGTTGAAGGCGACCGCGCTGGTCTCCGCGGTGAGCGTCGCCGACATCACCTTCGCCGCTCAGCTCTCGCGGCTGGCGACCGGTGACAGCCTGGAGATCTACGCGATCATCCTGGTCCTCTACTTCGTGCTGGCCTTCGTCCTCACCCGGCTGATGCGGCTGCTGGAGCGGCGCGCCAAGGCGGGCATCGGCCAGGCCCCGGTGAAGTCCGGCAAGGGCCCGCTGGTCACCCGGAAGCTGTCCTCGCGCCAGGAGACCGAGCAGTCGTCCAACATCATCACGGCGGGAGGTGCCCAGTGAGCTGGAACTGGGATGTGGCGAAGGACTTCCTCCCCGAGCTGGGCAACGGACTGCTGATCACGCTGGAGGCGACCGCCCTGGGCTCGGTCCTGGCGTTCGCGCTCGGCCTGGTGTGGGCGATGGCCTTCCGCTCGCCGACCCGCTTCGTCCGCTGGCCGGTGGCGGCGGTCGTGGAGTTCATCCGCAACACGCCACTGCTGGTGCAGCTGTTCTTCTTCTACTACGTGCTGCCGACCTGGGACATCAAGTTCTCGGCGCTCACCACCGGGGTGATCGCGCTCGGTCTGCACTACTCGACGTACACCGCCGAGGTCTACCGGGCCGGAATCGACGGTGTGCCCAAGGGCCAGTGGGAGGCGGCGACCGCGCTCAGCCTCTCCCGCGGCCGTACCTGGACCGCGGTGATCCTGCCGCAGGCCATTCGCCGGGTGGTGCCCGCACTGGGCAACTACGTCATCGCGATGCTGAAGGACTCCCCGATGCTCGCGCTGATCGGCGTCGTCGACATGCTGCAGAAGGCACGCGCGGAGGGCGCGTCGTCCTTCCAGTACATCGAGCCCTACACGATGGTCGGCATCGCCTTCATCCTCATCGCCTATCCGGCTTCCCTTCTGATGCGAGCCCTGGAGCGTCGTCTTGGCCACTGAAACCGACCACACGAACCCTGCCGTGGACGGCAGTGAACTGATCCGATTCGACCAGGTGACCAAGCGCTTCGGCAGCAATACGGTCCTGGACAACCTCGACTTCTCGGTCTCCTCCGGCAAACACGTCACCCTGATCGGCCCCTCGGGCTCGGGCAAGACCACGATCCTGCGGCTGCTGATGACGCTGCTCAAGCCGGACGAGGGCACGATCAAGGTCGACGGCGACTACCTGACCCATGAGGACAAGGGCGGCAAGCTGGTCCCGGCGGGCGAGAAGCACACCAGAGAGGTGCGCAAGAAGATCGGGATGGTCTTCCAGCAGTTCAACCTCTTCCCGAATATGCGGGTGCTGCGGAACATCACCGAGGCCCCGGTGCATGTGCTCGGCCTCAGCAAGGACGAGGCCGAGACCCGTGCCCGGGAGCTGCTCGACCTGGTCGGGCTCGGCGACAAGTGCGACGCGTACCCGACGCAGCTGTCCGGCGGGCAGCAGCAGCGGGTGGCGATCGCCCGGGCGCTGGCGATGCGGCCGCAGGTGATGCTGCTGGACGAGGTGACCTCGGCGCTGGACCCGGAGCTGGTGGCCGGGGTGCTGGACGTGCTGCGTGACATCGCTCACACAACGGACATCACCATGCTCTGTGTCACCCATGAGATGAACTTCGCGCGGGACATCTCCGACGACGTACTGATGTTCGACGCGGGCCGGGTGATCGAGTCGGGACCGCCCGAGAAGATCTTCACCGAGCCGGAGCACGAGCGGACGAGGGAATTCCTGAGCGCTGTCCTCTAGCCCAGCCCCTCGGCCGGATCGCCCAGCCCCCTCGGCCGGATCGCCCGGCCCCGCCGGACAGATCGCCCGGCCCCGCCGGACAGATCGCCCGGCCCCTGCCGGGCCTGGTTCGGCGCTGCCCCCGCGAGCCTCTCGCGGGGGCACGCCCATGTCATATGCCAAGGACATACGCCCCCGCTGACCGGGGCCGATGCGCCTCGGCAATATCCTCAACAGCCGATCCGGATAAGGCCATTGCCGGTTATCGTGATACAAAGCCACGCCAACCTGCGAGGGGGGAAATCGTGGCGCTCAGGCCCGAGCCGACCGCGCCGTTCCACTCGGTGCAGCACGCCCTCCGCATCCTGGAGGTCGTCGCCAAACACGCGTCCGGCGTCAGCGACATCATGCTCGCCAGGGAGACCCGGCTGCCGGCCCACCAGCTCGCCGACCTGCTGCGGATGCTGCGCCGCGAGGGCTATGTGGAACAGATCGCCGACGGCGCCTACGTCGGGGGCAACGCCCTGACCCTGCTGGGCTCCGCCGCCCCCGGCCGCGGCCACGCCGTCCGGGACAAGCTCCAGCAGTCGCTCATCGCCCTGCGTGACTCGGTGGGTGCGGCGGCCTACCTCAGCCGCTACGTGGACGGCGAAATCAAGATCACGCAGTACGCGGACGGGCCGCGCACCCCCAAGGTCAACGAGTGGGTGGACTTCCGCTCCGCCGCCCATGCGATGGCGCTCGGCAAATGCCTGCTCACCCAGCTCGACCACGACAGCCGCCGCGATCACCTCGCCCGTCACAAGACGGTGCGGCTCACCTCCCGGACCACCACCAACGAAAAGGTCCTGTTCCGCAAGCTGGACAGCCAGCCCGCCACCGTCCCCGTCCTTGACCTGCAGGAATACGCGGTCGGCACGGTCTGCGCGGCGGTCCCGATCAGCGCCGGGCGCTCGGTGGGCTGCCTGGCCCTCTCCCTCCCCCTGGCCCATGCCCACCGCCTCCACCAGGCCGCCGACGCCCTCAACCGCGAGGCGGCCCCGATGCTGCTCTCCCTGTCCATCTGAGCCCATCTGGGCGTGGTCAGAACCACCCCTCCGGACCAGGTAGTATTTATGTCGTCAGCAGGCGCCGCTAGCTCAGTTGGTTAGAGCAGCTGACTCTTAATCAGCGGGTCCGGGGTTCGAGTCCCTGGCGGCGCACAACTGATCAAGCGAATGGCCTGGGTGCTCTGGACAGCCCCGGGCCATTTAGCGTGCCGCTCGGCCGCGCACCTCGAGCGAGTCCAGCAGCTCCGCCGTGGCGGCGGCGATGGCCTCGACGGCCTTGTCGAACGCCTCCGCGTTGTGGGCGGCCGGTTGGCGGAAGCCGGAGATCTTGCGGACGTACTGGAGGGCCGCGGCGCGCATGTCGGCCTCGGTGGCGGACTCGGCGTAGGGCGGGCGGAGCGTCTTGATGGATCTGCACATACTGACGACGGTACGCCGGGGGTACGACGGTACGCCGGGGAATGGCCCCGTCCCCAGGCCGTGGGTAGGTGGTCTCTATGGGGTGTCCGGCGGGTCTTTCCCCTCCCCGCCCCTTCCCGTAACCAGGGGCTCCGCCCCTGGACCCCGGGTCCGGGGCGGAGACCGCCGCGCGGCGGAGCCGCATAGCGACGCCGTGGGGAAGGGGCGGGGCGGGACCCGTCCCCAGGACGAGGGGAGCCGTTCCTAGCC
>NZ_JAEEAP010000018.1 GCF_016103465.1 Streptomyces sabulosicollis
GGGCCCGGAGATGTGTATAACAGACAGTTTCGGGGAGGGGGCGGGGAGGGGAACAAGCCCGCCGCAGGCGTCACAACCCCTCGAACACCCCCTAGGCGGCGCGGCGGGCCCGGCCCCGGTGGTCGCGGATGATCTCCGCGTAGCGGTGGCCGGTCCCCTTGATGGTGCGGACCTGGGTGCGGTAGTCGACGTGGACGAGGCCGAAGCGCTTGTCGTAGCCGTAGGCCCACTCGAAGTTGTCCAGCAGCGACCAGGCGAAGTAGCCCGCCAGCGGAACGCCCTTGCGGACCGCCGAGGCGCAGGCGGCGAGGTGCTGGACGAGGTAGTCCTGGCGCTCCGGGTCGTCCACGGTCCCGTCCGGGCGTACGACATCGGGGTAGGCGGAGCCGTTCTCGGTGACGTACAGCTTGCGGGCGCCGTATTCGTCGGTCAGGCGCAGCAGCAGGGTTTCGATACCGGTGGCGTCGATCTCCCAGTCCATGCCCGTACGGGGGACGTCCGGGCGGCGGACGGCGCGGGCGTGCGGGGCCGGGCCGGTGGGGTCGTCGGTGACGGTGGCCGGGAAGTAGTAGTTCAGGCCGAGCCAGTCCAGGGGTGCGGCGATGGTGTCCAGGTCGCCGGGGCGCTCCGGCAGTTCGACCCCGTACACCTCGCGCATGTCGGCGGGGAAGCCACGGCCGTGCACCGGGTCCAGCCACCAGCGGTTGGTGTGGCCGTCCATGCGCCGTGCGGCCGCCCGGTCCTCCGGCCGGTCGGTGGCCGCCTCCACGGTGTTGAGGTTGTTGACGATGCCGATCTCGGCGCGCGGGGCGGCGGCCCGGATCGCCCGGGCGGCGAGGCCGTGGCCGAGCAGCAGGTGGTACGAGGCGCGGACCGCCGCGGTCAGATCGGTGAGCCCGGGTGCCATCACGCCCTCGAGATGGCCGATCCAGGCCGAGCACAGCGGCTCGTTGAGGGTGGTCCAGTGGTGCACCCGGTCGCCGAGGCGGTCGGCCACCACCGAGGCGTACGCGGCGAAGTGTTCCGCGGTGTCGCGCTCGGGCCAGCCGCCCCGGTCCTGGAGCACCTGCGGCAGGTCCCAGTGGTACAGGGTGACGGACGGGGTGATGCCCGCCTCCAGCAGGCCGTCGATCAGCTCGTCGTAGAAGGCCAGGCCCTTGGCGTTGACCGGCCCGGCGCCGCCCGGGACCACCCGTGGCCAGGCGACGGACAGCCGGTAGGCGTTGGTGCCCAGCCGCTTCATCAGCCCGATGTCCTCGCGCCAGCGGTGGTAGTGGTCGCAGGCCACATCGCCGTGGTCGCCGCCCGCCACCTTGCCGGGGGTGTGCGAGAAGGTGTCCCAGATCGAGGGCGACCGTCCGTCCTCGGCGACGGCCCCCTCGACCTGGTAGGCGGAGGTGGCCGTGCCCCACAGGAAGTCGTGCGGGAAGGCTGTGAGGTCCAGGAGTTCGGACACGTACGTCCTCTCAGAAGTGGGAAGGTCAGAGGTCGGAAGGTCAGAG
Organism: Streptomyces sabulosicollis; assembly: GCF_016103465.1. Taxonomy (GTDB): domain Bacteria; phylum Actinomycetota; class Actinomycetes; order Streptomycetales; family Streptomycetaceae; genus Streptomyces; species Streptomyces sabulosicollis. The sequence continues at coordinate 1,503 of NZ_JAEEAP010000018.1, forward strand.
GCGGGAAGCTCAGACGCGGGAAGGTCAGACGCGGGAAGACCGGTCACTTCACGGCTCCGGCGGTGAGTCCGGCCACGAGATAGCGCTGCAGCAGCAGGAAGCCCGCGACCACGGGGACACTGACGACGAGCGAGGCGGCCATGACCTGGTTCCAGTACACCTCGGTCTGGGTGGCGTAGCCCTGGAGGCCCACGGCGAGGGTGCGGGTGGTGTCGTTGGTCATCACGGACGCGAAGAGCACCTCGCCCCAGGCGGTCATGAACGCGTAGACGGCGACGGCGACGATGCCGGGGACCGCGGCCGGGACCACGACCCGGAACAGCGCGCCGAGGGGTCCGCAGCCGTCCACCAGCGCCGCCTCGTCCAGATCCCGTGGCACCGAGTCGAAGTATCCGATGAGCATCCAGATCGAGAACGGCAGCGAGAAGGTGAGATAGGTGAGGATGAGCCCGCCCCGGGAGCCGAAGAGGGCGATGCCGGTGGCGTTGCCGATGTTCACGTAGATGAGGAACAGCGGCAGCAGGAACAGGATCCCGGGGAACATCTGGGTGGACAGGACGGTGACGGTGAACACCCGCTTGCCCCGGAACCGGTACCGGCTCACCGCGTACGCCGCGAAGACGGCGATCACCACCGAGCAGACGGTCGCCGCGCCCGCCACGATGGCCGAGTTCACGAAGTACTTGGCGAGCGGGACCGTCGACCAGATGTCGATGTAGGGGCGGATGGTCAGCCCGCTCGGCAGCCAGCGGAACGACCCCGAGACGTCCTCCAGAGGCTTCAGGGAGCTGGAGACCATGACATACACCGGCAGCAGGACGAAGCCGGTGATCAGGGTGAGGAAGATCCGTCGGGCCCAGAGGAAGGAGCGGGGGGCGGCCATCGGCGAGCGGGGCCGCACCGGGGAGGTGCTAGACATCGGCCGTCTTCCTTCGTCGGGAGGTCAGGAGGAGGTACAGGCCCGTCACCACGAGCAGGAAGAGGAGCAGCAGGACGGACATGGCGGAGCCGGTGCCGAAGTTCCAGGTGGCGAACGTCGTCTGGTAGACGTGGATCGAGATGAGATCCGCGGCCTCCGGCGCCGCCTTCCCGAACAGCACGTAGGGGGTGTTGAAGTCGTTGAACGTCCACAGGAACAGCACCAGCACCAGCACCTGGTTGACCGGGCGCAGCGAGGGCAGGGTGATGCGGCGGATCTGCTGCCACATCCCGGCGCCGTCGAGGGCGGCCGCCTCGTAGAGCTCCTTGGGGATGTTCTGCAGACCGGCCATGACGACGAGGAACGCGAACGGCCAGCCCTTCCACACCGACACGGTCAGCAGCGCGATGAAGCTGTTGTCGCCGATCAGCCAGAACGAGGGCTTGTCGGTGAGGCCCAGCTGGTCGTGGAGGACGTGGTTCACCAGTCCGTTGTCGTGCTGGAACATGAACGCCCAGGTGATGACGGCCGTGTACACGGGCAGCGCGTAGGGGAGCAGGAACAGGGTGCGCAGCAGTCCCCGGCCGCGGAAGGTGTCCTGCAGGAAGATGGCGGTGGCGGTGCCCAGCAGCCAGCACAGCCCGACCGACAGCACGGTGAAGCCGCAGGTGACCCAGAACGAGTGGAGCAGCGCCTCACCGGCCGGCGCGTTGATGTCCACCGAGATCTTGTAGTTGTCGAATCCCGACCAGGGGGCGGCGCCCCAGTCCCGGATGGAGAACCGGGTGAGCGCCTTGAAGCTCATCAGGATGCCCATCACCATCGGCACCAGATGGACCAGGAGCTCGAGGACCAGGGCGGGCAGGAGCAGCAGATAGGGCAGTCCGATGCGGCGGATCCGCCCGGGGCGGCGCGGGCCTCGCGCCGCCCCGGGGGTGCTCCCCGACACGGTCCGCCGGTCTGCCTCGGCGATGGTGGTCGTGGTGGTCATGAGGTGTCCGCGCTCACTTCGCCGGCATCTGCTGCTGGGCCTTCTCCAGCTTGGCCTTCACCGATGCGGTGGTCACCGGGCGTCCGGCGGCGGCGTCCGCGAACAGTTCCTTGACGGCCGTGCCCACGGACGTCTCGAACTGCGACTCGTCGGCCACCTGCGGCAGCGCCTCGGCGCTCTTGGCGAGGGTGTCCCGCAGGGCGGCCGTCGCCTGGGTGTTGAACGCGGGGTCGGTCTGGGCGGCCTTGACCGGCGGGATGGAGCCGTACGCCTTGTTGAGGATCTTCTGCTCGGCGTCGCTGGTCATGAACTTCACGAACTTCAGGGCGCCGTCGTGGTTGTCGGTGTTCTTGAAGACGGCCAGGTTGATGCCGGCGACCATCGAGTTGACGGCGGTGCCGGTGCCGGGGGTGCCGGAGCGTACGGGCGCCGGGGCCACGCCCCACTCGTCGTCCTTCATGCCCAGGGAGGCGAAGGTGGCGGAGGCGGTCTGCCACAGGACCATGGCCGTCTTGCCCTTGGCGAAGTCGCTGAGGGACTGGTTCTGCGCGTACTCGGCGTTGCCCGGGGCGATGATCTTGTCCTTCGCCATCAGGTCGACGTACTGCTTGATCGCGGCGACCGCGCCGTCGGAGGTGAAGTCGGGCTTGCCGTCTTCGGTGAAGAAGTCGGCGCCGTGCTGCTTGGCGAAGACGAAGACCTGGTGGATGTTCTCCGAGAGGTTCGCGCCCTCGGCGCCGAGGCCCCACTTGCCGTCCTTGGAGAGCTTCTTGCCGTCGGCGACGACTTCGTCCCAGGTGGCGGGCGGCTTCGAGATGCCCGCGTCGGCGAACATCTTCTTGTTGTAGTAGAGCGCGTACGCCATCGAGTACAGCGGCACCGCGGCCGGGTCCTCGCCCTTCACCCCGGTCGAGCCGAGGGCGGAGTCCACGAAGCGGTCCTTGCCGCCGATGCTGCCGAAGTTCTTGTCGTCCCACGGCAGCAGCGCCCCGGACGCCTGCAGCGAGGCGCTCCAGGTGTTGCCGATGTTCAGGACGTCGGGGCCCTGGCCGGAGGTGGTCGCGGTGAGGATCCGGTTCAGCAGTTCGGACCAGGGGATGACCTCCAGCTTCACTCTGATCCCGGTCTGTTTCTCGAATTTGTCGAGTTCGGGCTTCAGGACCTTCTTGTCCACCGCGATGCTCGCGCCCTGGTTGGAGGCCCAGTACGTGAGCGTCTTCGGCGAGTCGTTGGACCCGCCCTCGGCCGTCGAGGAACCGCCTCCGCAGGCCGAGACGGCCAGGGCGAGTGACAAGGTGACGGCGCCTATGGCCGCGGCTCGGATGCTGCGCATGTGGCTCCAGGTGTCCCTTCCGGGAGTGGTGAATGCCAAGAAGGGCCCGGGCACGCGATCGCGTTCAACTCCCGAAGCCTCTCACGGCTTAATTTAGGACGTGAGTTAAACCTCAAGAGAAGGTCGCGTCAAGAGATCCGGCGGAGGTATCTTGCGGCGCGGAGCCCGGAGTTGAGGAGGCCAGGTGGCGGCGAACAACGGCCGTACGGTTCGTGACCTGCGGCGGGAGAACCGTGCCGCCGTGCTGCGCCGGTTGTACTTCGACGGGCCGATGAGCCGCTACTCGCTGGCCCCCGCGACCGGGCTGAGTTCAGGTTCCATCAGCAATGTGGTGGCCGAGCTGCTCGCCGAGGAGCTGGTGGAGGAGGCCGGGAGCGTCGACTCCGACGGCGGCCGCCCCCGCACGCTGCTGCGGATCGTCCCGCACAGCGGCCACATGATCGGGGTGGACGTGGGCGAGACCCGGGTCCGCGTCGAGCTGTTCGACCTCGCGCTGGCCGAACGGGCGCATGCGGAACGGCCGTTGCCCACACGCGGCGCCGGGCACCGGGACCGCTACGACAGCGAACTGATCGCGGGCCACATCCGCGATGGCATCGCCGAGGTGCTGGAGGCCGCGGGGCTCGCCCCCGATCGGCTGCTCGGCGTCGGCATCGGCGTCCCCGGCATCGTCGAGCACACCGAGGAGGGCGGTGCGGTGGTGCACTGCCAGCCCATCGGCTGGGAGGCGGTGCCCCTGGAGCGGATGCTGCGCCGACCCGGCCATCTCTCCCAGGAGGTCCCGTACTTCATCGAGAACGGCGCCAAGACGCTGGGGCAGGCCGAGATGTGGTTCGGCGCCGGGCGCGGTGCGCGCAACGCGGTGGTGGTGCTCTTCGGATCGGGCGTCGGCGCCTGCGTGGTCACCGACGACGTCGAGCGCGGCCGGGCGGTGGAGTGGGGCCATCTCACCGTGCGGGTGCGGGGCCGCCGGTGCCGCTGCGGGGCGCTGGGCTGCCTGGAGGCGTACGCGGGCGCGGAGGCGCTGCTGGAGCGCTGGCAGGAGGCGGGCGGGCAGCCGCCGTCCGACACCGACGAGGAGACCGCCCTGACGGCGATGCTGGCCGCCGCCTACCCCGCGGACGGTGGCGCCCCTGACCCGGTGGCGGCCGCCGTCCTCGCCGAGACCGCGGAGTACCTGGGCGCGGGGCTGTCCGACCTGATCAACCTCTTCCAGCCCGAGCGCATCCTGGTCGGCGGCTGGGCCGGGCTCCAGCTCGGCGCGCGCTTCCTGGACGCGGTGCGCCGCCACGCGCTGTCCTACGCGCTGCCGTACCCGTCCGGCCGTGTCGGCATCGACCTGGGGGCGCTGGGGCCGGACGCGGTGACGGTGGGCGCCGCGATCCTGCCGCTCGCGGACTTCTTCACGCGCGGCGGGCGCCGTCTGCCCGCGAGCCCTTCGCCGGAGCCGTCACCCGCGTGGCGCACCGCCCTGGGCACGCGGCTGGCGTAGGCGCCGCGCACACGGGTGGCCCGGGGGCCGCACACGCCGCCCACACGTCCGCCGCAGGGCCACGCACCCCGGTGGCACAGGGGCCACACACGCCGCGCGCCCGGGTGGGGCGGGGGTCACGCCGACTCCCGTACCACCAGCTCCGGTTCGAAGAGGACCGCGACGGGCTCGGTGCGCAGGCCCCGGACGTGCTCGTCGAGCAACCGGGCCATCGCCGCCGCCATGTCCTCGACCGGCTGGCGCACCGAGGTCAGGGGCGGCCGGCAGGCGGCGGCCACGCTGGAGTCGTCGAAGCCGACGACCGCGACATCGTCGGGCACCCGTCGGCCGCGTTCCCGCAGCACCTGGCAGACCCCCTGGGCCATCAGGTCGTTGGCGGCGAACACCCCCTCCACATCCGGGTGTTCGGCGAGCAGCGCGGTCATCGCGGATACCCCGCTGTCCAGTGTGAAGCCCCCCTCCGCCACCGGAACGTACGGATGGCCGCCGCGGGCCATGGTGTCGCGGAACCCGGCGAGCCGCTCCTGGCTCGCGGCCACGGCCCACGGCCCGGACACGGTGGCCACCTTCCGGCACCCCCGGGCCAGCAGGCGCTCGGCGGCCAGGCGGCCACCGTCCCAGTGCGCCAGGTCGACATGGCTGAGCGCCACCGGCCGCACGGGCCGGGCGAACAGCACGGCGGGGAGTCCGGCCTCGGCCAGCAGCGCGGGCAGCGGGTCGTCGGGGTGGGTGGACACCACGAGGGCCCCGTCCGCGTTGCCCTGCCGCAGGTACCTCACCACCTCCTGCCGGGCCCCGGGGGACTCGGCGAACATCAGCACCGGGTGTGTCGAGCGCGGCCGCAGGAAACCCACCACGCCACCGACCACCCGGCCGAAGAACGGGTCGGCGAACACCCGGGCGGCGAAGGCGTTCTGCTCCTCCTCCGAGGTGTCCCCGGCCCCGGAGACGACGAGCGCCACGGTGCCCGTACGCCGGGTCACCAGCGATCTGGCCGCCCGGTTGGGCGCGTAGCCGGTCCTATCGATGGCCAGGCGGACCAGGTCCTGGATGGCCGGATCCACGTTGCGGACGCCATTGACGACCCGGGACACGGTCGCCCGGGAGACCCCGGCCTCCCGGGCGACATCCTCCAAGGTCGGGGCCTGTCGGTTCATGTCGGCACCCTAGTGGCAGCGCGCCCCGGGGGCATAGAGCGCTCTCCCGTCACCGTCGGGGACGCGCCAGGACGGCGACCGGCCACCGCGCAGCGGCTCAGCGGCTCAGCGGCTCAGCGGTAGACGCCGAACTCGTAGAGCGAGTACCCGTAGCCGGTGCCACGGGCTGTGCCGTGGACGCGGACGTAGCGCCCGGTGCCCGCGACGTCGAAGTCGTCCACACCGCCGTTGCCGTCGGTCACCTCACGGACGGTGTGCCAGCTCTGCCCGTCGTCGGAGGTCTGGATGGTGTACGCCTTGGCGTAGGCGGCCTCCCACACCAGCTGGACGTGGGTGAAGGAGGTGGACGCGCCGAGGTCCACCTGGAGCCACTGCGGATCGCTCCAGTCGGCGGCCCAGCGGGTGTCCGCCTTGCCGTCCACGGCGTTGGCGGGGGTGCAGGGGCAGTCGCCGCCGCCCGTCTGGTACGAGGAGGCGGTGGCGGGCCTGCCGAGGGCCACATCGGTGCCGTTCACGGCGGGCGGGACGACCCGTACGGAACGGGTCCCGATGCCGACGTTGCCCTTGCCGTCGGTGGCCTTGACATAGACCTTCCACACACCGGGGCGGTCCGGTGCGGTGACCCTCAGCCGTCCGCCCCCGAGGTCGGTGGCGGGCAGCGGGATGAGCCGCTTGTCCTTGTCGAGGTACATGCTGCTGCCCAGCACCTGGTAGGAGAGGGCGTCGCCGTTCGGGTCGGTGGCCTCGACCGCGAGCGTCAGGTCACGGCCCGCCTCCACCTTCGCGGCATCGCCCTCCACTGTCGGCGAGGAGATGACCGGCGGTGTGTTGTCGTGCGAGGTGTCCGCCCCGTACGCCTTCTTCACCGCGTAGTACGACAGCCGCTTCTGGCCCGCGGGCAGCAGATTGAACCAGACGCCGCCGAAGTCATCCTCGGTGCCGTAGTGGAACATCGTGGCGCCGAGCGCGACGCCCTTGTGGCCGGTGACGCAGTTCCACGCCTTGGTGTAGCCCGCGGCCTTGGCCTGGTCGGTGGGCTCCTCCGGCACACCGACCACGTCGTCGGGGACCTCCCACTCCCCCGCCGGGCCGGTCTCGGTGACGATGTACGGCTTGGTGTAACCACCCTGCTCCCACGTGGCCTTGATGTCGCACACGGCGTTGTAGGAGTTGACCGCGTACAGGTCGAGGTCGGGGGCGTTCTTCCGGTAGTAGGGCCAGGCGCCGGTCCACGCGTCGGTGGAGGTGACGGGGTGGCCGGGGTCGATGGCATGGATCTTCTCGGCGATGTCGTTGACGAACGTGGTGTAGGCGTCCCGCTGCCGCTCCAGCTCATCGCCGCCGTAGCAGTTCTGCAGGCCCAGCACCGACTCGTTGCCGACGTTCCACAGCAGCACGCCCGGGTGGTCCTTGTAGGCGGACACCCACTTCGTGAACTCGGCGAGCGTCTGGTCCTTGTAGGCGGTGTCCGTCCGGTAGTTCACACATCCGCCGCTGCCCGGGCCGCCGCCGGGCTGCAGCCAGAATCCGGCGATCACCTTGATGCCATGGGCGGCCGCCGAGTCGAAGAGGGGTTCGCTGGTGGCGTCGGTGCCCCAGGTGCGGATGGTGTTGACGCCCATCGACCGCAGATCGGGGAGGTAGCGGTCGGCGTCCGCGATGGCGGGGCCCCAGGTCAGGCCCTTGATCTGGTACGGCTGGCCGTCCACGGTCAGGCGCCAGTCGCCCTGGGAGCCGGTGACCTTGACGACGCTTCCGGCGGCGTGTGCCGGCTGGCCGGGCAGCGCGAGGGCGCCGGCGGCCAGCAGACCGGCGGCGAGGGGCGCCGCGATGCGGCGTGGGGCGGTACGGGTCCGGGTCATGGTGGTGTCTTTCGGTGTGTCGGCGGGGGTACCGGGGCGGCCCGGCCGTCGGCGGTCGCCACGCGGGCGGCCGGGCCTCGGTGCTACGGCAGCTTCGGCAGCTCGTAGTTCTCGTCGAGGGCCGCTCCGGCCTCCGGGTGGGTCTGGTCATAGCCGCGGGCGTCGCACTGGAGCGCGCCGACCACGCAGTGATCGACGAGCGCCTTGAGCGTGGGCGCGTCCCAGGCGTTGAAGAAGTCGTAGTGGAACGACCAGCTCGGGCCGCTGGCCAGCCGCGCCCGGGAGAGGTCACCGTTGACCGGGAAGGCCATCTTGAACTCGATCATCGGCAGCGCCACCGGGTGGTCGGCGGGGCACACGTTGTTGTTCGTGCCGGGATTGACCACGGGATAGGCCATGTGGCCGCGGTGGTCGGGCGTGTCCAGGTACTTTCCGTCCCAGCAACTGGGCGCCTGGAAACGGATGTTGAGCTGGACGTCGGGCCGGCTCGGGCAGTCCTCGGGGAACTCGACGTTGAAGTAGCTGTCGCCGCACTCCCAGCCCTCCACGAAGCCGGGGTGACGGCGGAACTCCTCCGCGGTCTGCATGGGGTCGCCCACCACGAACCGCAGCCCCTTGGGGAACGGCCGCACACTGGTGTAGTCGGTCACACCCGCCTTGTAGTAGATGGTCTGCGGGCCGATGGGCAGTACGGGCTCGTCGCCGTCCGAGAGCGTGGGCATCCAGTAAGCGGACCTGTCCCCCGGCGCCTTGCAGGTGGTGCGGCCGGCGTCGAGGGAGGCCGTGGTGCTGGCCGCGTCGGTCGTGGTGTTGCCCATGAAGGTGTGGTCATGGGAAGCGCCCGGTTGCTGCGGATACACGATGGGGTCGTCCGGCTTGGTGTGGCTCACCGAGCAGTTGGCCTGGAACTCGTGGAAGTAGCGGTGGGGCGGCTCCTTCGTGGACGGGGTGACACCGGTGACCGGCGGGTTCGCGGGGATGTAGCCGTCGCCGTCCGGGTCCTCGGGCGAGGAGGCGGACGGCGCCGCCATGGCGTGCCCGGTGTGGGCGGCCGTGACACCGCCGCCCGCGGACTTCGCCGGGGGCGTCTCGGCGCTCATCGCGATGCCACCGAGCCCGAGCGAGGTCAGCAGCAGCGCGCCTGCGATCAGGATGCCTGAAAAGATCGTGGATCTCCGTGCCATGGAGACTCCTGCCACATGGGGAGAGGGTGAAGGTGGCCAGGCGGCCGTCGCACGGCGGGACTCACGGTGCCGTGGGTGCGGGCCGGGCCGCCCGCGTAACGGACCGTCACCGGCCCGCGACAACATCGGGAGAGCGCTCTCCGAGATGGGAGTGTCCGGGCGGGGTGGCGAAGGTGTCAAGGTGTCGAGCGAAAAGGACCAGACATCGGCTCCCCTTTCCCTCTTGAACACAACGGCCAGGGGCATGAGCGGCCACAAATCCCCCCACGTTCGCCCTAACCACCGGTATCACCAGGGCAGTTGACGTTCAAAAAGCAACAACATGTAAGGACTGCGGTCACAACTCTTGACGAGTCGTTCACATGGATGAAGCATGCGACGGCAAGAGAGCGCTCCCTCACCCCCCATCCCGTTCATTTACTGAACCAGGAGAGACGCCCCCATGACGCCTTCCCCCACGCCTTCCTCCTCCGGCCGCTCTCCGGTCGGCCGCCGGGCGGTGCTCGGCGCCGCGGCCGCCGTCGCGTCGGCCCCCGCCCTCGCCGGCCTGGCCACCCCCGCGTCCGCCGCGCCCTCGGGCCGGGGCAGGAGCCCCAAGGCCCTGCCGGGCGGCGGCGACCTCGGCCCGAACGTGATCGTCTTCGACCCGTCCACGCCCGGCATCCAGGCCATGCTCGACGAGGTGTTCAAGAAGCAGGAGTCGGCGCAGTTCGGCACCGGGCGCTACGCCCTGCTGTTCAAGCCCGGCTCCTACCAGGGGCTCAACGCCCAGATCGGCTTCTACACCTCCATCGCCGGGCTCGGGCTCTCCCCCGACGACACGACCATCAACGGCGACATCACCGTGGACGCCGGATGGTTCAACGGCAACGCCACCCAGAACTTCTGGCGCTCGGCGGAGAACCTCGCGGTCGTACCGGTCAACGGCACCAACCGCTGGGCGGTGGCACAGGCGGCCCCCTTCCGCCGCATGCACGTCCGCGGCGGGCTGAACCTCGCCCCCGACGGCTACGGCTGGGCGAGCGGCGGCTACATCGCGGACAGCCGCATCGACGGCCAGGTCGGACCGTACTCCCAGCAGCAGTGGTACACCCGCGACAGCGCGATCGGCGGCTGGCTCAACGGCGTGTGGAACATGGTGTTCTCCGGGGTGGAGGGCGCGCCCGGGCAGAGCTTCCCCAACCCGCCGTACACCACGCTCGACACCACCCCCGTCTCCCGGGAGAAGCCCTTCCTGTACCTCGACGGCAGCGAGTACCGGGTCTTCCTGCCCGAGAAGCGCACCAACGCCCGCGGCGTCACCTGGGGCAACGGCACGCCCAGAGGCACCTCGCTGCCGCTGTCGCAGTTCTACGTGGCCAAGCCCGGGGTCACCGCGGCCACCCTCAACGAGGCGCTCACCCAGGGGCTCCACCTGCTGCTCACCCCGGGGATCTACCACCTCGACCGGCCGGTCCAGGTGAACCGGGCGAACACCGTCGTCCTCGGACTCGGCTACGCCACGCTCATCCCCGACAACGGCGTCACCGCACTGAAGGTCGCCGATGTCGACGGGGTGCGGCTGGCCGGTTTCCTCATCGACGCCGGACCGGTCAACTCCGCCACGCTGCTGGAAGTGGGCCCGCAGGGGGCCTCGGCCGACCACTCGGCCAACCCCACCACCGTCCAGGACGTGTTCATCCGCATCGGTGGCGCGGGCCCCGGCAAGGCCACCACCAGCATGGTGATCAACAGCCGGCACACCATCGTCGACCACACCTGGGTCTGGCGCGCCGACCACGGTGACGGGGTCGGCTGGGAGACCAACCGCGCCGACTACGGCGTCCGGGTCAACGGCGACGACGTGCTGGCCACGGGGCTGTTCGTGGAGCACTTCAACAAGTACGACGTGCAGTGGTACGGGCAGCGGGGCCGGACCATCTTCTTCCAGAACGAGAAGGCGTACGACGCCCCCAACCAGGCGGCCATCCAGAACGGCTCCATCAAGGGCTACGCGGCCTACAAGGTGGCCGACTCGGTGACCACGCACGAGGGATGGGGGCTCGGCAGCTACTGCTACTACAACGTCGATCCCAGCATCGTGCAGCACCACGGCTTCGCCGCCCCGAACACGGCGGGCGTGAAGTTCCACAATCTGCTGGTGGTCTCGCTCGGCGGCCAGGGCCAGTACGAACGCGTCATCAATGACACCGGCTCTCCCACCTCGGGCACCTCCACGGTGCCGTCCACCGTGGTGTCATATCCCTGATCTACGATGCCCTCGCGGGTCGGTGCCCCCAGTGAACCGCCCCTCGAAGTGCCGACCGCCCAGGAAGGACCACCACGCCATGGCCACCACCCCCGTGCGCGACCGCTCCACGATCATGGTGCTCAACGGACCGAACCTGAACCTCCTGGGCCGTCGGCAGCCCGAGATCTACGGGACCGACACGCTGGCCGACATCGAGAAGCTGGTCGCCGAGACGGCCGCGCCGCACGGTCTGACGACCGACTGCCGGCAGAGCAACCACGAGGGCCAGCTGATCGACTGGATCCATGAGGCCCGCGAGCGCCACGCGGCGGTCATCATCAACCCCGCGGGGTACTCCCACACCTCCGTCGCCCTGCGCGACGCCCTGGCCACCTGCGACGGTCTGCCGATCGTGGAGGTGCACATCTCCAACATCCACCAGCGGGAGACCTTCCGGCACCACTCCTATGTCTCCGCGCTGGCCAGCGGGGTGATCGCCGGATGCGGTGTCCAGGGCTACGCGTTCGCCGTCGAGCGGGTGGCGGCGCTGCTGGCCGCCGCCAGGGCGTAGCCGTGCGCCCCCTCGGGGCGTACGCGGAGACCTTCAGGCCCTGATCACGCGGACACCGGCCTCGGTGTACGGAGCGACCAGCTCCTCATCGGCGCCGGTGTCCGTGATCAGCACATCGATCTCGTCCAGTGCGCAGATCCGGGCGAACGCCCGGCGGCCCAGCTTGGAGCTGTCGGCCACGACCGCCACCCGGGCGGCCCGCCCGGCCATGAGGCGGTTGATGCTGGCCTCCCCCTCGTGGTGGGCGGTGGCTCCCTGGACCGGGTCCAGCGCGTCCACGCCGAGGATCCCCAGATCCAGCGACACCTGGTCCAGCACCCCGGTGGCCAGCGGCCCCATCAGCTCGAAGGACTGCGGACGGGCCACCCCGCCGGTGAGCACGATCTTCACCTGGGGGCGCACCGCCAGCTCGTTGGCGATGTTCAGGGCGTTGGTGACGACCGTGACGGCCGGGCCGCCGCCCGGCGCGGACAGATCGCCGCGCGTGGAGATGGCGCGGGCGACCTCGGTGGTGGTCGTCCCGCCGTTGAGTCCCACGATCGAGCCCGGTTCGGCCATCCGGGCCGCGGCCGCGGCGATGCGCTGCTTCTCCGAGGCGCGCCGGGCGGTCTTGTAGCGCAGCGGGAGGTCGTAGGAGAGGTTGTGCGCGACCGCGCCGCCGCGGGTGCGCGTCAGCATCTGCTGCTGAGCGAGTTCATCCAGGTCTCGCCGGATGGTCGCGGCGGACACCGCCAGCTCGGCGGCCGCCTCCTCGACATCGATTCTGCCGTCCCTGGCCAGGAGGTCCAGCAGGGCGTTCCAGCGCTCGGGCCGTTTCACGCCGATCACCCTACCCCGCTCCCCGCACGCTTCGGCTCTGGACTTCCGTGCGTGATTCTGCGCATTATCAGCCCGTAGGAAACAACTCCGCGCATCCATGCTGCTCGGGTCATCCGTGCGACGAGGGGAGTCCCATGAGCCACACCGAGGCCGAGATCGCGAGCCAGCCCGCCTGCTGGCGGCGCGCCATCGCCCTGGCCCGGGATCCGGAGGGGTCCGTACGGGCGGCGCTGCCCCGGACGGGTGAGCGGGTCGCCGTCGTCGGCTGCGGCACCTCGTGGTTCATCGCCCAGTCGTACGCGGCGCTGCGCGAGGCCGCGGGCCAGGGCGAGACGGACGCGTTCGCGGCGTCGGAGATGCCGTCCGGGCGCGCCTACGACCGGGTGGTCGCGCTGTCCCGGTCCGGCACCACGACCGAGGTGCTGGAGCTGCTCGGCGCGGCGCGCGGCCGGGTGCCCACCACCGTCGTCACGGCGGTCCCCGACTCCCCGGTCGTGGGCACCGCGGACGCCGCGGTGGTGCTCGACTTCGCCGATGAGCGGTCGGTGGTGCAGACCCGCTGGGCCACCACCGAACTCGCCCTGCTCCGCGCCCACCTGGGCGCGTCACTGGACCATCTGGAGGCGGACGGGGAGGCGGCGCTCGCCGAGCCGCTGCCCGGGCCGCTCGTGGACGCCGGACAGTTCACCTTCCTCGGGCGGGGCTGGACCTATGGGGTCGCCCAGGAGGCCGCGCTCAAGATGCGCGAGGCGGCGGGCGCGTGGACCGAGGCATATCCGGCCAAGGAGTACCGGCACGGCCCGATCAGCGTGACCGGCCCGCGGAGCGTGGTCTGGTGGCTGGGCGAGGGGGCCTCGGACGTGGCGGACGAGGAGATCACCCGCACCGGTGGCCGGGTCGCCGGCTACGGCCGCGACCCGCTGGCCGAACTGGTGGTGGTGCAGCGGCTCGCGGTCGCGATCGCGGGGGCGCGCGGGCTCGACCCCGACGAGCCGCGCCACCTCACCCGCTCGGTGATCCTCGGCTGAGCGGAGCCGGGCGGGGACGCGCGGGACGGACGGGTACGGGCGGGTCGCGGGATACGGGACAGGGCCGGAACACGGGAACGGGCGGAAGGAGCCGGTAGATGCCGCTGGTGGCCACCGGGGAGATCGTCGGAGCGGCCGCACGGGCCGGGCTCGGCGCGGGTGCGTTCAATGTCATCCAGATCGAACACGCCCAGGCCATCGTGGCCGGGGCGGAGGCGGCGGGCGCGCCGGTGATCCTGCAGATCAGCGAGAACGCGGTGCGGTACCACGGCGCCCTGGCGGCCATCGGGCGGGCGACCGTGGAGGTGGCCCGCGCGGCGCGGGTGCCGGTGGCCGTGCACCTGGACCACGCCACCGGGCCGGAGCTGGTGCGGGAGGCGGTGGAGCTCGGCTTCGGCTCGGTGATGTTCGATGCCTCGGCCCTGGACTACGAGGGCAATGTGGTGGCGACCGCCGAGGTGGCGGCGGACTGCCACGGCCACGGGGTGTGGGTGGAGGCGGAGTTGGGCGAGGTGGGCGGCAAGGACGGTGTGCACGCACCGGGTGCCAGGACCGACCCGGCCGAGGCCGCCGCCTATGTGGCGGCCACGGGCGTGGACGCGCTCGCGGTCGCGGTGGGCACCTCGCACGCCATGGTCGTCAAGGCCGCGGTGGTGGATCTGCCGCTGGTCGCGGCGCTGCGCGCGGCCGTGCCGGTGCCGCTGGTGCTGCACGGCTCCTCCGGGGTGCCCGAGACGGATCTGACCCGGGCGGTGGAGGCGGGGCTGACGAAGGTGAACATCGCCACCCATCTGAACGTGGCCTACACCCGGGCGATCCGTGACCATCTGGCCGGTCATCCCGAGGTGGTCGACCCCCGCCGGTATGTCGCGGCCGCGCGTGACGCGGTGGCGCGCGAGGTGACCCGGCTCTTGAAGCTGGTGCGGGCCGCGCACTGAGCAGGCACCCCGGGGGCAACCCGGGGGCACCGCTCGCCGAGCATCACACGCCGGGAAGAAACGCGCTGAGAGCGCCTGCGGGAAGTTGCCGGTTACGCCGCCCCTGCGCGCGGCATCGCGCATCGGCTTCCGCGGTGCCCAGCGTATTGACATGAGCTTATCAACTCGCCCAAGATGCCCCCGTCGAGGTTAGGAAAGGTTCCTAACAAAGGGGTGTCCTATGCGCAAGCGTTTAGCTTTCGTGATCGCCACGGCCGGTCTGCTGGCCGGCTCCGTCACCGCCGGCGCCCACGCCAACACCCGGGGCCCCGCACCGGCCCCCGCGTCCACGCAGGAGGGCACGGTCACCGCGGCGCAGCTGCTCGCGAAGGTGCAGAGCTGTTCCCAGATATCCAGTGGCAAGTACCGCACCGACGAGGAGACATCGGCCACCGTCCCGGTCTGCGGTGCCAACGGGGCGGTCTTCTGGAAGGCCGACATGGACATCGACTGCGACGGCCAGGTGACCTCCCGGTGCAACGGGGACACCGACCCGTGGTTCCAGGACGACACCGCCTTCCACCAGTCGGACGGCAAGCCCCTCATCGCCGACAAGCTGCCGTATGTCGTGGTGCCGAGCCCGAGCTCCACCTGGGACTACACCAAGTCCGGCATCAAGGGCGGCGGCGTGGTCGCGGTCATCTACAACAACAAGGTCGAGTACGCGGTGGTGGGTGACACCGGGCCGAACAAGATCATCGGTGAGGCGTCCTACGCCACGGCCAACGCGCTCGGCATCGACCCCGACCCGGAGACCGGCGGCGCCGAGTCGGGGGTGACGTACATCCTCTTCAAGAACTCCTCCGTCTCGCCCATCGAGAACCACGACAAGGCCGTGTCGGTCGGTGACGGTCTGGCGAAGCAGTTCGTCCAGAACAACTGATCCGCCCTCATCACCGATCCGCCCTCATCGGGGAAACGTGCGCCTCACTCGCGCGTTCCCCGATGATTTTTCCCAGGCCGGGCGGTCTGCACCGGTGAACGCCGCGACAGGAGGTGGACGTTGACCGGTCCCGAGCCCGAGAACCCGCCCACGCCGTCCCCGGCCGTGCTGGTGCTGGCCCAGCCGGTCACCCGCGCCGAGGTGGCGCGGCTGTGCGAGCGGCTGCCCGCGCTGGTGCGCCGCGCCGGTCCCGGGCCGGTCACCGTGGACGTGGGCGGGGTGGGGCGGCCGGACCTGGCCGTGGTCGAGGCCCTGGCCCGGCTGCGGCTGACCGCCGGCCGGCTGGGGCGCGGGATCCAGCTCCGCAACGCCCCCGGCGAACTGCGGCGGCTACTCTCCTGGGCAGGGCTGGACGAGGCCCTGACGGCCCCCGCGGCGTTAGGCCACGCCCTCGGGCCCGAGCCAGGCGGGGAGGCCGAACAGCGGGAAGAGGCGCTCGGTGTCCAGGAAGGAGTTGAGCCCGGTGATCCGGCCCCCTGATATCTCCAGGACCTGGAGCGCCCAGGGCTCATGGCGGCCGTCGGCACCGCCCGGGCGGTACTGGCCGAAGGCAGGCATGCCGTTGGCCACCGTGGGCACCAGACGGGAGCCGCGGCAGCCGATGCCATGGCCCAGCAGCCACTGGCGGATGTCCTCGTGGCCGCGCAGCCACAGCTCGTACGGCGGCATGGAGAGCGTGGCGTCCTCGTGCAGCAGGGCGGTGAGGGAGTCGAGGTCATAGCGCTCGAAGGCGTCCACATAGCGGGCCAGCAGCGCGCGCTGCTCCTCGTCCAGCGGCTTGACCGGGTCGGAGTCGCTGATCCGGCTCGCGGCGAGGGTGGCCCGGGCGCGCTGCAGGGCGCTGTTGACGGACGCGACGGTGGTGCCCAGCAGCTCGGCGACCTCGCTCGCCTTCCACGCCAGGACCTCGCGCAGGATCAGCACCGCCCGCTGGCGGGGGGCCAGATGCTGGAGCGCGGCGATGAACGCGAGCCGCACGGCGTCCCGCTGGGCCGCCACCTCGGCGGGGTCTCCCCCGTCCGGCAGCACCTGGCCGTCCGGGACCGGCCCGATCCAGGTGGCCTCCGGCTGCTCGGCGAGCGTGGCCGGGAACGGGGTGGCCGCGGAGGTCAGATCCATGGGCCGGGCCCGCCGCTTGCTCCCGCTGAGCATGTCCAGGCACACATTGGTGGCGATGCGGTAGAGCCACGACCGCAGCGCGGACCGGCCCTCGAAGCGGTCCAGCCCCCGCCAGGCGCGCACCATCGTCTCCTGGACGGCGTCCTCGGCCTCGAAGGCCGAGCCCAGCATCCGATAGCAGTAACCGGTCAGCTGCGTGCGATACGGCTCCAGCTGGAGCTCGACACCGGTCGCGCCGTCCACCGCCGCCACATCACTCATCGCCGCACCTCGATCGCCTCGATCGCTCTTCGGACTCCCATGGGCGCCAAACCTAGCGGGCCCCACTGACAACGGCGCCGACCTGCGGAAACGACAGACGGCTCGGAACGCCGGACGGGTGACTCAGCCCACCGGGCGGGCGCTGACCGCGGCGGCGTGCACCTGATGACCGCCGCTGGCGATCATCCGCACCTCCGCACGGTCGCTGATCTCCGCCCGTACGATGCCGGTGTCGTCCGCGTACACGGGGTGCCCACCCGGACCGCTGCTGTCCGTACGGTGTACCACCACGACGTCCTCGGTCCCCGGGTCCGGGGCGGTCGCATCCACGAAGACCAGCTCATACCTCTCTCGGCTCCGCATCACGCCCTCCTCCGCACCGACCCGCCCCCGTCATCTCAAACCGGGACATTCAACACTATCGCTCGGGCCGGGCGGCGCAAGAGGTTCGGTGCTCACCCCGGTGCGGCGGTCTCCGCGGCGTCCGCGGCGGCCACGCCCTCCGCCGTGTCCTCCGCCGCGCCCTCCTCGGGCGGAGTCCTGTCGAGGTGCAGCAGCGGGGCCAGGATGGGGCCGAACACGGTGGCCACGGTGATGGAACCCAGGGTGATGGCCCAGGCGAACGGGCCGAGCGGGGTGCAGTCGAAGAACTGGCTGACGCCCGGGGTCTGGATGATGCCGACGAGCACCACGGCGGAGCCCAGGCCGGCGATCAGAACGTGCCGGTCCAGGCCGCCCGTGGTCAGGGTCTGCGCCAGCTGGGTGCCGACCAGCGCCGCGAGCGCCACCGTACTGGCCCGGCGGCGCCGGCCGGTGACCCGGGCACCGGTCCACGCCAGCCCGGCCCCGGCGGCCGTGATGACGCCCCGCAACAGCATCTCCTTGGTGAGCGCGACGCCCAGCGAGCGGCTGGGGCCCTCCTTGAGCAGCCGTTCGCCGGTGTGCCCGGTGGGCTCGCGCACCGCGATGGCGAGCGCGGGCGCGAGGTCGGTCAACAGGTTGACCAGCATGATCTGACGCGCGCTCAGGGGGGTGGCGCCGGTCAGGGCGGAGGTCGCCACGCTGAAGGTGACCTCGCCGAAGTTGCCGCCGATGAGGATGGCGAGGGCGGCGCGGACCGAGGCCCACATGGCGCGCCCCTCCATCAGGGCCGAGACGATGGTCTCCAGGCGGTCGTCGGTGACGACCAGGTCCGCCGCGGCGGTCGCGGCGGGGGTGCCGCGCCGGCCCAGGGCGATCCCGACGTCCGCGAGCCGGATCGCGGGGGCGTCGTTGGCGCCGTCCCCGGTCATCGCCACCACCCGGCCCAGGCGCTGGTACGCCTGGACGATACGGACCTTGTGGTGCGGGCTGCACCGGGCGATGACGTCCACTGTCGGCAGCAGCTCGTCCAGCCGCTCGTCGTCCATCTCGTCCAGCTCCGGACCGGTGCACACCGTGGGCTCGCGGACGTCCATGATGGTGGCCGCGATGGCGTCCGCGGTGGCGGGGTGGTCGCCGGTGAGCATCACGGTCTGCACCCCGGCCTCGCGCAGCCGCTCGGTGGCCGGTCCGGCGCTGGTGCGGACGGGGTCGGCGAGCGCGATGAAGCCGAGGAAGTCCAGGTCCCGCACGGTGTCATCGGTGAGGTCCTCGCCCTCCCGCATCCGGCGCTCGGCCACCGCCAGCACCCGACGCCCCGCCCCGGCCAGCTCCTCGGCGGCGTCGGCCAGCTTCTTGATGTCCTCCGCGTCCAGGGGGGTGGCCCGTCCGGTGCCCGGGGCGCGCCGCCGGGCGACCCGCTCGAGAACGCCCTCGGGCGCTCCCTTGACGCTGAGCAGCACGCCGTGCGAGGTGCGCCCGGCGGTGGCGTGGTAGGCGCGGGAGGGTTCGAAGGGCAGCGCGTCGGTACGGCGCCAGCGGGGCGCCCCGCGCCGCACCCCGACCCCGGCCCGGCGCGCCCCGACGCTCACCGCGCGGTCGGTCTGGTGCGCCATGGGCTCGGCCTGGCGGGCCGGCGGGGTCGCGCGCAGGGCCGCGGCGAGCACCGCCTTACGGGGCGCGTCGAGCCGGTCGGCGGGTTGCGGGCCGCCGCCGTCACTGACGGCCGCGAGCTGGAGGGTGCCCTCGGTGAGGGTCCCGGTCTTGTCGAAGCACAGCACGTCGGCCCGGCCGAGCGCCTCAATGGTGCGGGGGTTGCGGACCAGGGCACCGAGGTCGGCCAGCCGCCGGGCGGCGGCCAGCTGGGCCGCGTTGACCAGGAACGGCAGCCCTTCGGGGACGGACGCCACGGCCAGGTTGACGGCCGAGGCGAGGTTCTCGGTGAGCGGGAGGCCGTGCAGCAGTCCGGCGCCGGCGACGGCGGCGGCGGACCCGACCGCGATGGGCACGCTGGACCGGGTGAGCGCGGTCAGTCGCGCCTCGACACCGGTGACGGGGGCGGCCTGGCGGGCGGTGGCCAGGCTGCGGCCGACCTCGGTGGCCGGTCCGGTGGCCACGACGACGGCCTCCGCCCGCCCCGCGGAGACCGTGGTGCCCTCGTAGAGCATCGACCGGCGCTGGGTGAGGTGGGCGCCGACGACCGGCGCCGGGGACTTGCGCACGGGGAGGGACTCGCCGGTCAGCGAGGACTCGTCGACCTCGAGCCCCTCGGCCTCCAGCACCCGGCAGTCGGCGGGCACCACGTCCTCCGGGCCCAGCACGACGATGTCGCCGGGGACCAGGTCCCCGGCGGTCACCAGGCGTTCCGTACCGCCCCGGCGGACCCGGGCGCCGATCGCCGACCGGGCGAACAGCTCGGACAGCGCCCGCTCGGTCCTGACCCGCTGGAATCCTCCGACGAGCGCGGAGATGCCGGTGATGGCGGCCACCAGCGCGGCGTCGGTGCGCGAGCCCACGGCGGCGGCCAGGGCGGCCCCGCCGGCCAGGACCGGGGTCAGCGGGTTGGCCAGTTCCTCGATGAACGCGGCGGGCAGGGTGGTGCGGGTGGGCTCGCCCCGGCGCGGCCCCTGCGCGGTGCGGGATGCCGCCTCCTCCGGGGCCAGCCCTTCGGACCCGGTCCCCAGCCGCTCCAGCACCCGGGGGACGGGCATCAGATACCAGGGGGTGGTGGTCACCGGCGGGTCCATGGGGCGGGCGAGCAGCTGGCGCGCCCGCCAGCTGCCCAGGGCGAAGGCCAGGGTCCCGGCGGTGGTGCCCGCCGCCGCGCCGCGCGCGGTGGCCTGGTTCGGTGACGCCTGGAGGGCGGCCACCGCGCCGATGGCGCTGCCGCCCGCGGACAGCAGGGCGCTCTCCCGGTCGACCCGCGCGGCCACCCCGACGGCGTCCACGATGAGCCCGGCCGACTCCAGGTCGGCACCGACGAGCAGATGGGCGCCCCAGGCCGGGGGCTCGCCCTCGCGGTGCACGCCGATGCCGCAGTCGGCGGCTCCCAGGGCCCGGCGGTTGCCGGAGAGCAGCAGCACCACGGCGCCGTCGGCCTGCAGGGAGCGTACGGAGGCCACGAGGCGGCCGCCGGAGGGGACCACCACGTCGGCGAAGGTGATGTCCGTGGGGCGCGGCCGGTCGGTGGCCAGGACGATGCGGGCCCCCGCCCGGCGGGCGGCGGCGGCCACGGCCTCGGCGCCCGGCACGGTCTGCGGGGCGAGGCCCACCACCGCCTGCAGCTTGTGCCCCCGGGCCAGCCCGAGCACCCGCTCGCTGCCCCTGCGGCGGAGCCTCGCCGCGGTCTGCTGCCCGGTGCGGCCGGTCAGCTCCAGCGTGTCCAGGGCGCCGAGCACCCATCCGCCCGCGTGGCGGGTCTCCAGGGGCTCGTCGGAGTCGAAGAGGTCGAAGAGGCGCTCGGCGGTCCGCTCGGGGTCGGCGCCGCCGAGGAGTTCCAGGTCGATGGCTTCGTAGCGGTCGCCGCGCAGCGCCGCCTCGTCCAGCACCACGGTGTCGACCTGGCCCAGCCGCCGCAGACAACTGCGGTCCATGGCCAGCACGCCGCGCAGTGCCAGGAACCGGCCAAGGCTGGTCGCGAACCCCTCCCGGCCGGCCCCGGGCGCCTTGGGCACGGAGGAGAACCCGACGGCGAACCCGCGGCGCGGGCCGACGAAGGGGGCGGCGAGGGCGCCGGCCACGGCCCCCGCCGCCATGGAGCGCTCCGCGAAGCGCTCCACGGTGTCCTCGGGGGACGGGCCGGGCCGCTCGACGACGATGGGCTCGGCCACCACGTCCTGGGGGCCGTGCACCAGGTGCGGCTCCATCGCGGCCCAGGCCCGGCCCTCCGCCTCCGCCTCCCACCACAGGGCCATCCGCTGGACGAGGTCGAGCGCGAGCCCCCCGCCGCTGGTGGCCACGCCCTGGGTCAGCGCGCTCAGCACCGGCAGCACCGGCTCGGTCGGCGCGCCGCGGGTGATGGCCAGCGCCAGCCGCCGCAGGCGGGGGTGGTTCTGGATGACGGCCATGGTCGCCGCCACCTCGGTGGGCAGCTTGAGCCAGGGGGCCAGCCGCAGGGCGGTGGCCACGCTCAGCCCCACGACGTCCGCGGCCACGACGGCCAGCGACTGGGCCGCCCTGGCGCCCCCGGAGGGGTGGCGGGGCTCGGGGGCCCATTCGTCGAACTCCTCGGTGGGCGCGACGGGCTCCTGGACCTCCGCGCGCTCGATCCGGGCGATCAGGTCCTGCTCGGACGGGGGCGGCTTGCCCACGGCCACCACGACCCGCTCGGACGGTGAGTTCACCCGGGCCCAGTGCACCCGCGGATGCTCCTCGAGCGCCCGCTCCACCCGGCGGGCCACCTGCTCGCCGCCTATGCCGTGCACCCCGCGGACCTCGATGTAGTACCGCCCCGGGTAGGACCAGATCCCGCGCCCGGAGGGCCGGACCAGCCGTCCAACGGCTCCGGCGGCGTCCCGTACGCCCGCGGCCACACCGCTTTTGATGGGTGCGAGCAGCAGCGAAGGCGGCAGGGGCAGGCGCAGCGCTGACAGCGACGGCAGCGGTGACATCAAAGGGACCTCCGCTCTCCGGGCAGCCTGCCCGGTTCATCCCTATTACCCTGAAAAGGGAAGAAGATTCCATCCGTCATCACCGTGTGGACGTGAGACCAGTGACCACTCCCGCTAATGCACGCAAGCGCAGTTCCTCGACCGCCGCGAAGAAGACGGCATCACCGGCGCGCGGCGGCAAGTCCACGACGAAGTCCCGGACCACGTCGGCCACCTCGAAGTCCTCGCAGGCGAAGAGGCCGGCGAAGTCCACCAGGCCGACGAAGACCACACAGCGGCAGCGGACGGCGAAGGCCGCCAAGGCCCCCGTGGAGACGACGCGCAGCGACGGCAGGCGCCGCGTGACCGTCACGGTGCCCACCTTCGACGCCATGGGGCACGCCACGAAGGAGGGGCTCGACACCGTCGGCCACGCCACCAGGGAAACCCTCGACACGGTGGGGCACGCCACGAAGGAGACCTTCGGGACGGTCGGCCACGCGACCACCCGCGCGACCGGCGGTGCGGCGAAGGCGGCGATGAAGCCGATCGAGGTGGCCCGCCGGGTGCTGCCCGCCAAGGGCGGACTCCCGCTGTACGTGGGGCTGGGGGCGCTGGGCGCCGTGGAGGTCATCGAATGGCCGGTGGCCCTCGGCATCGGGGTCGGTTACGCCGTGCTGCGCAAGGGCGGCATCATGGCCGAGCCGTCCGAGGAGCGCGGCGCACGCCGCGGCGAGGGTCAGCAGGGTCGCACCGCGGGCCGCTCCAGCACCAAGAGCGCCCGTTCCGGAAGCCGTTCGCAAACGCGTAAATCCGCCAAGGCCGCGGCGTAACGTTTTGACCAGCGGCTTCGCGTCCCACCGATTTCGTCTGCAAAGCGGTCAAGAATCGGGCACAACTCTGTGGGAAACGGGCACCCCACAGTCACCGTAGCGTTGGTATACACCAGGAAGCGGACCTAACACCCGTCACTGAATTCCCCCTGGGGTCCGGCATATTGCGTGGCCGCGATGCGCCGACCCTCCGTCACCTGGGGGTTCACCCGAGACGGACTGACCACTCCGTCATGAATCGACCGAAAGCGGTGACTCCTCTTGGCCCTCCCCCACAGCGCTCAGAGTGCCCCTCGAGTGCCCGGACAGGCAGTGCCCGCCGCCTCGCGGCACGCCACCGGTATGGCCACGCTCGCCCCAGACCTCCATGTGATGGCCGGGGACGAGGACTTCTTCCGATACTTCGGCGCCTCGTCCGCCGAGTTGTGCGGCCGCAGCCTGTTCGACCTGCTGCACCCCAGCACCCCCTCCGTCCTGCGGGAACACTTCTCACGGCTGCACGACGGGCGGCGCACCCGCTTCACCGAGCGCGTCCTCGGCTACCACTCACGCGGCCGGGTGTTCTCGGGCAAGCTGACCGGCACGGCCATCCAGGGCCGGTCCGACCGGCTCACGGCCATCGTCGTGATGGTCAAGCCCGATGACGAACGACCGGAGGAGGAACCGACCCCCACCGGCCAGAAGCTGCTGTCGCCGCTGGAGGCCCGGATACTCGAGGGCGTGGCCACCGGCGCGTCGACCGTGCAGATGGCCGCCAAGCTCTACCTCAGCAGACAGGGCGTCGAGTACCACGTGGGATCCATGTTGCGGAAGATGAAGGCACCCAACCGGGCCGCCTTGGTCTCGCGCGCCTACGCGGCGGGCATGCTGACCGTCGGCACCTGGCCGGCCCGCGTTCGCCCGGAATTCATCAAATGACCCACCCCATGTGACGGCACGTCACGCGGAACAGGCCCGGGGCGCGGTGCCCCGGGCCTGTCGTCTTCGGCCACCCGGCTGAATGCGTCACGGTTCCCACGGCCCGGCCGGTGCCCCACGGGTCCCGCGTGACACGCCTCCGTCGCTCAGTAGGCTGAGACGGCCATGCGTTCACTCCCCACCGGATCGCGCGCCGCGCGACGACGCCCCCGCCCGAGGCTGCCCCGCGCCCTCCTGCCCGCCGTGCTGGCCGCGTGCGCCGCCGTGACCGCCGCGGGGTGCGCGGCCCAGGCCGGGGTGCGGGACGACGGCGCGGCGCGCTCGCTGTCGGCACCGGCCAGCGCGGTTCCGCTGTGGCCCCGGTACACCCCCTCGGCCGTGATCTCGCCCAGCGGGAAACCCGACTTCGCCCGCTATCTGCCGGTGGACAAGGTCAAGGTGCCCGCGGGCGGACTGGCCGCCCTGTCCGCGAAAAACCTGCTGCTCCATGACCCCAATGTGCCGGCGGTGGTGCAGAAGGAGGTCTCGCTGTGCCCGGACGGCGCCCAGTGCCCGCTGCGGGACGCCGTCCACCGCGATCTGACCGGCGACGGCCGGGACGAACTGGTGGTGGCGGCCGATCTGCCGGGGTTCGAGCGGACGCTGCTCCAGGTCTATACCGCCTCCGGCCGCACGGTCCGCCCCGTGCTGATCTACTGGGGTCCGCCGGGGCTCACCGGCGAAACCTTCGGCCGGGATCTGCTGATCTCCGCGATCGGCCAGGACGGCCGGGTCACCACCCGCTTCCGCTGGAACGGCACCGTCATGGCGGCCGTGACGCCCGAGGACGGCACGGCCGGCCGGACCCCCGTCCCGGAGGACGGCGCGGCCGCCCGGACCGCCGACCCCGAGGTCGTACCGGAGGCCGTGCCGAGCAGCACCGGCACGGCGGACACGGGCACCCGTACGGAGACGAGGACGACGCGATGACCACCGCCTTCACCCCGCCCGGCCCCGGCTCCCCGACCGAGGCGCACCTGCTGCTCGTCGAGGACGACGAGGTGATCCGCAATACGGTGCGGATGGCCCTGGAGCGGTACGGCTTCACCGTGTCCACCGCGGGCGACGGTCTCACCGGGCTGGAGATCTTCCGGGAGAGACAGCCCGATCTGCTCCTGCTGGACGTGATGCTGCCCGAGCTGGACGGCATCGGACTGTGCCGCAGGGTCCGCGAGTTCAGCCTGGCGCCGATCCTGATGATGTCCGCGCGCGGTGACTCCCTCGACGTGGTCTCCGGTCTCGAGGCGGGCGCCGACGACTATGTGATCAAGCCGTGCGAGAGCGCGGTCCTGGTGGCCCGCATCCGCTCGCTGCTGCGCCGCGCCTCCTTCACTCCCGTGACCCGCGCCCCGCGCGCCGAGGCCCGCGGCGGGGCTCCGGAGGCGGACGGCGCGGCCGCGCCCGACACCCTCGTCTTCGGCGATCTGACCATCGACACCCGCGGTATGGAGGTGCGCCGCGCGGGCGAGCCGCTGGCCCTGACCCCGACCGAACTGCGGATGCTGCTGGAGTTCGCCGGCTCGCCCGGTGTGGTGCTGGAGCGCCGTACGCTGCTCAGCCGGGTCTGGGACCACGCGTGGCAGGGCGACACCCGCGTGGTCGACCTCCATGTGCAGCGGCTGCGGGCCAAGATAGGCGCCGAACGGATCGAGACGGTCCGCGGCTTCGGCTACAAGCTGCGGCGCTGACGATGACGCTGAGATGGCGAATCGTCGCCCTGGTGGCGGCGGCGACCTGTGCCGCCGCGGCCGCGGTGGGGGTGCTGGTGCACCACGCCTCACGCGACCGCGAACTGTCCCAGGCGCGCGACGGGGCGCGGACCACGCTCGACCGCGCCGCGGTCATCTACGCCCGCACCGGCGGCGTCCAGGGCTCCGGCGCGGTACTGGACGCGCCCGGGATCCCCGGGGATCTGCGGCGCCTGGTGGACAAGGGCCATCAGGGCACCGAGTTCACCACCGGCCCGAACGGGCCCGCGATGTGGGCGGCCCGGC
The DNA here is from genome assembly GCF_016103465.1 of Streptomyces sabulosicollis. Taxonomy (GTDB): domain Bacteria; phylum Actinomycetota; class Actinomycetes; order Streptomycetales; family Streptomycetaceae; genus Streptomyces; species Streptomyces sabulosicollis. The sequence goes on from NZ_JAEEAP010000018.1 coordinate 27,122, forward strand.
CCGCCGACGACCAAGTCCTGTCCGTACGCGTCGACATGAGCACCGCGATGCGCGACATCGGCGCGCTGGACACCAACATCATCCTGGCCGGGCTGATGACCACCGCCGTGGTGCTGCCGCTGGGCGTGCTGACCGCCGAGCGGATGAGCCGGCGGCTGCGGCTGGCGGCGGCCACCGCGCGGCGGATCGCGGCCGGGGACCTGGACGCCCGGATCTCCCCCGCCACCCGTCCGCACGACGAGATCGCCGAGATCTCCGGGGCCGTGGACTCGATGGCCGCCGCGCTGCAGGAGCGGCTGCTCGACGAGCAGCGGTTCACCGCCGATGTGGCGCATGAGCTGCGCACTCCGCTGATGGGCCTGGTCACCGCGGCCGAGCTGCTCCCGCCGGGCGAGGCGGCGGGGTATGTGCGCGACCGGGTGCGGGTCTTGAGCACCCTGGTCGAGGATCTGCTGGAGATCTCCCGGCTGGACGCGGGCGCTGAGGAGGCCGATCTGTCCCCCTGTCCCCTGGGTCCGGTGCTCGAGGAGGCCATCGCGGGCACCGGGCTGTCGGCGCGGCTGCGGACCGGCCCGGCGGAGGACCCCGGGCGGGAGGACCGCGCGGACACCGGGCAGGAGGACCGCGCGGACACCGAGCGGGAGGACCACGCGGACCCCGGGCGGCGGGACGCCGCGGACGGCCCGAAGGTGTGGACGGACCCCCGGCGGCTGACCCGTATCGTCGCCAACCTCGTGGTCAACGCCCACCGCCACGGCCGCGAACCGGTCGAGGTGACGGTGGCGGCGGACGGCCGGACCGTGACGGTCCGCGACCACGGCACCGGCTTCCCGGACGATCTGCTGGAGAAGGGCCCGCAGCGGTTCCGCACCGGGGTCCGGGAGCGGGGCCGGGGCCATGGTCTCGGGCTGACCATCGCGGCCGGCCAGGCACAGGTCATCGGCGCCACGCTGGAGTTCGGCAACGCACCGGACGGCGGCGCGGTCGCCACCCTGCGCCTGCCCGAACGGCCCGAGCAGCCCGAACGGCCGGAGCCCGGACCGATACACGGCTGATACACCGTCGAGCGGAAGTCGAGACCCGGCCGAGCCCCCGCCGAGACCGCCCGTTGCGGTTCCGAAGACCTTCGCTGAGGAGGATGGCGCCGACCCGCGCGAAACCTCGCGGCGGGGATCGACGGAGGAGCAATCGGCATGGCAGGTCCCCTGACGGCACTACGCGTACGGTTCACACCGGACTCGGAGCAGACGCCGCGGGACACCAGACCCCCGGGCCGGCGGCGCGGAGCGAACGGAAGGCGGAAGCGGACCGGCATCCGGCGGTTCTTCACCTGGCGGAAGCTGCTCGCCTATGTGGCCGGTCTGTGCGCGCTGCTGATCGGGGCGTTCACGGTGCTCTACTACTCCATCGACATCCCCAGGGCCAACGCCCAGGCGAAGGCGCAGAGCAACGTCTACAAGTTCAGCGACGGCACGATCCTCGCCCGCACCGGGGAGATCAACCGTGAGATGGTCACCCTCGACCGGGTGCCCACCGGTGTGCAGCACGCGTTCGTGGCGGCCGAGAACAAGTCGTTCTACAAGGACTCCGGCGTGGACCCGATGGGCATCCTGCGGGGTCTGGTCAACACCGTGGCAGGCAAGGGCACCCAGGGCGGCTCGACCATTACCCAGCAGTACGTCAAGAACTACTACCTGAGCCAGGAGCAGACCGCCACCCGCAAGATCAAGGAGCTGGTGATCTCCCTCAAGGTAGACCAGCGCAACTCCAAGGAGGACATCCTCGCGGGGTATCTGAACACCAGCTACTTCGGCCGCGTCGCCTACGGCGTCCAGGCCGCCGCCCGCGCGTACTACGCCAAGGACGTGGACGACCTCACCGTCGAGGAGGGCGCGTATCTGGCGGCGCTGGTGCAGGCGCCCAGCCAGTACGACTGGGCCGTCGCGAGCCCCAAGGCGAAGCGCCTGGTCACCCAGCGCTGGAACTATGTGCTGGACAACATGGTCGACATGCACTGGCTGGACCCCGCGCAGCGCAAGGGGATGCGCTTCCCCGTACCGGTGGCCCCCGAGCCCGCCCCCGGTCTCGACGGCCAGGCCGGCTATCTCGTGGACGCGGCCCGCAACGAGCTGATCTCCTCGGGCGTGAGCGAGCAGGAACTCGCCGCGGGCGGCTGGACCATCACCCTCACCATCGATCCGGCCAAACAGCGAGTGCTGGAGGAGACGATGCGCCAGGGCCTGGACGGGTCGGCCAAGGGCAAGCGGGCCCGCGCGGACGCCGCCGCCACCCAGGGCGGCGCGGTCTCGCTGGACCCGGAGAACGGGCGGATCCTCGCGCTCTACGGCGGCCGGGACTACACCCGGCACTATCTGTCCAACGCGACCCGCGGCGACTACCAGGTGGGCCCCGTCTTCGAACCGGTCACCGCCGCCTCGTCCCTGGACGCCAAGATGCGGAACGGCCCCACCGCCGGCGGGTTGCCGGAGGTCAAGCGCACGGCCGGGGCCCTGGGCATGGACACCGACGGCGGCGGCTTCGACACCAAGGAGTCGGTCGGGCTGGGGCTGATGGGCGCGAGCCCGCTGAAGATGGCCGGTGTCTACGCCTCGTTCGACCACCAGGGCAAGCGGGTCACCCCGAGCATCGTGAAGTCCGCGCGGCGCGGCGACGAGACGGCCGGGCCGCCGGAGGCGGTGGGCGACCAGGCGATCGCCCCCGCCGCCGCCCAGTTGATCACCCGGAGCCTCATCGAGGACGGCGGAACGACCGCGGCACGTGCCGTCAAACGGCCCGCGGCGGGCAAGGGCGGGGTCTCCGACGACAAGAGGGCGGCCTGGTACGTCGGTTACACCCCGGACCTGGTCACCGCGATCGCCCTCTTCGGCGAGGACGCCGAGAAGCGGAAGCAGATCCCCTTGAAGAACGCCAGTGTCCAGCGGGTCGCCGACCTCTGGAGCGGCTACACCGACCGGGCGCTGGGCGACGCGCCCCCGGCCTGGTTCGAGTTCGGCCCCGGGGCGGGGGCGGTCCCGGTCCCGACCGAGACGGTCCCGGCCAAGCAGGTCCCGAGCGGGACGGGGCCTACCGCACGGTGAGGGCGGCGGCGAAGCCGCCGGCCAGGGCCGCCGCCCCGAGGAGGCAGCCCAGGAGCAGTCGGCGGCGCAGCGTGCGGTAGACCTCCTGGTACTCCGCCCGCAGCTCCTCGCAGCGCCGCACCACCGAGCGCAGGGTCTGCTCGGTGACGGCCAGCTGGTCCTGGACGTAGACCCGTTCGACCTCCGCCCGCTGGGCGGAGGTCAGCCAGTCGAGCCGTCCGGTGAGGAGGCGGGCCCGCTCCCGGGCCGCGTCCCGCTCGCCCTGCAGCAGCAGATAGCCCTCGATCTGGTTGATTCCGGCGGCGATACCGGGGGGCTGGGCGGCTTTGGCCATGCTCACGCCACACTCTCCTTCTGGCCGACATCGGGATGGTGCAGATCGAACGCGGGGGACTCGGAACGGATCTTCGGCAGGCTGATGAAGTTATGGCGCGGCGGCGGGCAGGAGGTCGTCCATTCCAGCGAGCGTCCATAGCCCCAGGGGTCGTCGGTGGCGACCTTCTCGCCGTACTTGGCAGTCTTCCAGACGTTGTAGAGGAACGGCAGGAACGACAGGCCGAGGACGAAGGAGCTGATGGTCGAGATGGTGTTCAGGGTGGTGAAGCCGTCGGCCGCCAGGTAGTCGGGAATTCGGCGGAGCATTCCCTCGGCACCGAGCCAGTGCTGCACCAGGAACGTGCCGTGGAAGCCGAGGAAGAGGGTCCAGAAGGTGATCTTTCCCAGCCGTTCGTCCAGCATCTTCCCGGTGAACTTGGGCCACCAGAAGTGGAATCCGGCGAACATGGCGAAGACCACGGTGCCGAAGATGACGTAGTGGAAGTGGGCGACCACGAAGTAGGTGTCCGAGACGTGGAAGTCCATCGGCGGCGAGGCCAGGATCACGCCGGTCAGACCGCCGAAGACGAAGGTGATCAGGAAGCCGATGGCCCAGAGCATCGGGGTCTCGAAGCTCAGCGAACCCCTCCACATCGTGCCGATCCAGTTGAAGAACTTGATGCCGGTGGGCACGGCGATCAGGAACGTCATGAAGGAGAAGAAGGGCAGCAGCACTCCGCCGGTGACATACATGTGGTGCGCCCAGACGGTGACCGAGAGGCCCGCGATGGAGATCGTCGCCGCGATGAGCGAGATATAGCCGAACATCGGCTTCCGGGAGAAGACCGGAATGACCTCGGAAATGATGCCGAAGAACGGCAGCGCGATGATGTAGACCTCCGGATGGCCGAAGAACCAGAAGAGGTGCTGCCAGAGCAGCGCCCCGCCATTGGCCGCGTCGAAGACATGCGCGCCGAATTGGCGGTCCGCTTCCAGTGCGAACAGCGCCGCCGCGAGCACCGGAAAGGCCAGCAGCACCAGCACACCGGTCAGCAGCACGTTCCAGGTGAAGATCGGCATGCGGAACATCGTCATGCCGGGGGCCCGCATGCAGATGATCGTGGTGATGAAGTTGACCGAGCCGAGGATCGTGCCGACGCCGGAGAGGGCCAGACCCATGATCCACATGTCCGCGCCCACACCCGGCGAGCGGACCGCGTCCGACAGCGGGGAGTAGGCGAACCAGCCGAAGTCGGCCGCGCCCTGCGGGGTCAGGAACCCGCCCACCGCGATCAGCGAGCCGAAGAGGTACAGCCAGTACGCCAGCATGTTCAGCCGCGGGAACGCCACATCGGGCGCACCGATCTGCAGCGGCATGATCCAGTTGGCGAACCCCGCGAACAGCGGGGTGGCGAACATCAGCAACATGATCGTGCCATGCATGGTGAACGCCTGGTTGAACTGCTCGTTCGACATGATCTGCGTACCCGGGCGGGCCAGCTCGGCGCGCATCAGCAGCGCCATCACCCCGCCGACGCAGAAGAAGGCGAACGAGGTGATCAGGTAGAGCGTGCCGATCGTCTTGTGATCGGTGGTGGTCAGCCACTTCACGGCCGTGGCCCCCGGCCCGGGGCGGCGCGACGGCGGGGCGGCGGGTGCCGCCGCGACAACGGTGTTGTTCCTCATGACCGCTAGGTGTCCGGCACCCCGTGGATCGTCACTCCGACAGCGGATCAGGATTGTCCGCCGCGGGGTGTGATGATCTGCGGTGTGCCGGACACCTTCGGATCATGAGCACCGACGACGCCTTCGACGCCGCCTACCGTGAGCATTACTGGGCGGTCAGCCGCTTCGTGGCACGGCGGCTGGACGACCAGGCATGGGAGGTCGAGGAAGTGGTCGCCGAGGTCTTCGCGGTGGCCTGGCGGCGCCGGTCCGAACTGCCCGAGTCACCCCTGCCGTGGCTGTACGGGGTGGCCCGGCACTGCCTGGCCAACACGGTGCGCGGCAAGGGCCGTTACCGCAGGCTGCTGCTCAAGCTGGGTCACCACGAGGCGACGCGTGACGGGCGCACCGTGGCGAGTCCGGACGCGGAGCGGCCGGGCTCCTGGGTGCTGGAGGCGCTGTCCCGGCTGGCCGAGGCCGACCAGGAGGTACTGCGGCTGACGGCGTGGGAGGAGCTGACCGTCGAGGAACTCGGCACCGTGCTGGGGTGCGGCCGGTCCGCCGCGGCGATGCGGCTGCACCGGGCGCGGCGGAGGCTGCGGGAGCAGATAGCGACCCTGCGCCGGGACGACCGGGTCTCGCTGGGGTGCACGAGCGGCAAGGGCGACAGGACCCAGAGAGCTGACAGGGCCGACAAGGATGGACAGGCATGACCGACGAACTGGATCTGCTCCGCGAGGCCGACCCCGTGTCCGCCGACACCGGCCCCTGGCGGGACCGGCCGCTGGACGCGCGGGCCGAGTTGCTACTGCGGCGGCTGCCGTCCCGGGACCGGGGGCGCCGTACCGTCCGACGCGTGGTCTGGAGCCTGGAGGCCGTGGCGGCCGCGACGATCCTCGCCCTCGCGCTGACCGTCTCGGGCACCGGCTCCCCCTCCGCCGTGGCCGCGCCCAGACCGCTGCCGCTGGTGGCGCACGCCTCCCGGGCGGACGTATCGCTCGCCGAGATCGCCCGGCGGACGCGGGCGGCGGCCGAGGAGTCCCCGGGGAAGAGCGAGCGGGGCAGCCATGTCCAGACCTGGGCGCTGAGCATGAAGTCGGGCGAGGATGCGGTGATGCTGCCCCGGGAGTCGCTGACCCGCTGGAACGCGGACGGCAGCGGTTCCACGCTGGAGGTGGCCACCGATCCGCGCCATCCGGGCCGCCCGGTGATCGAGGACGGTCCCCCGCCGCGCACGGTCCACGACGGCAAGGTGCTGAGCGAGGAGCACTATCCGCCCGGGATCAACGGCGCCAACATGGACTACTTCGAGGAGCCCCCGGCCGGTGCCCCGGCGCTGCGCGCGTATCTCGCCGTCTGGTCCCCGGGCGCCGACCGCGACCCGGCGGAGCTGCTCCCGGCCATCCGGACCTTCCTCACGGTGTGGACCCCGGGGCCGCGCCAGCGGGCGGGCATCGTCACCCTGCTGTCCGGGATCGAGGGGATCCGCCCGGCGGGCAAGGTCACCGACCGGCTCGGCCGGGAGGGGCAGGGATTCCGGTTCACCGGCACCCCCGGGAGCCGTTACCTGATCGTCCTCGATCCGGACGACGGCGGGGTGCTGGACATCGAGGAGACCTTCATCCGGGACGATCCCGAGTACCGGGTGAAGGCGGGCGATGTGATGTCCTACACGGCCTACCTCTCCTGACCACCGGCCACGGCGGGAGGGAGGCGGACGGGGTACAGGTGGCCCGGTCGGGCGTCAGGCGTCCTCCCGCTGGCAGTGGGGGCACCACAGGCTGGTCCGCCCGGAGATCCGGCCGCGGCGCAGCGGATTGCCGCAGCGGGGGCAGTGCGGGTCCGGATCGTCGCGCCGCCCGGTGAGCCAGTCCGGGTCGTCCGGCACCCGCCCCGCGCGCACCGAGGCGCGCAGCACCTCGCGCATGACGGTGTGGAGCCGGTCGCGCTCGTCGTCGGTCAGCGCGTTCACCGGCCGGCGCGGATGGATCCGGGCCCGCCACAGGATCTCGTCGCCGAGCAGATTGCCGAGCCCGGCGATCACGGCCTGGTCGGTCAGCGTGGCCTTGACGCGTCCGCGCCGCCCCTCCAGCAGCCGGTCCAGATCGGCCCGGCCGAGGGAGAGCGCGTCCGGGCCCTGGTCGCCGATGATCCGGTCGATGTCGTCGTCGGTGGCGGCGAGCCAGATGCCCTGGAGTTTGCGCTGGTCCTCGTAGCCGAGGCGGTGGCCGTCGTCGAGGTCGAAGGCGACGCGCTGGAACCGGCCGGCCGGTTCGGAGTCCGCCCCGCAGACCAGCCGCCCGGTCATGCCGAAGTGGAGCACCACCGTGGGCCCGTCGGTGGGGGCGATCAGCCACTTGCCGTGGCGGCGCGGTGTTCCGAAGCGGCGGCCCTTGAGGTCGCGCTTCAGCCGTTGCGCGGTCACCCCGTGCAGCACCCCCGGATCGGCCACCTCCGCCCGCTCGACGCGGTGGCCCCGCGCGCAGGAGGCGAGCGTCCGCCGGAACCCCTCGACGTCCGGAAGCTCGGGCATAGCGTCAGGCTACGCCCGGGGCTTCCGTCGCGCGTCGTGGAGAGCGCCCCCGTTCGGGGGTCTTCATCAGATAAAGTACCGAATTATGCAATTCATGCGTGCCGCCCCAGGGGGGAGCGGTCGCGGTCAGACGTTGTTCGCCATCGCACGGTGTCTGCCGTTCCTGGTCCTGGCGGCGGTGCTCAGCATTGAGCTCTCCCCCCTGCACACCCTCTACACCGGTCCCCTGCTCTCCCCGGCACCGGCGCTGGCGGCGGTGACCATGGGGCCGGTCGGCACCGGCGGGGTGGCGGTGCTGGCGGGCATGGTCAGCGTGATCACCGCCTTCCACAACGACGCCTGGGGCACCCCGCAGGTGTACACCAATCTGCTGGCCCTGCTGGTGGTGGCGGTGGCGAGCGTGGCGACCAGCGCGGTGCGGATGCGCCGGGACCGCGAGCTGGCCCATGTCCGCCGGATCGCCGAGGTGTCCCAGAACGTGGTGCTGCGGCCGCTGCCCGCCCGGATGGGCGTGGTGAACACCGCCAGCGTCTATATGGCGGCCGAGCGCGGTGCGCAGATCGGCGGGGACCTCTACGAGGCGATGTGCACCCGCTACGGGGTGCGGCTGATCGTCGGCGATGTACGGGGAAAAGGGCTGGCCGCGGTGCGGTCCGCCGCGGCCGTCGTGGGCGCCTTCCGGGAGGCGGTGCACTACGAGCGGGAGCTCGCCGAGGTGATGCACCGCTGCGCGGCCGCGCTGGCGCGTGAGTACGAGCTGCTGGACCGCTCCCAGCTCCAGGACCCGCGGGAACTGGAGGAGCAGTTCGTCACCGTGCTCCTCGCCCAGGTGACGGACGAGTGGATGGTCCAGCTGATCAACCGCGGCCATCCGCCGCCCCTGGTGATGCGCGGGCACGAGGTGCGCTCCCTGGACCCGGCGCGCCCGCTGCCGCCGCTCGGCCTCGAGGAGTTCCTCAGCCCTCCCGCGATAGACGTCGAGACCTATCCGTTCCTGCCCGGTGACCGGCTGTTGCTGCACACCGACGGGGTGGTCGAGGCCCGCAACCACTGCAACGAGTTCTTTCCGCTGCACCGGACCATGGAGACGCTGGAGGGCGCCACCCCGTCCGAGTACCTGGACCGGCTGCGCCACGCGCTGGTCCGGCACGCCGAGGGACGGCTGGCGGACGACGCGGCCATGGTCCTCGTCGAGCGGGCCATCGGCGGCGCGGGGCGGCCGCTCCGCTGAGCGGTTCCCTCCGCGCGCCGGATCCCGCTCCGAGCCGCGTCCGCCACGGCGCCGTACATCCGCCGTACCGTCGGCCGGTGTTGGCCACCTCGGCATGGGTTGACGCCCTCGCGGAGCGCGACGACACTGTCAGGGACGGTCACGATTGTCAGCGCCCACCGTGCGGAACCCCCGCTCAGGTGGGTCATCGGCCCCGGCTCGTTGACAGGCAACCCTTCTCCCGCGACGGGGTGCCCCCGGGTGACGACCAGGTTCCGTCGGCGTGGACGGGACAAGCGCGGTCTCGCTGCCTCGCGAGCCCCCGATGATGGGATCGGTGGAGATGCCCAGGACCGACAGCCACGGGGGCGGCGCCCGCCGGCGTCCCCGGCCGTTGTCCCCGCTCCGCCGGCTCCGCCTCCTGACCAGGCGGCTGCACATCGATCTGCTGCGCATCTGCAGCGCCTCCAGTCCAGCCGTCTGAGTCGGCCCGAGTCGACGCGGTCACCGAGCGCGGTCCCACGCGCCGGGGGGTCGGGTGTGTCCCGGCACCGCCCCGGCGGGTGCCCCGCGCGGGCTTCCCTTCCCTCGCGCCATCGGCCGCCGCCGTCAACCGGCGGGGCCGGGGCTTTTCGTCACTGCTTTGGAGAGCCATGTCCGAGACGTTTCCGGTCAGTTCAGGTCCTGCCGCTCTTCTCGACCCCGACCCCTGCTCGCCCCGCCCCCGGATCGCCCCGCCCACGCCACCGCACCGATTCCGCAGCCGCATCGGCGTCGACCTCGCCGGTGGCTTCTACCCCGTGCCGCACCGCTATCGGCTCTATCTCTCCGCGAGCTGTCCGCTCTCGCTGCGCGTCTCCATCACCCTCGATCTGCTCGGGCTGCGGGACACCGTGGCCACCACCATCGTCGGGCCCCCGGACGACACCCCCGAGGCGTACGCCGCACTGCGCGGGGCCTACGAGGCCACCTGGCACCACTACGGCGGACCGGTGGACGCGCCCGCGCTGTGCGACCGCTGGACCGGACGTGTCGTCAGCAACCACACGCCCGACATCCTGCGCGACCTCGCCGGACATCTGAGCGACCACGGCGGAACCGGACGTCCCCGGCTGCGCCCGGCGGCCCTCGCCGCGGACATCGACGCCCTCCGGGAAGTCCTCGACGAGGACATCACCCACGCCGCCCGGCAGGCGGCGACCGCGCCCGAGGCGGAGTGCCGGGACGCGGCACTGGAGCGGCTGCTGACCGCCCTCGGCCGGCTCGACCGCGGGCTGTCGGCCGCGCCGTACGCCCTGGGCGAGGAGCTGACCGCCGCTGATGTGGACCTGTGGGTGGCCCTCGTCCAGCTCGACAGCGAGCACCGGCCCCTGCTGGACGCCGAGGCCGCCGACCGGGTCTCCCGCCATGGGCGTCTGCGCGCCTATGTGCGGCGGCTGCACGCCCATCCGGCCTTCCACACCGCGCTTCCGGAGGCCATCCAGAACGAGGGGTCCTGAGCTCCCCAGCCGGACGACGGGTCCTCGGGGGCCCTCCCCGGGGGTGGCCGCCACCGGCGCCGGGCGGGGCGCCCCGCCCGGCGGCTCGGCTCAGGACAGCGCGGCCCGGGCGTCGCCGAACTCGCCCATCGCCCCGGCCACGATGGCCTCGAGACGGGCGTGGTGGGCGCCGCGCCAGTAGACCCGCTCGCAGACGGTGCAGCGGGCGAAGACGTCGTAGGTGCGCCGGGTGCCGTGCTGGAGCCGCTCCCGGACCGTCTCCTTGTCGGCGTCCTCCAGCGGGCCGTTGCAGGCGGTGCAGCGGGTCCAGGGCGCCAGGCCCGGGGCGAACCGGCCGAGGACGTCGCGCAGTTGCTCATCGGGGCGGTCGCTGTAGACGTACGCCCCGGCCCACAGCTCACGGCGGCGCAGCAGCCCCCGGTCGCGGGAGAGCAGCACCCGGCGCTGGGCGGCGGAGCGCGCGGCCAGCTCGGGGTCGCCGATGTCCTCGCTCTCGTACGCGGCGTCCACACCCAGCAGCCGCAGCCGCCGCGCGAGCGTGCCCAGGTGCACATCGAGCAGGAAGCGCAGCGGCGCGCCCGGCACCCGCTGCGGGCGGAGGACCGGGTGGACCTCCACGGTCTCCCCCGCGCCCGGCACGTGGGAGGCGGCGGTCTCCTCGCCGTTCACCAGCAGCCTGCCGACCTCGGTGAGCGGCACCCCGAGCGACTCGACCACATGACCGAGGGTGGAGACGCCGTCGGTGACGACGGCCGTCCACGGGCGGCGCCGCTCGGGGACGGCGAAGAATCGCAGCTCAGGGGCGAGGCTGAGGTGGATCTCGGGACCATTCACACCGCCAGCATGCCAGGCGCCCCCGGCCCGGGGCGACGGCGTTTCGGGTCCGGGCCCGGGCTTGACGATCAGGAGCGGCCGTCGGCGGCGGCCCGGGCCGCGGGCTCGTGGGCCAGGGCGTCAGTCCGGCGGTGGGTGCGCCCTGGCCCGGTCGCGTCGCCGCTTGCGGCGCCATGCCACCATCCGCAGATAGTCCTCGTGCAGCACCCGGCCGACGAGCGCGCCGCCGAAGACCACATAGCCGACGCCGACCAGCCAGGACTGGACGACCAGGACGGTGCCGACCGGGCCGTAGGAGACCGTGCTGGAGGCGATCAGCGGGGAGAACACCAGCTGGGAGAAGACCCGCAGCCCCAGCAGCCCGACGCTGGTGGCCAGCGCGCCGGGCAGCAGGGCGCCCCAGCTGATCCGCCCGCCGAGCAGCAGCCGCTGCGACCACCAGAAGAACAGCACCGTGCCCAGCACCGCCACCAGCACCCGGGAGACGCCGGGCTCCAGATGGGCGGAGAGCAGCAGGTAGCAGATCAGCACCACGAGCCACACCAGATGGCGCCAGACGGTGTGCCAGCGGCCGGCCGGAAGCTCCCACACCTTCTCGTAGCCGACCTGGAGCACCGTGCCGAAGCGCAGCCCGAAGACGGCCAGCGTGGTCAGACCGAAGGCGGTGGTGGCCTCCAGCGCCTGCTTGGGCGGGGCGAACAGCCGCTGCACCTCGTCCCGCGAGGTCGGGGAGAGTCCGAGGCCCTCGGCCAGCCACTGGGCGAATCCGAGCCGGTCCACCGGATCGGCCGCGGCCACCACGATCAGCAGGGGTACCAGGGTGAGGAAGCCCAGGGCGGCGAAGCCCATCGCGCGGTGCAGCAGCTCGAATTCGCTGCCCCGGCGCCATCCGCGTCCGATCGCGGACCGGTGGAACGCGTCCTCCAGCCGCCGCCACCTGGCCCTGGGCCCGCGGGAGCCGGACGCGGACCGATTCTCGGACATACCCCACTCCCCTACCCGCGCCACCGGCTCGACCTGGGCAGTGCCGTCCAGGCTACTCGGGGTGGTGACGTTCCGCCGGGAGCTCCGCCGGGCGTCCCCCCGGAACGCGTGTGCGGTGTCCGGGCAGCGGTCGGTGCCCGCTCGGCGGGCCTCACACCGTGGCCAGGACCGGGGTCCCGCTGTCCGCGTCGATCACGCTGACCCGGACGGCGGGCTCGCGCACCGTGTCCAGGCTGGCCGCCGCGTCCACCGCGAAGAGCACCAGAACGGGCCTCGCGGCCGGGCCGCCCCCGTACACCCCGGCGAACTGGAGGATGCGCCAGCCGCCGTCGTCCCAGTGGTCCAGCAGCGCGGAGCGCACCACACGGGAGACGCTCTGCCAGGCCCGCGAGCGCTCCAGCAGTTCGACGGTCGCGGCGACCGGGACCGCCGTCACAGTCGCGGCGACCGGGACCGACGCCCGCGCTCCGGTCGCGGCGAGCGGATGCCCGGTGATCCGCAGCCGCAGCCGGCGCAGCGGCATCCGCCAGTGGCGCTCCGGATCGGCGGAGAGCGCCGTCAGGGCCACCGCCACGCCCAGCACCAGGCACGGCCCCGCGGCCGGACGGCGGGCCACCGCGGTCCACCAGGGCTGCTGGGCCAGTGCCGCCGCGATCCCGCCCGCGAGGACCGCGGCGGCCCGGACGAAGGCGCGCCAGGTGAGGGGGGCGTCCGGCCGCGCCGTACAGCCGCAGGAGGAGCCGGGCGCGGCGGTGCGGGCGTAGCCGAGATAGCCGAGGAAGCCCGCGCCGAGGAGGGCGGCCCCCGCTCCTGGGAGCGGGGTGACGGGGGCCGCGAGCAGCGCGGCGGCGAGCAGGAGTTCGACGGCGCCGAGGGCGCGGAGGGCGCGCGCGGCCCGGCCGCCGTCCCGCAGCAGCCGGGCGAGCGCGGTACGGGGCGCCTGCCGGGCGGTGCCCCGGCCGAACAGCTTGCCCGCCCCGGCCGGCCCCAGCACCCCGGCGAGCACCAGTGGGGCGAGGTCGCGGATCAAGGCGCTCACCGCCGCCTCCCCGCGCCGGGCGGGACCGCGACCCGGACCAGGTCCACGGAGCCGTCGGACGGCCGCCACGCGCCCAGGACCTGGGCGCTCTGTCCGATGGCGAGCCGGGACAGATCGGCGGTGGGCGAGGCGGTGCCGTAGGCGGCGTTGGTGGTCTCCGCCATGAGGTTGCCGACGATCTCGTGGTGCCCGTGGGCGAGGTGCAGCCGGGTCTTCTCGATGCCACGGATGGTGGCGTGGAGGTTCACGATGTTGACCCACACCGCGTCGGCGGCGAGGGTGCCGTCGGGCAGCGGGAGGCCGCGGGCGTACAGTCCGTCGCCGGTCTCGATGTCGGCCGCGGTGGTGGCCCGGGCCTTCCAGACGCTGGTGGCGCCCGTGACCCGGATCCGGGAGTGGTCGCCGTAGGAGCCCGCGACCTCCAGGACGTCGTCGTTGATCGCGGTGATCCGCCCCTCGGCGAAGGCGCTCTCGGCGACCGCCGGGTCCAGGGGACGTATCGGCGCGGCGAAGGCGGCGTCGGCGTCCACGGCGCCCAGGGCGGTCGCCCCGATGACCCCGGTGCCGAGGGCCCCCGTGCCGATGACGGTGGCGCCGCGGAGGGCGGCGGCGGTGAGGAAGTGACGGCGGTCGAGGGGGTCGCCGGTTCGGTACACGCTCATGGCCGGGCCCGCCTCATTCGAAGATGGAGACCGGCAGAGTGCCGGAGCTCAGGCTGCCGATGGCGGAGAAGGCGGCGGGGGTGAGGTCGATGACCCGGTTGGTGCGGCAGATCCCGTCGCAGCAGGTGGACTCGGAGCAGAAGCTGCGGGTGCGCGGGCCGCAGTCGCTGACGGTGACGCAGACGCTCGCGCCCGAGCAGTCATGGCGCACCTTCATCACCGAGCCGCAGCCGCGCCGGGGTATGTCCTCACCGCACAGGTCCGGCCGGGTGATGTCCCAGCACGCCTTGGAGGCGTTGGGCCAGGCGGCCTGCAGGGCGCTGGACCGGCAGGTGCCGCACGCGCCGCCGCCCGCGGAGGCGCACGGACCCCAGGCGTTGCCACAACAGAACCACGTGGCCTCGCCGTTCCAGAGCTTGGTCGATCCGCACGCCATGGCACAGTCCTCCCGGCCTCGGTCCCGCCCTCGGAGCAGCACCATCATCTGCGGGGCCGGGCGCGGTCGCCACGGGAAGGCGTCCGGTCGAGTCTCACCACCGCTCAACGGTCGTGACGTCCGCCTGGCCCGCCCTCACCCAGCGCGCCCACCTCCACGGCCTCCTCGCACCGCTCGGCCCCGGGCGGCCTCACGGCTTCGGGCGCCCGCGCCGGACTCCGTCCGCCGAGGCGGTGGTCGCGGTGCTCACAACCGCTCGACGATCGTGACGTTCGCCTGGCCCCCGCCCTCACACATCGTCTGCAGTCCGTAGCGGCCGCCGGTGCGCTCCAGTTCGTGCAGGAGGGTCGTCATCAGCTTGGCGCCGGTGGCGCCGAGCGGGTGGCCCAGGGCGATGGCGCCGCCGTTGACGTTGACCCGATCGGGGTCGGCGCCGGTCTCCTTCAGCCAGGCCAGGACCACGGGGGCGAACGCCTCGTTGATCTCGACCAGGTCGATGTCGCCGATGGTCAGTCCGGTCTTCTTCAGCGCGTAGGCGGTCGCCGGGATGGGCGCGGACAGCATCCGGATCGGGTCCTCGCCGCGCACCGACAGATGGTGCACCCGGGCACGCGGGGTCAGACCGTGCTCCCGTACGGCCCGTTCGGAGGCGAGCAGCAGGGCCGCGGCGCCGTCGGAGACCTGCGAGGAGAGCGCGGCGGTGAGCCGCCCGCCCTCCATGAGCGGCTTGAGGGCCGCCATCTTCTCCAGGCTGGTGTCCCGGCGCGGCCCCTCGTCCACCGAGACGTCCCCGAACGGGACGGTCTCGCGGTCGAAGCGGCCCTCGTCGATGGCGCGCAGCGCCCGCTGGTGCGAGCCCAGGGCGAACTCCTCCATGGCCTCGCGGGTGATGGCCCACTTCTCGGCGATCAGCTCGGCTCCGTAGAACTGGCTGACCGGCTGGTCGCCGTAGCGCGCCCGCCATCCCTCCGAGCCCGCGAAGGGGCCTTCGGTGAGCCCCAGCGGCTCAACGGCCTTACCGTTGGCGTAACCGATGGGCACCATGGACATGTTCTGCACCCCGCCCGCGACCACCAGGTCCTGGGTGCCGGAGAGCACGGCCTGCGCCGCGAAGTGCAGGGCCTGCTGCGAGGAGCCGCACTGCCGGTCGACGGTCACGCCCGGGACCTCCTCCGGGAGCCCGGCGGCCAGCCAGCAGGTCCGCGCGACGTCCCCGGCCTGCGGGCCCACGGTGTCCAGACAGCCGAAGACGACGTCCTCCACGGCGGCCGGGTCGGCGCCCGAGCGCTCCATCAGCGTGCGCAGGACATGGGCGCCGAGGTCGGCGGGGTGGACGGAGGCGAGCCCGCCCTTCCGCCGCCCCACCGGCGTCCGCACGGCTTCGACGATGTATGCCTCGGGCATGGCAACTCCTTGATCGTTCCGGTCGTGACGGCCTTACGGCCGTCCTCGCCGTTGGTGTCGTTCTTATGGCTCTTGTGGTTCTTGTTCTTCTCGCGGAGTGATGCCGTCCAGAACCATCGACAGGTACTGGCGGGCGATCTCCTCGGGGCTGTGCCGGCCGCCCGGCCGGTACCAGGAAGCGGCGACCCACACGGTGTCGCGCAGGAAGCGGTACGCCAGCCGGATGTCGAGGTCGGCGCGGAAGACCCCCTCCGCCACTCCGCGCTCCAGCGCGCCCAGCCACGCCCGCTCGAACCTCCCCCGCGATTCGGTGAGGTAGTGGAAGCGCGGCCGGTCGGCCAGGTGCTGGGACTCCTTCTGGTAGATCGCCACGGCCGCGCGGTGCCGGTCGATCTCCCGGAAGGACTCGGTGACGAGCGCCTCGACGGTCTCCCGGGGGCCGAGCCCGGCGTCGAGCACCGCGTCGTACCCGGTCCAGAGCTCGTTCAGGAAGGTGGAGAGGATCTCGTCGACCATCGACTCCTTGGAGTCGAAGTGGTAGTAGAGGCTTCCCGCGAGCATCCCCGCCTCGTCCGCGATCCGGCGGACGGTGGTCGCGTCGTACCCCTGGGCGGCGAAGACCTCCGCCGCGGTCGAGAGCAGTTCGCGCCGTCGTTCGGGGGACGGGGTCACGGTCGTCTTCTTCTCGCTGTTCTTCGCACTGTTTCCGGTGGAAGCGCGGTTCCTGGTGGAATTCGGCACGTGGCCATTCTCGCCTCATGGGTGCTGGCTGCTCACTGACACCGTCTCGCCGGTCATGTACGAGGCATAGCTGCTGGCCAAGAAGACGATGACGTTGGCGACCTCCCAGGGCTCGGCGTACCGGCCGAACGCCTCGCGCTCGGTGAGCGCGGCCAGCAGTTCGGGGGTGGTGACCTTCACCAGATGCGGATGCATGGCCAGGCTCGGCGAGACCGCGTTGACCCGCACCCGGTACGCGGCGGCCTCGACCGCGGCGCAGCGGGTGAGCGCCATGACGCCCGCCTTGGCCGCCGCGTAGTGGGCCTGACCGGCCTGGGCGCGCCAGCCGACGACCGAGGCGTTGTTGACCACGACCCCGCCGTGGCCACCGTCCTTCATCCGGCGCAGCGCGGCGCGGGTGCAGCGGAAGGTGCCGTTCAGGGTGACGTCGATGACCTTGTCCCACTGCTCGTCGGTCATCTCGGTCAGCAGGGCGGTGCCGCCCAGCCCCGCGTTGTTGACCACCGCGTCCAGCCGTCCGTGGCGCTCCTCGGCGAGGTCGAACAGCGCGGCGATCTGGGCCTCGTCGGTCACATCGCTGACGCGTCCGGCGACCCGGTCCTCGCCGAACTCCCCGGCGAGCGCGGCCACCGTCTCCTCCAGCCGGCGCTCATGGGCGTCGCCGAGGACGACGCGGGCGCCCTCCTCGAGGAACCGGCGGGCCGTGGCGCCGCCGATCCCGGCGCCCGCGGCGGCGCTGATGACCGCCGTGCGGCCGGTCAGGAGGCCGTGGCCGGGGACGTACGGCGCCTTGTTGTCCATCACGACTCCACGGTAACCTACCAAACACTTGTTAGGGAAGCCGACGGAGACGGGGGTGGTGGGCCGATGGACCTCGATCTCACCGAGCGGCAGTCGGCGTTCCAGGCCGAGGCCCGGCGGTGGCTGGCCGCGCACACGCCCACCGCTCCGCTGCCCTCCCTGGAGACCGCCGAGGGGTTCGCGGCGCACCGCGCCTGGGAGCGCACCCTCGCGGCGGACCGCTGGTCCGCGGTGACCTGGCCCGAGGAGTACGGCGGCCGGGGCGCCTCGCTGATCGAGTGGCTGCTGTTCGAGGAGGAGTACTACGCGGCGGGCGCGCCGGGCCGGGTGAGCCAGAACGGGATCAGCCTGCTCGCCCCCACCCTCTTCGAGCACGGCACCGCCGAGCAGCGCGCCCGGATCCTGCCGCCGATGGCGCGCGGCGAGACGATCTGGGCCCAGGCGTGGTCCGAACCCGAGTCGGGTTCCGACCTCGCCTCGCTGCGCTCCACCGCCCGCCGCACCGGCGGCGGCTGGCACTTGAGCGGACAGAAGACGTGGTCGTCCCGGGCCGCCTTCGCCGACCGGGCCTTCGGCCTGTTCCGCAGCGATCCGGCGGCGGACGCGCCGCACCGGGGGCTGACATACCTGATGTTCGCCCTGGACGCGCCCGGTGTGACCGTACGCCCCATCGGCCGCCTCGACGGCAAGCCCGCCTTCGCCGAGCTCTTCCTGGACGAGGTGTTCGTCCCCGACGAGGACGTCATCGGCGAGCCGGGGCAGGGCTGGCGCATCGCGATGAGCACGGCGGGCAACGAACGCGGGCTGACCCTGCGCAGCCCCGGCCGGTTCACCGCGGCGGCGCGGCGGCTGGTGGCGCTGTGGCGGGAGCGGGCGGCCGCGCCTGGGGGCGAGGCGGACGGTACGGGAAGCGAGGCGGCCGCGCTGCGCGACCGGGTCGCCGACGCGGTGATCCGCGCCCGTGCGTATGAGCTCTTCGCCTACGCGGGCGCCTCCCGGCCGGCCGCCGGGGGCTCGCTCGGGGCCGAGTCCAGCCTGAACAAGGTCTTCTGGTCGGAGCTGGACATCGCCCTCCACGAGACGGCCCTGGACCTGCTGGGCCCCCACGGCGAACTGTCCGACGCCGCCGAGGACCCGGAGGCGCCCGGCCCCTGGTCCGACGGCTACACCTTCGCCCTGGCGGGCCCGATCTACGCGGGCACGAACGAGATCCAGCGCGACATCATCGCCGAGCGACTGCTGGGCCTGCCGAAGGGACGCAGATGAGGGCGGGCCGGGGAGCACGGACCCGTACGAGGAGCGGCTACGGGACCACGTGCGGGGCCCGCGGCCGAGTCGGCGCGCCCCGTGCACGTGCGGGGCCCGCGGCCGAGTCGGCGCGCCCCGTGGTAGATGACGAGCCCATTGGCTGACGAGGGGGCGCCCGGATGAGGTTCATGCTGGATCAGGCGCAGACGGACTTCGGCCGCACCGTGGACCGGATGCTCGGCGGGGCCGATACACCCCGCGCCATCCGGGCCTGGGGGCGCGGGGAGCACGCGCCGGGGCGCGCGGTGTGGGGGCGG
>NZ_JAEEAP010000190.1 GCF_016103465.1 Streptomyces sabulosicollis
AGATCGCCCTGGACGAGGCGGGCAGCATCGTCGGCGAGGGCGACCCGGCGGCCCACCCGCACCGGCCCACCCGCACCGGCCCCGGCCTGCCCGAGCCGGACCAGGGCTGATCGGTCGACCGATTCTGTGAGTTTCTGTGAATCACCGGCCGGTCGGCTGCCGCGATCTGCCGGTTTCCCCAGGACTCGACTTCCGGTTCACAGCACACGCCCGGACTCGTGCAGAGCTGTCCCAGAACAGCGGATCACTGTGATGCCACGCGCCCACGGCAGACGTCGGGCGACCGCAACCAGGTCCAGAGGGACAGAAGGAAGAGCGCTTCATGCCCAACGGCAGCATTGGCAGCGCCAGCACGAGCGCGGACACCGGCACCGGCACCGGCACCGGCACGGGCACGGGCACCGATACCCGCACCGATACCGATACCGGACCGCTCCGCAGCGAACGGCACACGCGGTGGAACAGACGGCTCATCGGCCAGGTGGCCGTCCTCATTCTGGTGAACACCATGGTGGACACCGTCGTCACCGCACCGCTCCTCGTCCTTCCCGAGATGCTCGACCACTTCGGCACCGACCAGTCGGCGTGGATCGACGCCAGTTCGCTGCTGGCGGGAGCGATGTGGGCGCCGCTGCTCGGGAAGAGCGCCGATATCCACGGCAAGCGCAGGGTGCTGGTGGCCACGTTGATCATCGCCCTCGCGGGCGCCCTCGTGTGCCTCGTCGCTCCCGGCCTCTGGGTGTTCATCTTCGGACGCCTGTTGCAGGGAGCGGCCGTGGGAGCCGTGTTCCTCACGGTGGCCCTCATCCGTGACATGTGCGCCCCGGACCTGGCGATGGTCATCACGGGCGTCGTGACCTCCGGTTCCGCGCTCCTCAGCATCGTCATGCCCGCCCTCTTCGAGTTGACGGCCGCGGAGTTCGGCTGGCGGAGCGTGTTCGTCGCGTCGGCGGTATTCGCGGCCATCGCGGCGGTCCTGGTGCGTGGCCTCGTTCCCCGGTCCACGCTCAGGACACCGGGCACGGTCGACATCGCCGGGGCCGTCCTCCTCGGTGGCGGTCTGGCGGCGGTGCTCAGCTATGTGAGCCTCGGAGCGGAGTTCGGCTGGTCCGGCGTGGGCCCGCTCGCCCTGCTCGCCGGTGGCGCCGCGGCGCTGGCCCGGTGGTTCCTGGTGGAGAGCCGGATTCCCGAGCCCGTGATCGACATCCGCGGCCTCGGCAGGCCCCTGGTGCTCACGCTCCTGGTGGTCGTCTTCGGAACCGGCGCGTACCAGAGCATGCTCACGCTCTTCGGTCTCATCGCCAAGGTCTCGCCGGACCAGCACCTCGGGTACGGACTCGCCGCCCCGGGCGCGCTGGGCCTGCTGTACGGCGTACCGGCGATCGGCATCGTGCTCGGCGGCACCCTGGCCGGGGTGCTCGGCACCCGCGTCGGACCGGCCGCGGCGCTGGCGGGCGGGGTGGCGATCGGAGCGGTGGGAACCGTCGGGATGTTCTTCGGCGACTCCGTGCTCCCGCTCGCGGTCGTCTGCTCGTTCCTGCTGAGTCTCACCGCGGGAACGCTCGTGACATCCGGCTTCAACATGGCGGCGACGCTCGCGCCCCCGGAACGCCAGGGCGTGGTGTCCAGCATGGTCATGGTGATGGTGGCGACCGGAGCCGTGATCCTGAAGTTCGTGGGTTCGGCCGTCCTCAAGTCCACCAACACGGTCGTCGACGGAGAAACGGTGAACTCGGCCCTGGGCGTGCACGGCTACATCGCCATGGCCACCAGCGCGTTCATCGCCGCGGCCGTGGTCGTCGTCATCCTCCTGCGCGCCCAGCGGCACCGCGCACGCACTTCGGTTCTGGAGTCATGATGATCGAAGTACGCGGACTGACCAAGCGCTACGGCACGGTGGTGGCCGTCGATGATCCTGGGCCTGGACGCCGCCAGTTCGGGGACCGCCACCGTTGGCGGGCGCTCTGCGCGGCTACCTGCTGGCGCAGATCGCCCTGGGCCTGCTGGGCGGCCTGGTCATCACCTCAGAGTACGGCGCCCGCACGATCGTCAGCACGCTGACCGCCGTACCGCACCGGGCCCGGGTGCTGGCCCCCTGGTCCGGGCTCGCCGTCATGGCAGGGTGTGTCGCGGCCCTGCTGACCGCGGCGTTCATCGTCTTCCGCCGACGCGACGCGTAACGGGCCGGGAAGCCGGAGAGCGGACGATCGGGTGGGGACGGGACACGGATGACGGCATCGGAACGGCTGCTGGTGGTGGAGGACGAGCCCACGCTGCGCGAGTTGCTGTCCGCGAGCCTGCGGCTGGCGGGCTTCGCCGTGGTCGCGGTCGCGACCGGCGAACAGGCGCTGGCCGCGGTGCGGGAGCGGCGTCCCGACCTGATCGTGCTGGATGTGATGCTGCCCGACATCGACGGCTTCGAGGTCGTCCACCGGCTGCGCGGGCAGCGTCCGCTCGCCGTGGCGGGCCATCCCCCGGTGCTGTTCCTCACCGCCCGCGATGCGCCCGAGGACCGGATCAGCGGGCTGCGGGCGGGCGGTGACGACTATGTCACCAAGCCGTTCAACCTGGAGGAACTGGTCCTGCGCATCCGGGCCATTCTGCGCCGCGTCAGCGGTCGGCAGTCCGACGGCCGACTGGTCGTCGGCGAACTGGAGCTGGACCCCGACAGCCACCAGGTGACCCGGGGCGGGCAGCCCGTTCGGCTGTCCCCGACCGAGTTCAGCCTGCTGCGGGTGCTGATGGAGAACGCCGGGCAGGTGCTGTCGAAGTCCCAACTCCTGGAGCTGGTCTGGCAGTACGACTTCGGGGGCGACGACAGCATCGTCGCCTCCTACGTCAGCTATCTGCGGCGCAAGGTGGACCTGGGCGAACCGAAGCTGATCCATACGGTGCGCGGCACCGGCTATGTGCTGCGCAGGCCACCGCGGTGAGCGACAGCCCCGCGCGCGAGCCGCGCGGCCGCGTCTCGTTGCGCCGCCGCGTCTCACCGCGTGGCAGCCTCTCGTTGCGCCCCCGCCTCTCGTTGCGCCGCTGGTTCTCGTTGCGCCGCTGGTTCTCGCCGCGTGGCCGACTCTCGCTGCGTGGCCGACTGCTGGCGATCGCCCTGATGCTGCTCGTGGTCGCCCTGCTCGGCAGCAACGCCCTGGCCGTCGTCCTGCTCCAGCGCGACCTGGTGCACCAGCTGGACGACCGGCTCGGCACCACCGCCACGGTCACCGCCCGCCTCACCGACCCGGCCGACGTGGCGGGCGATCGGACATCTCGGCTGCGCGACACCGTGGAGCAGCAGCTCACCGGCGATGTGTACCTGGCCTCCCTCGGCCCGAACGGCCGTGTGCGGCGGGTCATCCGGCCCGCGGCCCACAGCGCTCCCGCCCTCCCCCCGCTCGACGCGGCGGCGGTCGGCGAACGCGGCCGACGGCCCTTCGAGGTCCCGGCCGTCGACGGTGGTGAGGCATGGCGGGTGATCGCCGTACCGCTCGAGGCGCCGGGGGGAGCACGGCACAAGCAGGCCGAGGATCCCCACAGCGTCGTCGTCGCGGCCTCCCTCGCCCAGGTCGACGCGACGATCGGACAGCTGGGCACCCGGATGCTGCTCATCGACTCCCTGGTGCTGGCGCTGCTCGGCGTGGCCGGGTGGTTCGCCGTACGTGCCGGGCTGCGCCCGCTGCGCCGGGTCGAAACCACCGCGGCGGCCATCGCGGACGGCGACCTGTCCAGCCGCGTCCCGGAACTGGCCGCTTCCCGTACCGAACTCGGCCGTCTGGCCGCGGCGCTCAACGGCATGCTGGACCGGGTCGAGGAGAGCGACGCGGCACGGGCGGCCGCCGCCGAGCGGATGCGCCGCTTCATCGCGGACGCCAGCCACGAGCTGCGCACCCCGCTCTTCGGCATCAAGGGGTTCACCGAGCTGTACCGGATGGGCGGCATGCCCGAGCGCGCCGATGTCGACACCGCGATGGGCCGGATCGAGCGGGAGGCGGCACGGCTGATCCGGCTGGTCGAGGACCTGCTGCTGCTCGCCCGCCTCGACGAGTACGCCGCCGCGGACCTCCCCCTCCATCCCACCCCGATGGACCTGCGCACCCTGGCCGTCGACGCCCTGCACGACCTGCGCGCGCTCGATCCACGGCGCCCCGTCACCCTCACCGGCCCCGGCGGCGGGCCGCCGGGTGGCGCGCCGGTGCTCGGCGACGAGGCGAGACTGCGCCAGGTGACCTCCAATCTCGTCGGCAACGCGGTGGCCCACACCCCGCCCGGCACTCCGGTCCGGATCGGCGTCGGCACCCAGGACGGTCTGGCGGTTCTGGAGCTGCGGGACGAGGGCCCTGGGATGTCCCGGGAGCAGGCCGCCCGCGCCTTCGACCGGTTCTACCGCGCGGATGACGCCCGCGGCCGCACCGCGAGCGGCGGCGCGGGCCTCGGCCTCGCGATCGTCGACGCCCTGGTGACGGCCCACCACGGCCGGGTGGAGGTGCACACGGCCCCGGACGAGGGCGCCACCTTCCGCATCCTGCTCCCCCTGGACGGCTGAGCACCCCCGGCGGAGTCCAGGAGGCAGGTCCGGACGCCGCCGCGGCCGCCCGACGCGCCCGGCTCAGCCCACCTTCGCCAGCCCGCCTCCGATGGCGCCGAGCAGGGCCTCGCCACAGGCGGACGAGGTGTCCGCCGCCCAGCACACATAGCCGTCGGGGCGGATGAGCAGGACGGCGGCGCCCAGGTCGTCCGCGCAGGTGGCCCGGACGAGGTCGACGCGTGGCGGGAGCGGGAGGCCGTCCGGGACGGCTCCGGACAGATCGAGCAGTACGGCGTGGCCCGAGCGGAACAGCGCCGACAGCCGGGTGGCACCGTCCTCGGTGACCAGGTCGGCATCCGGCACGCGCTGCCCGGTGAGGGGATGTTCGCCGGGCAGGTCGTAGCGCAGCGAGAGGCCGGACATCAGCCCCGCGAGGTGGCGGTTGGTGTCGGGCAGGCGGAGCAGGTCGGTAAGGATGTCGCGCAGGGCGGCGACATCCTCGCTCGGGTTGGTGTCCGCCAGGACGCGCTGTGCCGATGTGTGATGCAGGACCCGGGCCGCGGCCGGGTGCCGCTCGGCGTGGTAGCTGTCCAGGAGGCCGCCCGGCGCCCGGTCCTGGAGGACCGCGGCCAGTTTCCAGCCGAGGTTGATCGCGTCCTGTATGCCGAGGTTGAGCCCCTGGCCGCCCATCGGCGAGTGGATATGGGCGGCGTCGCCCGCGAAGAGCACGCGTCCCACGCGGTACCGCTCCAGCTGTCGCGTGGCGTCGCCGAAGCGCGAGGAGTTGACCACGGCCCCGAGGGTGGTCTCCTCGCCGTACACCGCCCGCAGCGCGGTGGCGATCTCCTCATGGGTGACGGGGACGTCGCGGGCGGTGTCCGTCTGGTCCGCGCGCCCGAAGGTGAAGCGGTAGAGGTCACCGCCGACCGGGACCAGCATGGCCCAGTAGTCCCCCACCCGGCGGGTCAGGGTGCTGATATGCCCCATCCGCCGCGGCACCAGCGGCGACACCGCGGTCAGCCGGATGTCGGCCAGCACCGCCTGCTGGGTTCCGGGCCGCCCGGGAAACGGCAGCCCGAGCAGTTTGCGCACCGTGCTGTGGCCGCCGTCGCACGCCACCAGATAGCGTGCCCGCAGCTCCGGGCCATCCGCCGTCACGGCCACGCCGTCCTCGTCCGACGCGACCTTCGAGACGGCGGCGCCGCGCAGGATCCGCGTGCCCGCGGCGATCGCCCGCTCCTCGAGCACCGCCTCGATCTCCCACTGGGGGATGCCGATCGGGTGGGGGTGCCTGGTCCGCCACGGGGCGCAGTCCAAGGGCACGGGCAGCATCGCGAAGTGCCCGCCCACCGGGTCGCGCGAGGTGGCCCGCCGCAGCAACGGCTCCAACAGCCCGCGTGATTCCAGCAGTTCGGCCGTACGGGGCTGGATCGCGCCGCCCTTCACCTGCTCGATGCGCTGGTGCAGCTTCTCCAGCACCACGGTCTCGACCCCCGCCAGCGCCAGTTCGTACGCCAGCATCAGCCCGGTCGGGCCGGCGCCCACTATGACGACGTCGGTCGCGTTCTCCGTCTTCCCCGTCAACACTGTCACCCTCCTCGCTTTCTCGCCTCGGACTACATGTATACCAGGTGCAGAAATCTCCTGAGGGCAGCGCTCTGCTACGGTGGGCTTCGTGGACGGCAAGCCAGGGCTACGGGAACGGAAGAAGCAGCGGACCCACGCGGCGATCTCCGAGGCGGCGATCACGCTCTTCCTCGAACATGGCTTCAACCAGGTCTCGGTGGCCCAGGTGGCCGAGGCGGCCGAGGTGTCCAAGCGCACGCTCTTCGCCTACTTCCCGGCGAAGGAAGACCTCGTGGTGCATCGCCTCGCCGACCACGAGACCGAAAGCGCCCGCGTCGTGCGCGCCCGCTCGCCCCGCACCACCCCGCTGACCGCACTGCGCGAGCACTTCCTCAAGGGTCTGCGCGAGCGGGACCCGATCACCGGGCTCAACGACCACCCACAGATCCTGAAGCTCACCCGGATGATCCTCGACACGCCCTCGCTGGTGGCCCGGATGGAGCGGTTCAAGGCCGGTGCCGAACGCGCGCTCGCGCAGGCGCTGCGGGAGACGGCGGACACTCCGGAACTCACCGCGCGGCTGGCCTCCGTCCAGATCGTCGCGGTCCAGTGGTCGCTGGCTCAGGACAACACCCAACGCCTGGTGCACGGGGAGCCGGCCGACGACCGCTATGCGAGTGCGGTGGGCGACGCGGAGCATGCGTTCGCCCTGCTGGAGAACGGACTGCGGCACCTGCCCCCGCGGAAGTGACTCCGGGCCCAGACCGCGAAGGCGCCACCGCGGTCGCGGTGGCGCCTTCGCCGACCGGATTCCGGTGCGGGCTCCCGAGGATCAGTTCGGGGCGGCCGCCATCGCCCGGTCCTCTTCGGCCTTCGTGGGCCTGGGATTCAGCATCCGCTCGGCGAGCTCGCCGAAGAGCAGACCGAAGCCTCCCCACAGGATCACCTGCATGGCGAGGGCGGACAGCCGGAACCGCCACAGGACGGTGGCCGGGAAGTGCGCCGGCACCTCGTTGACGACGGGCAGGAAGGCGTACGCCAGCCCGATGACGACGGCGAAGGCGGCCACCGCGGCGACGGTGGCGTACCAGGTGCCCAGCTTCGGGGCGAGCCGTCTGCCCAGGATGGTGGCGGCGATCGCGAGGAGCACGCTGAGCACCATCATCAGGAAGTACAGCGTGGTCCGCTTGCCGATGGTGTCGGCGTCGCCGACGGCGGGCGGGTTGGCCGGGTACTTCAGGAACGGTACGACGTAGACCGCGAGCAGCGCGCAGCCGGACAGCAGCAGCGCGGTGGCCCGCGGGGTGAACCGGCCGACGCGGCCGAGGGCGACGCAGTAGGCGAGGGCGGCGATGCCGCCGAACGCGACCCCGTAGAGCAGGACACCGGTGGCCAGGCCGGCGGTGGACTGCAGACTACGGGAGACGAGCTCGACCTCGTGCTCGTGCGCGTGGGCATCCTCGAAGCCGATCGCCCGGTCGACGTTCGGCTCACCGAGGAAATAGGCGGCGATCAGGGCGAGCACACCGGCACCAAGACCGGCGAGCATGCCCCGCACCAACAGGTTTCTCACTGTTGCGGAGTTCATGGGCGTGCGGCGTCCCTCGCCTCAGTGGCAGGGGAAGCCGAGCAGATGGCGGGCGTCGTGCACCCATTCGTGGACACCCGTGCCGGAGACGACCGCGGTGGCGCCCTGCTCGGCGCCGACGAAGTACAGCAGGACCAGCATCAGGATGCCGAAGAAGACGGCCCAGGGAGCTATCGCCTTCAACGGCAGCGTGGCGGGCAGGGCGGGAGTGGTGGCTGTCGGCTGCGCGACATGCTGCGCCATGGCAGTGGCCTCCTACTAGGGAATTCGCGTCCCATCTCGGTGGTGCACAGGACGACGGCTGCGGGTCTGACTCACCGGACGTCCCCTTCGGATACGTCCCGTTCACAGTGGCGCGACCGTGCCGGATTCCCACCGGCTTCCGTCAGGCCATCGTCGATATCGCACCGACGGTACCGCGTGTGGGGTGCCCGGCCAAGACCGGCCACCTGGTGAGACGCCTCTCGCCTACCGGCGGCCGGCCGCCCTCGGCGGAGATCAGCGACGACATTCGCCGGTGTGCTGAGCGAACTCGGCCTCAGCTGGACCTCGGACCGCCCGAACGACCCCGGGTCCTCAACGGAGGTGCGTCACCGCACCGACCCGCGGCGCACCGCCGCGGTCTGACGGCACCACACCATCCGGCATACCGGCGGCCGCGCGCCGCCTGTCGCCCATGTCCCGGACGCCCCGCCTACAGTCGCGGTATGCGCATCGTCTCCCTGCTGCCCGCCGCGACCGACATCGTCGCCGACCTCGGGCTCGCCGAGCATCTGGTCGGACGGACCCACGAATGCGACTGGCCGCCGGACGAGGTGGCGGACATCCCCGTGGTGACCGCCACGGGCCTCGACCAGGACGCCCTCACCAGCCGGGAGATCTCCGACGCGGTCGGCGGCGCGACGCACTCCGGGTCGTCGCTCTACACCCTCGACACCGAGGCGCTGGCGGCGCTGCGCCCCGATGTGGTGCTCACCCAGGACCTGTGCGAGGTGTGCGCCGTGTCGTACCGGAAGGTCAGCAGGGCCGTCCGGCTGCTGGACGCCGACACCCGCGTGCTCAGCCTGGAGCCACGCACGCTCGACGGCGTACTGGACTGCCTGGTGACGGTCGGTGAGCTGCTGGGCGTGCGCGAGCGTGCCGAGCGCCGCCGGGCCGACCTGCGCGACCGCCTCGACCGGATCCGCCGGTCGGTGGCGGGCCGGGCCCGGCCCCGGGTCGTGGCGATCGAGTGGCTCGACCCGCTGTGGCCCGCCGGGCACTGGGTCCCCGATCAGGTCGCCGCCGCCGGGGGCGCACCGCTGCTCGCCGCGTCCGGCGCGCACACCAGCCCGATGACCTGGGAGGCGGTGCGCGCCGCCCGGCCGGAGGTGGTGCTGGTCCTGCCGTGCGGCTTCCCGCCCGAGCGCACCCTGCGGGAGACCGGCCCGCTCACCCGCCTGCCGGGCTGGACGGACCTGCCCGCCGTACGGGCCGGGAGGGTCTGGGTGCTGGACGGATCGGCCTACTTCAACCGCCCCGGCCCGCGCGTGGTGCGCGGAGCGGAAGTACTGGCCCACGTCCTGCACGGCGTACGGGCCGGGGACGAGGTGACGGCGGCCGAGGCGCTCCCGTTCCCGGCCGCCCCGGCCGGTGGCACGGACAGCGCGCCATGACGCAGCCGATAGGCCGCTCCCCGGCCCGCCGAGCCCTCCGGACGGCGCCGAAGCCGCGGCGCGAGCGCACCTGGAAGCGCCTCTCCCCGCTCCTCCGGCTGCTGATCCTGACCCAACTCGCCTTCAACGTCGGCTTCTTCACGGTCCTGCCGTTCCTCGCCGAGCACCTCGGCACCGCGGTCGGCATGGCGGGCTGGATGGTCGGCTTCGTCCTGGGGCTGCGGACCTTCAGCCAGCAGGGCCTGTTCGTGGTCGGCGGCTGGCTGGTGGACCGCCACGGCGTGCGCCCGGTCGTCCTGACCGGCTGTGCCGCGCGGCTGGCCGGCTTCGTCTGGCTGGGCTTCGCGGAGCGGACGTGGGCGGTGGTCGGGGCCGTGCTGCTGATCGGCTTCGCCGCCGCCCTGTTCTCCCCCGCGGTGGAGTCCGAAGTGGCCCGGCAGGCCGTGGCCTGGGAGGCGCGGGGCCATGGTTCGCGCACCCGGGTGCTGGCCCTGTTCACCGTCTCCGGCCAGGCCGGTACGTTCATCGGCCCCCTCCTCGGCGGCCTGCTGCTCACCGTGGACTTCCGCGCCGCGTGCCTGGCCGGGGCCGGGGTCTTCCTGCTCGTGCTCGCCGGGCACGCGTGGCTGCTGCCGCGGCACATCCCCGGCCGGGTCCGGACCCGGGAGCGGGGCGGGGTCCGCGCACTGCTGCGCAACCACCGCTTCCTCGCCCTGTGCGGTGCGTACGGCAGCTACCTGCTCGCCTACAACCAGCTCTACCTGGCCCTGCCGGGCGAGGTGGAGCGGGCGGCGGGCTCGCAGATGGCGCTGTCGTGGCTGTTCGCCCTGTCCTCCCTCCTGGTCGTGTTCGCCCAGCTGCCGGTCACCCGCTGGGCGGGCGACCGGCTGGACCTGCGCCGCTCGATGACCGCCGGACTGCTGCTCATCGCCGCCGGGTTCGCCGTCGTGGCCGCGGCGCGCCCCGCGGCCTGGACGGGCACCGCCGGACTGGCGCCCGCCGCGGGCTACGTCACCCTGCTCACCGTCGGCCAGATGCTGGTGGTCCCGGCGGCCCGCGCCTGGGTGCCCGACCTGGCCGAGGACGGACGGCTCGGCCTCTACACGGGTGCGCTCTCCTCCGTCTCCGGGCTGATCGTCCTCGTCGGCAGTTCGGCCACCGGCTCCCTGCTCGACCTGGGCCTGCCGCCCGCCGCGCCCTGGCTGGTCCTGGCCGCCGTCCCGGCGCTGGCGGTGACCCTGCTGCCCCGCAGCCCGGAGCGGGCCCCCGCCCGGAGCGGACGTGGATCGACCTGCCCGCCACCGAGGACCTGAACGACCACCACGCGACGGTCCTCGCCATCGAGCCGGACGGGGAGCGGGACCCGCACCGGGGCGCGGGCCGCTGCTGAGCCGCGGTCGGCGTCAGAGCTTGGATGTCTGCGGCATGTCCCCCTGTGTCTCACGCGCCGCCACAGCCGCCACGCCGGGGTGCGGCAGGGTGAGGAACGCCGACATCGCAGCGCTCGCGAGGTACAGCAGGGCGAACGCCCACATCACGCCCTGGACACCGAGCGGGCCCAGGAAGAGGCCGACCACGGCGGGGCCGAGGAAGGTGCTGGCACCGGCGCCGAGGTTGAGCGCCGACATGGCCTGGCCCTTGTGCCGGGGCGCGAGCGAGGGCATCAGGGCGGACAGCGGTACATAGCCGGCGAGCGTGGCGCCGAAGAGGCTGACCAGCAGCATGGCGAGCGGATAGTTGTGGCCCGCGGCCACCGTCCCGTAGTAGAGCAGCAGGGTGGTCACCGCGCAGCCGACTCCGCCGCACCAGGCGACCGTGCGCTGCCAGCCGATGCGGTCGCCGAGGACGCCGAAGAAGAGGTTGAAGAAGATGTTGGTGGCGAACATCGCCGAGAGCAGTTGGAGCCACTCGGTGAGGGAGAAGCCGAGCGTGTCGGTGAAGAAGACCGGCAGGAAGACCAGGAAACCGAACTGGGCCGCGGTGTTGATCGCCCGGACCACGGCACCGGTGCCCACCCGCGGGTTGCGCCAGATGATGGCGAGCGATCCGAGCAAAGTGGCCACCGGACGTTCTCCGACGGGTGCCAGCCGCCCGCGCCCGGTCGGCTCGCGCACCAGGGTCAGCGCGATGAGACCGCCGACCACGACCAGGGCCAGCGAACTCCACAGCGTGGAGTAGGCGCCGATCCACGGGATGGTGAGGCTGGCGAAGAGGGAGCCGAGCGTGGGCAGTCCACCGGTGAAGGCGAACCAGAACCAGCCGACCGCCGAACCGAGCCGGTGCTCGGGTGTCACCGCGGTCACCCAGACCAGGAACCCGTAGGCGAAGAGCGGATAGCCGAAGCCGCGCAGCCCGTAGCTGATGAGCAGCAGGGGGACGTCGGCGGCGGGCACGGCCACGGTGAGGAACAGCACCTGGAAGACCGCCCAGACGCCCAGGCCGAGCATCATCACCCGCCGCGGGCCCCAGAGGTCGGACAGCGCTCCGGAGAACCAGGCGGCGATGCTCGCCGTCACGCCGTAGACGGTGAACAGCAGCGCCACCTGGTCCTTGGGGACCCCCTCGTCGATGAGGTAGGGCGAGAGGTATCCGGACTCCACGCCGTCACCGATCATGAAGAGCAGTACGCCCAGAAACCCCCAGACGAGCACTCGGGGAATGCCGACGCGTTCCAGGAAATGACGCGGCCGCATTTCGCTTTCCGGCATGGACGCATACGGGGGGACGGTCACGGCGAACCACCTTCTCGGCGATCTCGGGGAGCGGAGTTCCGTAAGGCGTCACGATGAAAAGTCCAAACCGGAAGGCGGTCAATCCGTCGGCGGGAAGACCTCGCGGGTCCGGTGGGCCGCCGTGTGAAGTCGGCAGGCTCCGTTTTCGGCCAGGTGAGGGGGCCGGGCCGTTCTCACCAGGTCACAGGGGTGGGCAAGGCCGCGTGGCGAGTTCCGCCTCCGGGTGAAATCGACGTGATGTTCACGTGACGTCACCGGGGGACGATGCGCACATCGACACCGCGCTCGCGCAGCCCGCGCACCTCCCCGGCCGGTGCCGCGTCGTCCACCACGACCAGGTCGAAGTCGGTGAGCGGAGCCAGGGCGTACAGGCCCTGGTTGGCGAACTTCGTATGGTCGACGAGGAGTACCCGGCGTGCCGCGGCGGCCATCATCGCCTGCTTGACCTGCACCGTCTCGGGTGACATGTGGTAACAGCGGCCCGTGGTGACGGCGGTGGTGGACATGAACAGCACATCGGCGCGGAAGGCGGACATGCTGTGCGCGGTGTGCGGGCCCATGAAGGCGTCGTACGCCGGGAAGTAGGTGCCGCCGAGCGCCACCAGGGCCGCTCCGGGCTCCCCGGCCAGAGCGGTGATGGCGGGCAGCGAATTGGTGATCACCGTGATCGGTGTGTGGTGGGGCAGGTGCTGGGTCAGGCCCAGACAGGTGGTGGAGTCGTCGATCACGACGATCTGACCGGGAGCCAGCTCCTCGGCCGCCGCCCGCGCCAGCCGCTGTTTGGTCTGCGTCATCGTCGTCATGCGCTCGCCGACGCTGCCGTGGAACTGCGTGGACGGCAGACAGCTCGCGCCGCCGCGCACCTTGCGCAGCCAGCCCTGCGCCTGGAGGGCGTCCAGGTCGCGGTGGACGGTCATCACGCTGACGGCGAACTCGGCCGCCAGGTCCGAGGTGCGGACGAAGCCCTTGGTCGTGACCAGTTCGCGCAGCCGGCGCCGCCGCTCCTCCTGTCCGTCCGTACGGGTCATGGCCTGCGGCTCCTTATCCCTTCGGCGCCACCCCGGCGCGGTGCTGCGGCGGGGTGGCATGGGACGATCTGATGTGAAACTCACACGAAGGTAACACGCGCGTGGGCGGCCGCCTCCCGCTTGTGCGGGGCCGCGGCCCAGGACATCGCACGGTGCCGTGGGCCGACCGCGGGATAATCCCGCGCACCGATTGACGTGGCTTCCCGGCGGCGATTCTCTGGGTTTGTCGGCGAAGAATTCCGCCGACGGCGTCGGTTCCTCGAAGGCGGCGGCGATTCACTGGTACGCCGCCGCCCCGGCCGTGGTGAAAGGGCAGGTATTCCGGTCATGACGGTTCTCACTGTCGACGTCGGCACATCGGTCATCAAATCCGTCGTGTTCGACGCCGGGGGAAGGGAAGTGGCGGTCTCCCGCATCGGTACGGAGGTGCTGCGGCCGCACCCCGGATGGGCCGAGCAGGACATGGACGCGGTGTGGCGCGGGGTCGTCTCCACCGTGCGTGGCGCCCTCGCCCAACTGGGCCCCGGGCACGACGCGGTGCGGCTGATGGCGTTCACGGCCCAGGGGGACGGCTGCTGGCTGGTCGACGGCGACGGCCGCCCCACCGGCCCGGCGGTCCTCTGGTCCGACGGGCGCGCCGGTGAGCTGCTCGCGCGCTGGCAGGCCGACGGCGTCCTGGCGGAGGCGTACCGCCGCAACGGCTCCCTCACCTGCGCGGGCATGCCCAACGCGGTGCTCACCTGGCTCGCCGGGCACGACCCGGCGCGCCTGGAGCGCTCGCACACCGCGCTGACCGCGGCGGGCTGGCTGTTCCTCAAGCTCACCGGCGTCACGGCGATCGACGCCTCCGACGCGTCGGCACCCTTCCTCGACCACGCCACGGGCGGGTACGACCCGGCGATCGTGGACCTGTTCGGCCTGGGGTGGGCCCGCCGGCTGCTGCCGCGCGTCCTCGGGCCCGACGAGTGCGTCGCCGGGATCACCCGCCACGCGGCGGACGAGCTGGGCCTCACCCCCGGCCTCCCGGTCGTGATGGCCCCCTACGACATCGCCGCCACCGCCCGCGGCGCGGGGGTCGTCGACCCCGGACAGGCGTGCGCCATCCTCGGCACCACCCTGTGCACCGAGGTGGTGCGCCGACGCGTGGACACCTCGGGCGAGCCGTGCGGCATCACCATCGCCTTCGGCCGCCACGACCGTCTGCTGCGCGCCCTTCCCACCCTCTCCGGCACCGAGGTGCTGGACTGGGCGTGCCGGTCGCTGGCCGTCGAGAGCCCCGCCGCCCTCGGTGACCTCGCCGCCGCGTCCGAACCCGGGGCCGCCGGGCTGGGCTTCCTCCCCTATCTGTCACCCGCCGGGGAGCGCGCGCCGTTCCTCGACGCGCGGGCCCGCGGCACCTTCTGGGGCCTGTCGCTGGACCACACCCGCGCCGACCTGGCCCGCGCGGTCTTCGAGGGCCTGTCCCTCGTGGTACGCGACTGCCTGCGCGCCTCCGGAAGCGAGGTCCACGAGCTGCGGCTGTGCGGCGGAGGCGCGGGCAGCGACCGCTGGTGCCAGCTCATCGCCGACGCCACCGGCGTCCCGACGGTACGCGGCACCGACACCGAGCTGGGCGCGAAGGGTGCCTTCCTCACCGGTCTGGTGCTCACCGGCGCCGAGCCGGGCATGGAGGAGGCCGCCGCCAAGTACGTCCGGGTCGGCGCCCGTTGGGCACCGGACCCGGACCGGGCCGCGCGCTACGACGAGCTGTCCGCGGCCCACCTGGCCTGGCGGGACGCGGCCCGCTCCCTGGGCTGGTCGCCATCCCGGGGACCGGGTTCGTCGCCGACCCGGGGACCGGGCTCGTCGCCGTCCCAGGGACCGGGCTCGTCGCCGTCCCAGGGACCGGGCTCGTCGCCGTCCCAGGGACCGGGCTCGTCGCCGACCCCGGCGCCGGGCCAGCCCCCCGCCGACACCCCCGC
>NZ_JAEEAP010000191.1 GCF_016103465.1 Streptomyces sabulosicollis
CCGATGTGTATAAGAGACCCCCCCGACCGTCGCCGGCGTCTCCGGCCCGCCCGTCTACGGCCGCGGCGCGATGGCGCTCCACCAGGTCCGCCGGGCCGTCGGCGACACGGCCTTCTTCGCCATCCTCCGCACCTGGCTCAGGGATCACCGGCACGGCAACGCCGACACCAAGCAGTTCATCGCGCTGTGCGAGCGGAAGTCCGGCAAGGACCTGACCCGCCTCTTCGACGTCTGGCTGTACGGCGAGGGCAAGCCGAAGAAGCCCTGAAGATCAAGATCGATCTGAACGGGCTTGTGCCGAACCGGAACAGCTGACGCCGAACAGCTGACGAGGGCACCCACGGGCACCGGGCCCCGGGCTCAGGCGACGCTCAGCAGGGCGCTGGTCTCGGCGGAGGACATCTCGGTGGCGTAGACGCGGCTGCCCGGCTGGTGCTTGCGGCCGCCCTCGCCGAGATGCCCGGCGTCCACGGGGTCGAAGCCGATGTCGCGGATCAGCCCGGCGACGGCGGCCTTGGCCTCCTCGTCGTTGCCGGACAGCGGGATGGCCACCCGGTCCGCGGCGCCCTTGGGGCGGGCGTGGTCGCGGAGGTTCTCCCAGTAGATCGCGTTGAACGCCTTGACCAGGTTGGCGCCGGTGTGGGCCTGGATCTTCTCGCTCGAGGTGGTGGCGTCGGCGTCGAGATCCGGGTCGTGTCCGTCCCGCCCGGGGTAGTAGTTGCAGGTGTCGATGACGACCTTGCCGCGCAGCGGCTCGGTCGGCAGCTCCTGGTAGCGGCCGTAGGGGATGGAGACGACCACCGCCTCGCCGATCCGGGCCGCCTCCTCGGCGGTCACCGCGCGGATCGGGCCGCCGATGTCGGCCACCAGGTCGGCCAGGGTGTCCGGGCCGCGGGAGTTGGCGATCGCCACCTCGTAGCCGATCGAGGCGAAGTGGCGGGCCAGGGTCGAGCCGATGTGGCCCGCTCCGATGATTCCGATGCGCACGGCGTTGCTCCCCTCCTCGTCTGCGGTAGGCCCCCGGCGGGTTACCCGCGCCCCGCGGATCATGCACGCACGGGGCGGAACGCCGCCGGTGTGCCGTGCTCAGCGGCGGCGGGCCCGGGACCGCTCCGAGGCGAGCGGCTTGAGCGGGTCATGCCCCAGGTTCATCATCCGGTGGCGCCAGCCGGAGTCCCCCGCCGTCGGATCCGGGTCGGTGCCCCGCTCGGCGGAGACGGTGTCGACGACCCCGCGCATCACGCCGATGTCGTCGTCGGTGAGGTCCCCGCGGCGCTTGCCCAGCACCTCCAGGACATGGCGCCCGGTCTCCGGCCCCATCTGCTCCGGCAGCTTCTCGGTGGCCTCCCCCGCGGACTCGGTCATCAGCCATTCGTGCAGCTCGCGCGAGGTCATGTTCACCACCGCGTGGAACTGCTCCCAGACCTCGTCCAGCTCCCGCTCCGATATGTCCGCCATCGGCCTGCTCCCTCCTGTGCTCGTGACCGGCCGTGGTTCGACAGCCAGGGCACTCCGGGTTGCCGCCGCCCACGACGCGAAACGGCCGTCCGCACGACCGGCCCGGTCCGGGCCGGTCTGATCCGGCCCGGTCCGATCCGGCCCGGTTCGCGCGGGAACTGGCTAGGCGTCGTCGCGGAGTACCGGTCGCAGCGCCTCGATCACCGCGGGATCGTCGATGGTGGAGGGCAGTTCGGAGTCCCGGCCGTCGGCGATGTCGCGCATGGTGCGACGCAGGATCTTGCCCGAACGGGTCTTGGGCAGCGCCGCGACCACGTCGACCCGGCGCAGCGCCGCCACGGGGCCGATCCTCTCCCGGACGGCGGCGACGAGCTCCGTGGCGATGTCCCGCGGATCCCGGTCGAGACCCGCCTTGAGCACGACGAAAGCGCGCGGCACCTGTCCCTTGAGCGGATCGGTGACGCCGACGACGGCGCACTCGGCGACATCCGGGTGGGCGGCGAGCACCTCCTCCATCGCGCCGGTGGACAGCCGGTGCCCGGCCACGTTGATCACGTCGTCGACGCGGCCCATGACGTAGACGTATCCGTCCTCGTCCTTGCGGCCGCCGTCGCCGGTGAGGTAGTAGCCGCTGTAGGCGGACAAGTACGAGCGCACATACCGTGCGTCGTCCTGCCACACGGTGAGCAGCGTGCCGGGCGGCAGCGGCAGCCGGATCGCCACCGCGCCGTCGGTGCCCGGCGGCGCGTCGCGGCCCGTCGCGTCGAGGATGCGCACGTCGTAGCCGGGCATGGGCACGGTGGGCGAACCGGCCTTGAGCGGGTGCGGCTCCAGGCCCATGGGGTTGGCGACGATCGGCCAGCCGGTCTCGGTCTGCCACCAGTTGTCGACCACCGGAACGCCGAGCAGGTCAGTGGCCCAGTGATAGGTCTCCGGGTCCAGGCGCTCGCCGGCCAGGAACAGGTGGCGCAGCGATCCGGTGTCGTGGCCGCGCAGAAGCGCTCCGCGCGGGTCCTCCTTCTTCACCGCGCGGATCGCCGTCGGTGCGGTGAACAGCGCCGTCACACGGTGTTCCGCGATCACCCGCCACAGCGCACCGGCATCCGGCGTGCCGACGGGCTTCCCCTCGTAGAGCACGGTGGTGCAGCCGGTGAGCAGCGGGGCGTAGACGATGTAGGAGTGGCCGACGACCCAGCCGACGTCCGAGGCCGCCCAGAAGACGTCACCGGGGTGGGTGTCGTACACGTTCTCCAGGGACCAGCGCAGCGCGACGGCGTGGCCGCCGTTGTCGCGCACCACGCCCTTGGGGCGGCCGGTGGTGCCGGAGGTGTAGAGGATGTACAGCGGGTCGGTGGCGGCCACTGGGACGCAGTCGACCGGCGCGGCGGTCGCCATGGCCTGGTCCCAGTCGAGGTCACGGCCGGTCATGTCCGCTGTGCACTGCGGCCGCTGGCGGATGACACAGCGCTCCGGCCGGTGTTCGGCCAGGGCGAGGGCATCGTCCAGGAGCGGCTTGTACGGCACGACGCGGGTCGGCTCGATGCCGCACGAGGCGGCGATGACGACCTTGGGGCGGGCGTCGTCGATGCGCACGGCGAGCTCATGCGCGGCGAATCCCCCGAAGACGACCGAGTGGACGGCGCCGATGCGGGCGCAGGCCAGCATGGCGACGACCGCCTCGGGGATCATCGGCATATAGAGCACGACGCGGTCGCCCTCGGTCACCCCGAGCCCGGACAGCACCCCGGCGAACAGCGCGACCTCTTCCCGCAGCTCCCGGTAGGTGAACGCCGCCTTGCGGCCGGTGACCGGACTGTCGTACACCAGCGCGAGTTGCTCGCCGCGCCCGGCGTCGACGTGGCGGTCCAGAGCGTTGTGGCAGGTGTTCAACCGCCCGTCCGGGAACCACCGGTACAGCGGGGCCTCGGAGTCGTCCAGGGCCCGGGTCGGCGCGACGGTCCAGTCGATGGCACGGGCGGCGTCCAGCCAGAAGCCTTCCGGATCCGCCAGGCTGCGCCGGTACTCGGCCGCATAGCCGTCCTGCTTCGGCGCCTGCGTCATGTCGATGCCCCTTCCCTCGTTCCGTCCGCGCCCTGCCCGGAGGTGCCTCCCGCCCGCGCCCGTCCCGTTCTCGTCCCGCGCTCGTGCGTGCGGACGGGCGGGCGTGCGTGGTGCATGCGTGCGTGCGCGCGGCACCACGGTCAGCCCAGCGGATGTGCCCGCCGGGCGCCAGGGTCATTCCATCAGCCATTCGGCGATGGCTTCGGTGCATGCGTCCAAAATGGCTTCCCCCTTCTCCGCGGACGCCCTCCGAACGTCACCCGCCGCCCCGACGACGTGACCGTGTGGAACGGCCGTGGTACGTGGATCGCTTCGCTCGGCTCCGACGCCGACTGGCGATCGCCGGCGCCTGCGCGAGACGGGGAAGATCAACTGTCCGCCCCCCGGGGCTGGCGGCACATCAATTCCTGGGACTCCTCCAGGAATTCACCATCTAGCCGCAGGTCATGGCGATCGGCCCGGACGTCATGAACATCCCGCCGTTCGATGTGGTCGACATCCGATCGCGGCATTCCGCGGCACGCTTTCGTCAAAAGGCCCGCCTCTACGTCATTGCGCCTGGCAGCGAGAAGAGACGAGTTGGCGTGGAGCGGATTCGGGAAGATAATAGAAGTGGAGTATTCCCGGAAGATCGGAGGACTCCATGATCGTCCTCGGGATCATCCTCCTCGTCATCGGCCTCCTGACCGGTCTCTCCATCCTGTGGACCATTGGAATCGTCATCCTCGTCATCGGAGCGATCCTCTGGGTCCTGGGCACCGTCGGGCACGCGATCGGTGGGCGTCGGCACTACTGGTAGCGGAGGCGTCGACGTGGGTCGGCGGGCGCCAGTGAGCGTCTGCGCCCGGCCGCTCGGCCGTGCTCCGGGCAGTGGGCAGTGGGCAGACCAATATCTGTGGTGGCGAAATGAGAAATTGACGCGGCACGCGATGAAAAATTCTGACGTGACAAACAGAGCGTAATGATTTAGCACGGCGCAGCCCCATGCGCCGTGCTACTGTTGCCGCCAGTTGCCGTTGCGGTTCCCAGAATCTTCAAGGCCCTCACTGACTTTCCACGCCAGTGGCACTTTCTTCTGTATTTCCGATCGTATTCCGGGCTGGACAATCATCGCGCGGCGCGCGCGAACTCCTGGACCACCCAGGTGCGCTCGGGTGAGGCCGAACTGAGCCGTATCACCGGCGCGCGCCTGCCCGTTCCCCATGGAGGCACCCTTTTGACGCTGGTTCAGATGACGCCGCACCCGGCGGATTCCGCCACCGGGACCGTGGTCGACGCCATGGACGCGCCCGGTCCGCAGGTCTGGGACGACATGACCGTGGAGGTGGCCCTGTCCGTCATGGCCAGTGACCGTTCCGGGCACCTGCTCGTCTATGACGAGGACGGCCGGTGTACGGGACTGATCGCTCAGGCCCAGCTCGACGTCGTCCGCGACAGCTCCGGGTACACGGATCGGGTCCGTCTGCGGGATGTCTTCGGCGACGACGGACCGTTCACCTCGCCCATGACCACGATCGCCGAAGCGGAGCGCACGATGCGGCACGGGCGGCTCGGGGCCCTGCCCGTCATCGACGAGCACGGCTGCGCCGTGGGCGTTCTCGCCCTCTCCCGCTGATCCGCCGATCCGCCGCCCCCGCTCAGCCCTTCTCCCCCTACCTGTGAGGCACCCATGCGCTGCGTCATCGCTCGTTTCCCGTTCGACCTGACCAGGAATGGGGTGCTGGCGTCGATGAAGGGCGTCACGCCCGAGCTCGTCACGGGTGAGTCCGTGGTCATCGGCCGCCGCCAGTACCCCGTGAAGCAGGTGGGCGCGGTCATCACCGGGCAGGACCGCCGTGACTTCACCGCCGGCGAGGTCATCAGGGCGATGACCCGTCTCGGCTTCACGTGCCGCGCCCTCCCCGACACCCCACCCGCGCGCGGTCTCACTCCGCTCGAGGAAGCGTCGGCTCAGCTCGGCACCCCCGCGCCCAGGTAACCGACGGCGGAGGCGAAAGCCGAGACCAGAACAGCGTTGAGGGCTCGACCGGCAGGCGCCGGTCGGGCCCTCAACGCGTTCAGTGCCCTCTACGCGTTCAGTGCCGGGTCGGCAGGGCAGCGCCTCCGGGGCCGACCAGGGGTCCGTGACTCATGAGTCGGAGTAGCTGAAGTCGCCAACGGTCCAGGCGCTGACGTCCTTGATCGCCACGCGGTACATCCCGCCCGTCTCGGGGATCCCCATGCTTCCCTGCAGGATCCGGGCGACGTGGAAGTGCAGATGCGTGGGTGGCTCGCCGCGGTCGGGCCGGTCCTCCGTCCCGTCGGCGGTGAAGACGCCGGAGAAGGGGCCGAGGCGGTCCGAGTCCCTCAGGATCTCCGACACCCGCTGCCTCCACACGGCTTCGGGGGCCAACCGTCCGGTGATGACGGCGCCACCGGTGACCACGGTAAGGGACATCTGGTTGCTCTTCTCGGACTCCACCATGGCGGCCACGTCAACGAGCAGTTCGTCAGCGTTCGACATGAGAGCCGATTTTATTCACCGGTCCGGCCCTCTGTACCCCACTGGGCGCGACGGCGAGCGTGCCGACGCCTCCCGCCGGGGCGCGGCCCCTGAGCCGGGCCGGGTGACCAGGCACGCCCGCCGCTACGGGCCACAGGTTATCCAGGGCGGACACATGAAAAAATCTATCCTCGCCAGAGTAGACATTGGGGCGTGATCTGGTTAAGGTTTTTCTCGTAGACGGAGTCAAACAAGACCCGGCAGACACGAACTGGCGGGTAGAAGTACATGAAGTTCGCAGGTCGGTGCGGCTGTGGAGTCGCGTAGCCAGGCCATTCGCAGGAAGGCGGCGGGACTGGCAGCCGCACCGGCAGCCCTGAAGTGGACGACTTGGCAAAGAAGGAGGAAGCGGACGCCATCAGGATCACCCGGGCACGGGGTACCGGCCCGGGCACCGCAAGACCCCGGATGGGAAGGTGGTCCCCGGTCACGCATCCGCGATCCCCGCTACGCCGCTCTCCCCGGGCGGCGTAGCGGAAGACAGAAGGTCGGCACAGCAGTAGGGCCGACAGATGGTGTTGAATTTCCTTCGGGGCCCTGGTGCCGTACGGCACCAGGGCCCCTCGACGCGTTGCTCAACGAGGTGAGAATGACGGCAGACAATCCGCTCGGTGGTCGTCTGGACGACGACGACTACCCCGCCTACACCATGGGACGGGCAGCAGAGATGCTCGGCACCACGCCCGGCTTCCTCCGCGCCATCGGCGAGGCCCGCCTCATCACCCCGCTCCGCTCGGAGGGCGGGCACCGCCGGTACTCCCGCTACCAGCTGCGGATCGCCGCCCGCGCCCGCGAACTCGTCGACGAGGGCATGCCGGTCGAGGCCGCGTGCCGCATCGTCATCCTCGAGGACCAGCTCGAGGAAGCCCAGCGCATCAACGCGGAGTTCCGTCGCGCCGCGGCCGAACAGCACGACGACTCTCCCTGACTCCCTGAACCTTCCGGGCGCACTCGGCGCCGCGGCACGGAAGCGGAGCCCGGCGGGGCCGGTCCGCGCCCGACAACGAGATGTCAGGGGCCGGGGGCAAGGCCGGTGAGCCGAGACCGGTGAGCCGAGGACGGCGCCCCGTCTCCCCCGCCACCGACGGTCAGGCTTCCGCGCGGGCCGCGGCACGGCCCCAGCACCGTTGGTCGGCGTTGGTCGGCCCGTCTGGACAAACCCAGCGACCGCACCTGAACGACCGGTGAGCGTCAGCCCGCGCCGGTGGCGCGGCGCTGGAGGTGAGGGCACTGGAGTGAGGGCGCTGGGGGTGAGGGCGTATGGCAGCCACGGTCCGATCCGCACCACTCCACGTATCACCGGTAAAATGTCGCCCAATGCCGAAAACCCGCCAGCCTTCTCCGGGCCCCTCGAAACCGCAGGCCATGCCCAGCGGCGCCGGCTGGCTGCCGCACGGCTACCACCTCGACTCCCACACGCACGAGCAGGGGCAGCTCGTCTACGCGGCTGCCGGGACACTGGCCACCACGACCGAACGCGGAACCTGGGTCGCACCGGCCAACCGCGTGACGTGGACGCCACCCGGCTTCGCCCACTCCCACCGCTTCTACGGCCGCACCGACGCCCGCATCCTGACCATCCCGCTCGGCCTGTGCGACGAGCTCGTGGACCACCCCAGCGTGTTCGCCGTCAGCCCGCTGCTGCGCGAGGCCGTCCTGGCGCTGACCGACGAGCGGCCGGAGCCCCGCCCCGGCGCCCACGCGCGCCTGCTCGCGGTGGTCGTCGACGAGCTCTACGACACCGCCGAGCAGTCGCTGCACCTGCCCGAGCCCCGCGACGACCGGCTGCGCGCCGCCACCGATCTCCTGCACGCCGATCCCGCGCGGCCCGCGACCCTGACCGAGCTGGGACGCGCCGCGGGGGCGGGCGAACGCACCCTCAGCCGCCTGTTCCACGCCGAACTCGGCATGAGCTTCCACCGGTGGCGTACCACCCTGCGCATCCACCACGCGCTGGCTCACCTCGCCAACGGCATGTCGGTCACCGACACGGCGATGGCGTGCGGCTGGTCCAACCCCTCCAGCTTCATCGACGCCTTCAGCTCCGTCGTCGGCCAGACCCCGGGCAGCTACCAGGCAGAGCTGCGCGACAGCCCCACGCGTCCGTAGCGCGCAGCGGCGCAGCGGCCAGGTTGGCGGGTTTCCGGCATCAGCTGTCCATTTGCCGGTTGGTTGCGGCCGTACAGGGAGCTCACAGTGGTCCTCAGTACGCCGCACCACCTGGACGGCTTTCTGCGAGGAGCTCGAAAACCATGACCCACACCGGCAAGGACACAACCGTCGTCATCGTAGGAGGCGGAGTCGCCGGACTGGCACTCGGCAACTTCCTCCTGCGCAAGGGCATCGGCTGTGTCGTCCTGGAAAAGCACAGTCGGGAATACGTGGAACAGCGGCAGCGGGCCGGGAATCTCGATGCCGACGGGGTCCGCCGACTGCACGAGTGGGGGCTGGCCGAGGTCGTCGAAGGCCACCGCCACGGCGCCTCGGACGCGGGCGTGCCGCTGCTGATCGAAGGAGAAGAGCGGCAGTGGAGGATGGGCGGTGCCGACGACTCGGACGATGTCGACGGCGCGTTCTGCCCCCAGCAGATCCTCGTCCGGAATCTCATCAGGGTCTTCCTCCGCGACGGCGGCGATCTGCGCTTCGGAGCCGAAGACGTTTCCCCGCACGACATCGATACCGACAACCCCCTGGTCCGCTACCGCGACACGACCGGTGCGGTACGGACCATCACCTGTGACTTCGTCGCCGGCAGCGACGGTTTCCGCGGCGTCAGCCGGACGGCCATACCCGCCGGCGTCCTCACCAGCTCCACCCACGAGTTCGGGTACGCCTGGCTCACGGTCATGACCGAGGTGCCCGCGGACCCCCCGGCCGTCCTGGCGGTGCA
This sequence comes from Streptomyces sabulosicollis, assembly GCF_016103465.1. Lineage (GTDB taxonomy): Bacteria > Actinomycetota > Actinomycetes > Streptomycetales > Streptomycetaceae > Streptomyces > Streptomyces sabulosicollis. The sequence goes on from NZ_JAEEAP010000191.1 coordinate 8,952, forward strand.
CTCCCGCGGCTTCGCCGCACAGATCACCCGCGGCCCGCACGCGAGCCGTCTCTACCTGCAGTGCCCGCTCACCGACACCATCGACCAATGGCCGGACGACCGCGTCTGGAACGAACTGGAAGCCCGCTTCGGCAGGCCCGCGCCCCGCAAGGGGCCGACAACGAGCAAGCAGGTCGTGCCGCTCCGCGGCGTCGTCTTCAGCCCCATGAGCTACGGCAGGCTCTACCTTCTCGGGGACGCTGCGCACCTCATCTCACCGAGCAGCGCCCAGGGCATGAGCCTCGCCCTCCACGACGCCGACGCGTTCGCCCGCGCGGTCGTCCACCGGGTCGCCCAGCACGATTCCAGCCTGCTGGACAGCTACTCCGAGACCTGTCTGGACCACACATGGCGGCACCAGGCATCGGCGGTCCGGATCACCGAGGCGATACACGACGCCGGTGACCCCTCCTACGAGGGAGAGTTCCGCCGGCAGATCGCCCGGAAGGAGCTGGAGACCATGCTGGAGCCGCTGCCCGCCCATCGCCCGTGAGATCGGCGACGTGGTGATGTGACACCCGCTACACGTTGAAGCGGAACTCCACCACGTCCCCGTCCTGCATCACATAGTCCTTGCCCTCCATGCGCGCCTTACCGGCCGCGCGGGCCTCGGCGACGGAGCCCGTCTCGACCAGGTCCTCGTAGGAGATGACCTCGGCCTTGATGAAGCCCTTCTGGAAGTCGGTGTGGATGACACCGGCCGCCTCCGGGGCCGTGGCGCCCTTCTTGATGGTCCAGGCGCGGGACTCCTTGGGCCCGGCGGTGAGGTAGGTCTGCAGGCCCAGGGTGTTGAAGCCGACGTGGGCGAGGGTGGCGAGGCCGGGCTCGTCCTGGCCCACGGACTGGAGGAGCTCGAGGGCCTCCTCCTCGTCGAGCTCGGCGAGGTCGGCCTCCAGCTTGGCGTTGAGGAAGATCGCCTCGGCGGGGGCGACGAGGGCGCGCTGCTCGGCCTTGAAGGACTCGTCGGTGAGCTCCTCCTCGTCGACGTTGAAGACGTAGAGGAAGGGCTTGGTGGTGAGCAGGTGCAGCTCGTGGAGGAGGGCGGCGCGCTCGCTGCCCTGGACGATGCCGGCCGAGAACAGGGTGCGGCCCTCGTCGAGGATGGCCTTGGCCTCCTCGACGGCCTTGACCTGGGGCTGCTTGTCCTTCTTGATCCGGGCCTCCTTGACCAGGCGCGGCAGCACCTTCTCGATGGTCTGGAGGTCGGCGAGGATCAGCTCGGTGTTGATCGTCTCGATGTCGCTCTTCGGCGAGATCTTGCCGTCGACGTGGACGACGTTCTCGTCCTTGAAGGCGCGGATGACCTGGCAGATGGCGTCCGACTCACGGATGTTCGCCAGGAACTTGTTGCCCAGGCCCTCGCCCTCCGAGGCGCCCTTGACGATGCCCGCGATGTCGACGAAGTCGACGGTGGCGGGCAGCTTGCGGGCCGAGCCGAAGATCTCGGCGAGCTTGTCCAGGCGGGGGTCGGGGACGCCGACCACGCCGACGTTGGGCTCGATGGTGGCGAACGGGTAGTTGGCCGCCAGCACGTCGTTCTTGGTGAGGGCGTTGAACAGGGTCGACTTGCCGACATTCGGCAGACCGACGATTCCGATCGTGAGCGACACGTTGACGACTTCCCGTAGCTTCCCGTGGCGGGGATGTGAGGACCGATGACGGGCCCCGGTGGAGCCGGGGCCGGTCCACCAGTCTACGGGGCCGTCCTCGATCACCCGGCCGGGCTGACAATCGGTCGAACACACTGCCAAGGTCCTGCGAAGGGCGTGTCCAAGACCGGATTCTCGCCCTCCGGCGACCTACGTTGGTCGGGTGGAGCACTACAGCACGCGTACGCCCCGCCGCGCGGCGGCACCGCCGCCCCGTCCGGCCGCGGACGACACGTACCCGGGACGGGGCAGAACCACGGGTCAGGGCCGGCGACAGCCCGGCGGCGCGGCCCGGGCGCCGCGGCCCGCCGCACGCCGTACGGGGCCGTCCGGACCGGCCGCGGCGCTGCCCGCCGTCCTGCGGCGGGCCCGGGGGCTGTCCATGCCGGACCCGCGGCTGACGGGGCTCGGCGCGGGGCTGCTGACCACGCTCACGATGCTCGGCATCGGCTGCCTGGACGCGCTCCTGTTCTCCGGCTCCCCCACCGTCTACAGCGTGCTCTTCCTGCCGGTCTGCGCGGCGTGCGGGCTGTGGGTGCGCCCCGCCGACCTGCTGGCGGCGCCGGTGACGGCGCCGCTGGCCTATACGGTCGGGCTGCTGCCGATCAACGAGGGCTCGGCGGGGTTCAGCGGACAGGCGGTGGGGGTGTTCACCGCACTGTCGCTGCAGGCCGGCTGGCTCTACGCGGGGACGCTGCTGACCGCGCTCATCGTGCTCGTACGGCGGGCCGTGCTGGTCACCCGGCGTCGCCGGCAGCAGCGGCCGCGGCCATCCCGGCGCCCACGATCCCCGCGTTGTTCTGAAGCTGCGCAGGCACGATCCCGGCCCTGACGCCCTCGATCAGCGGCAGGAACTTGTCCGCCTTACGGCTCACCCCGCCGCCCAGCACGAAGAGCTCGGGAGAGAAGAGCATCTCCAGGTGATGGAGGTACTTCTGCACCCGGCGCGCCCAGTGCGACCAGCTGAGGTCGTGGTCGTCCTTGACCTTGGTCGAGGCCCGCTTCTCCGCCTCGTGGCCGTCCAGCTCCAGATGGCCGAGCTCGGTGTTGGTGAGGAGATGCCCGTCGGTGAAGACCGCGCTGCCGATGCCGGTGCCCAGGGTGAGCACGATCACGGTGCCCCTGACGCCGCGGGCGGCGCCGAACGTCGCCTCCGCCACCCCCGCCGCGTCCGCGTCGTTCAGCACCGTGACGGGGCACTCCAGCCGCTCGCCGAGCCGCGACGCCAGATCGGTGCCGATCCAGCTCTTGTCGACATTGGCGGCGGTAAGGGTGACACCGTCCTTCACCACGCCCGGGAAGGTCACCCCGACCGGCCGCCCGGACCAGCCGAAGTGCCGGACGACCTCCACCGCACCGTCCATGACCGCCTCGGGCGTGGACGGATGCGGGGTGAGCACCTTATGGCGCTCCTCGGCGAGCTCGCCCCGGTCCAGGTCCACCGGGGCGCCCTTGATGCCCGAACCGCCGATGTCGATGCCGAACACCCTCGCCGCGGACGCCCCCGTGGCCCCTTGGCCGTACGTCACCGCTGGGTCCCCTCCGGCCGGCCGGCGGCCGCCGGTGCCTTCTGCTCACCGGCGGACGCGGCGGCGGCCTCCGCCCGCAGGTCCCGGCGCAGCTCCTTGGGCAGCGAGAAGGTCAGCGACTCCTGCATGGGCTGGACGACCTCGACATCGCCGAAGCCGCGCTCGGCCAGCCACTCCAGGACGCCCTCGACGAGCACGTCCGGAACGGAGGCGCCCGAGGTCACGCCGACCGTGCTGACGCCCTCCAGCCATGCCTCGTCGATCTCGCTCGCGTAGTCGACCAGATGGCCCGCCTTGGCGCCCGCGCCGAGGGCGACCTCCACCAGTCGCACCGAGTTGGAGGAGTTCTTGGAGCCGACCACGATCACCAGGTCGGACTCGGCGGCCACCTGCTTGATGGCGGTCTGGCGGTTCTGCGTGGCGTAGCAGATGTCGTCGCTGGGCGGGCTGATGAGCCGGGGGAAGCGCTCCTTGAGCGCGTCCACGGTCTCCATGGTCTCGTCGACCGAGAGGGTGGTCTGGGAGAGCCAGACGACCTTGGACTCGTCCCGCACCTCGACGTTCTTCACATCGTCGGGGCCGTCGACCAGGGTGATGTGCTCGGGGGCCTCACCGCTGGTGCCGATGACCTCTTCATGGCCTTCATGGCCGATCAGGAGGATGTCGTAGTCCTCCTTGGCGAACCGGACTGCTTCCTTGTGGACCTTGGTGACCAGGGGGCAGGTGGCGTCGATGGTTGCCAGCTTGCGCGCGGCGGCCTCCTCGTGGACCACCGGCGCGACACCGTGCGCCGAGAAGATCACGATGGAGCCCTCGGGCACCTCCTCCGTCTCGTCGACGAAGATCGCGCCCTTCTTCTCCAGGGTCTGGACGACGTACTTGTTGTGGACGATCTCCTTGCGCACGTAGATCGGCGCGCCGTACTGCTCCAGGGCCTTCTCGACGGCGATCACGGCACGGTCGACACCGGCACAGTAGCCACGGGGGGCCGCGAGCAGGACCCGGCGGGCGGAGGTTGCAGTCATGTGCCCCATGGTAGGGGCGATGCCCCCCGGGTCTGTCGGTTGGTAGGGGCGATGCCCCCCGCTGCTGTCCGTGGTGACCGATACCCTCGCGGTCATGGCTGTCAACACGTCCGCGGAGGCGCCGATCCCGGTCGGCGAGGTGTCCCGGCTGATCGGGGGCTGGATCGACCGGCTCGGCGCGATCTGGGTCGAGGGGCAGATCACCCAGCTGTCCCGGCGCCCCGGCGCCGGTGTGGTGTTCCTGACCCTGCGCGACCCCAGTTACGACATCTCGCTGACCGTCACCTGCTTCCGCGCCGTCTTCGACAAGATCGCGGACACGGTCACCGAGGGCGCGCGGGTCGTGGTGCACGCCAAGCCGGAGTGGTACGCGCCGCGGGGCCAGCTGTCCCTGCGCGCCGCCGAGATCCGCCCGGTGGGGGTGGGCGAACTGCTCGCGCGGCTGGAGCAGTTGAAGAAGGCGCTGGCGGCGGAGGGGCTGTTCACGGCCGACCGCAAGAAGCCGCTGCCGTTCCTGCCGCAGCTGATAGGGCTGGTCTGCGGGCGCGCCTCGGCCGCCGAGCGCGATGTGCTGGAGAACGCACGGCTGCGCTGGCCCGCCGTCCGCTTCGAGGTCCGCAATGTGGCCGTGCAGGGGGTGCACGCGGTACCGCAGGTGATCGAGGCGGTCAAGGAGCTCGACGCGCTGCCGGAGGTGGACGTGATCGTGGTGGCGCGCGGCGGCGGCAGTGTGGAGGACCTGCTGCCGTTCTCCGACGAGCAGCTGGTGCGGGCGGTGGCCGCGTGCCGTACGCCGGTGGTCTCCGCGATCGGCCATGAGCCGGACTCGCCGCTGCTGGACCTGGTCGCCGATCTGCGCGCCTCCACGCCCACGGACGCGGCGAAGAAGATCGTGCCCGATGTGGGCGAGGAGCTGATGCGCGTCCAGCAGCTGCGGGAGCGCGCGCTGCGCAGTGTGCACGGGCTGCTGGACCGGGAGGAGCGGGGGCTGGCCGCCGCGCTGGCCCGGCCGTGCATGCGGGAGCCGCACCGCATGGTGGACGAGCGCGAGGAGCGGATCACGGCGGTGCTGGAGCGCGCCCGCCGCTGTCTGGGCCATCTGCTGGACCGGGCCGACTCCGAGCTGACCCACACCCAGGCGCGAGTGGTGGCCCTCTCCCCCGCCGCGACGCTGCGCCGCGGCTATGCGGTGCTCCAGCACCCCGACGGCTCGGTGGTGCGGGCGGCCGAGGAGGTCGCGGAGGGCGAGGAGCTGCGGGCGCGGGTCTCCGAGGGCGAGTTCCGGGTGCGGGTCGCTGTCGGACCCGCTGAATAGGGTGAGGGGTATGGCGAAGACGGACGAGCAGACCGGACAGGCCGGGCAGACGGACGGGCAGGCCGGGCAGAGCGCGCGGGCGGAGACCACGCTCGGCTACGAGCAGGCGCGGGACGAGCTGGTCGAGGTGGTCCGCCGCCTGGAGGCGGGCGGCACCAGCCTGGAGGAGTCGCTCGCGCTGTGGGAGCGCGGCGAGGAGCTGGCAAAGGTCTGCCGCCGCTGGCTGGAGGGCGCGCGGGCGCGGCTGGACGCGGCGCTGGCGGAAGACGATGGCGCCGAAGGCGCCGAGGAAGCGGAGAGCCCCGGGGAGGGCTGACCACCCACCGCCCGGCACCCGGCACCCGGCGCCGAACGGTGGGCGTTGCCCGCCGCCGAACGACCGCGGTCGGCGACCTCGCCGTCGACCGGACGCACACGGTCGACGGCGAGCGTCGCCGAGGACTGACCCCGCCCTGGATCTTGTACACATCTGACGCCGCCGACGACTAGGCGAGGGT
>NZ_JAEEAP010000192.1 GCF_016103465.1 Streptomyces sabulosicollis
CCGGTTGGCGGATGGTGGCATGCGATGTGGGCCGAAGCGTCGCCGCTCCCCTGGCTCCGCCGGGATGACCGGGAGATGCGCCGACCGGGCCTTGCGGCGTACGAACTCGGCCTGGCCCGGTGGCTCTTCCAGGGCGGTCGTCTCGATCGCGCCGACCGCCCGGCCGCGTAACGCACCGGTCAGCCCGGCCACGTGGTCGGCGTGGAAGTGGGTCAGGATCAGCAGCGGGATCCGGACGATGCCCAGCGAGCGCAGACAGCGGTCGACGGCTCGCGGCTCGGGGCCGGTGTCCACGACGACGGCCGTGCCAGGACCGGCGGCCAGGACCAGGGCGTCGCCCTGGCCCACATCGCATGCCACCATCCGCCAACCGGGCGGTGGCCAGCCGGTGATGACCCGGGCCAGGGGCGCCGGGCGCACCACGGCCAGCAGCACCAGCAGTGCGCATACGGCGCACAGCAGGCGGTGGCGCAGCAGCCGGCGGCCCGCGAGGACCACGGCCAAGGTCACGGCGGCCAGCAGGAGCGCGCCGGGCGGGCCGTCCGGCCAGTCCGCCTCGGCCCCGGGCAGCGCCGCGCCGGTGCGGGCCACCTGGGCGATCCACTCGGCGGGCCAGCCCGCCGGCCAGGCGATCCACGGGGCGAGCGGGGGTGCGACGGCGGCCGCAGCGAGCGCGGCGAAGCCAAGGGTGGTGGCGGGGGCCACCGCCACCTCGGCGATGAGGTTGCACGGGATGGCCACCAGGCTCACTCGCGCGGCCATCACCACGACGACCGGTGCGCAGACCGCCTGGGCCGCGGCGGCGGCCGCCAGCGCCTCGGCCACCCGGGGCGGCACGCCATGGCGCTGGAAGGCCGCGCTCCATCCGGGTGCGATGGTGAGCAGGGCTCCGGTGGCCAGCACGGAGAGGAGGAAGCCGTAGCTCCGGGCCAGCCAGGGGTCGTAGAGCACCAGCGCGAGGACGGCCGCGGCCAGGGCCGGGAGCAGGGAGCGGCGGCGGCCGGTGCCGAGGGCGAGCAAGGTGATCAGCCCGCAGGCGGCGGCACGCAGCACACTCGGCTCGGGTCTGCAGACGATGACGAAGGCGAGCGTGAGCCCGCCGCCGAGGAGGGCGGTGGTCCGCAGCCGGATGCCGAGCGCGCCCGCGAGACCGCGTCGCTCCGCCCGCCCGGCCAGCTGCGGCGGTCCCGTGAGCAGGGCGAGCACCAGTGTCAGATTGCTGCCGGAGACGGCCATGAGGTGCAGCATGTCCGTGGCCCGGAACGCCTCGTCCAGCTCGGGCGGCACCCGTGAGGTGTCCCCCACGACCAGCGCCGGAAGCAGCGCCCGCGCGTCCGGGGAGAGTCCGCCGGTCGCGGTGCGCAGCCCGGCGCGCAACCGCCCGGCCAGCCGCTGGACCGCACTGGGCGGGCCCGTGGCCTTCGGGGGCCCGCCGCTCACACGTACCACGGCCGCCATACGGTCCCCGTCGCGCAGCGGTGGCGCCAGACGGCCGTGGACGCGCAGCCGTGTGGACGGCAACAGCCCGAGCCAGGCCGTCCGCTCCTTGCCGGACCTGGGGTGGACCATGAGCAGGACCGGCGTACGGGTGGTGGCCGTGGTGCCGTCGGGGCCGGTGACCCGGTCGGCCTCGACCTCCAGGACCACCGACGCGGGGGCGAGCGCCGCGCCCCGCACCCGTGGCCGGGTGAGCCGTGGGTCCCCCGTGACGGTCACCTCGGCGGTGGCCTCGGCGTACTCCCGGGCCAGGGCGGACACGGGGCCACGGCGCACGTCCGCCCCGTGCAGCCCGGCGACCGCGCCCGCGGCGGCCCCGCACAGCAGCACCGCGGCCACCGCTCCTGCCCTACGGCGCCCACGCCAGGCGACGGCACGCCAGGCGAGGGCACGCCGCGGTGAAGTGGCTTGCTCCCCCGATGCGTTGCGGCTCCCACCGGGGCCCGGCCGCCCGCGGTTCCTGGGCAGGGCAGCCGGCGACGGCCCGGCGACCGCCCCTGCCGTACGGCCCCCAGGGCACACGCCGGTGTGCGGCGGCGACGTGACCTGCGCGGCCGGGACGTTGTGGCTGTCCCCGCGGGGCCCAGGCGCGGCATTGGGCGACCGTCCGGCATCCGGCGTGCGCCGCCGCTGCCGAGGCACGGCGCCGTGAGCCCGCGAGGCGGTGGGCTCGGGCGCGCCCCGGCCGTCCCGAGGCGGAGCCGGTGCGGGCGCCTCGGGCCCGCGTCGGGGGCGGGCCGTGCCGTGCCGTCGGACGGCCGATGCCGGGGCTCGGCGGCGGGCCCGGACGAGCAGGGCCGCCGCCGCGAGGGTGGCCGCTGCGCAGGCGAGGACCACCATCAGGGGCGGTGCGTCCAGGGCCAGCGCTGCGGCTGCCCAGGCGGCCAGGGCCGGGGGTACGAGACGGAGGTCGGGCGGCCCCTCCTGGCGTGGGTGTGACGCGCCTCGCGGGGAGGCGGCCGCCGCATGGACCGGGGCGCGGGTGCGCGCGGGCCGCGTGGACGTCATGGCTGGACCAGCGGGCGCAGGTCGGCGAACCGGCGCTCACCGATGCCGTTGACCTCGCGGAGTTCGTCGATGGAGCGGAAACCTCCGTGCTGGGTGCGGTAGTCGATGATGTGCCGGGCCAGGACGGGGCCGACCCCCGGGAGGGTGTCGAGCTGTTCGGCGGTAGCGGAGTTGAGGCTGACCGAGCCGCCGGGTGCCCCCGCTCCGGCCGGTGCGGCGGGCCCGCTGGGCGAGTTGAGTGCGTTGGGCGGGTCGGGTGCGTGGGGCGCGATCGAGCCACCGGCTGCCGCGCCCGGTGCGGGCTGTGCGCCCACGGGGGAGCCGACCACGATCTGTTCCCCGTCCACCAGCGGGCGGGCCCGGTTCAGCCCGCGCAGGTCGGCGCCCGCCCGTACTCCGCCCGCCGCTTCCAGCGCGTCGGCGACCCTCGACCCGGGCGGCAGTTCGCGCAGGCCGGGGCGGCGGACCTTGCCCGTCACATCCACCACGACCGTCCGGCCGCCGCCGGACGCGGTGAGCCGCCCGCCGGGCCGCGGCCCGGGTTCGGCGGGTGCGGCGCGCGGGGGCTCCGGGTCCGGGGCGCGCACGGTCTGGGGGCGGCCGGTCCAGAAGTGGTAGGCCGCGAAGGCCACCGCCGTGAGCAGGGCGACCGCCAGGGCGGCGACCGTCTTCAGCTCCATGCCGCAGCGCAGCTGAAGCCACACCGGCAGTCGTTCGCGCAGGGCCAGCCCTGCCCGGTCGCGTCTGCGCAGCGGAGCGTTTTCGGATGGGTCCGCCCTCTCCGCCCCGGCCCCAGGCGGCTCCTCGTTCCGCACCTCCTCCGCCTTCTCAGTCGGCCCCGCGCTGCCCTTCGGTCCGTCCCGGCTGCCCAGGGCGACGGACCCGACCGCGACCGGGGACTCCGGTGACGCCGGTGACGCCGGTGACGCCGGTGACGCCGGGGACTCCAGCACCGCCGGGAACGCCGGGGACTCCAGTGCCGCCGGGGACTCTGGTGACGCCGGTGACGCCGGTGACGCGGCGAACAGTGCCGCCGCGCGGCTCGCGCGTGACGAGGTGGCGGGGTGCGTCTGGCGGTGGGCTCGGCGGAGGCGGCTTCCGGCGCTGACCAAGCCCGTGCCGGACGGCGGGCGGGGGCGGCGGCCCGCGCCGCCGTCGCGATGGCGGCCGCGCCCCGGGCCCGTGGTTACTGTGCGTGATCGTGACCTCATGCCACCTGACGGTAGACACACTCGGCCGATCGCGCCGACCCGCATCAATTTCCGGGGATAACCCCCGCGTTGTGGACAACTCCGCCACTCCGTCGGGTGAGGAGCGCCCTCCACCCTCCGCTACCGCGGAGAGACCACCGCCCCCAGCAGCCCCGGCCCGGTGTGCGCCCCGATCACCGCGCCCACCTCGCTCACGTACAGCTCCGCCAGCCCCGGCACCCGCTCCCGCAGCCGCTCCGCGAGCGCCGCCGCCCGTTCGCCCGCCGCCAGGTGCTGGACCGCGATGTCCACCGGGCTCCGGCCGGCCCGTTCGACCACGATCTCCTCGAGCCGGGCGATGGCCTTCGAGGCGGTGCGGACCTTCTCCCGCAGTTCGATCCGCCCCTCGTCCAGCTGGAGCAGCGGTTTGACCGCGAGCGCCGAGCCGAGCAGGGCCTGGGCCGCGCCGATGCGGCCGCCACGCCGCAGATAGTCGAGGGTGTCGACGTAGAAGTAGGCGGCGGTGCCGTCGGCCCGTTTCTCCGCCGCCGCCACGGCCTCGTCCAGCGTGCCGCCGCCCTCCGCCGTCTGGGCCGCCGCCAGCGCGCAGAAGCCGAGCGCCATCGCGACCATGCCGCTGTCCACCACCCGCACCGGAACGGGCGCGTCCTGCGCCGCGAGCACCGCCGCGTCGTAGGTGCCGGAGAACTCGGCCGACAGATGCAGGGAGACGATGCCCGTCGCGCCCTCCTCGGCGGCGGCCCGGTAGGCGGCCGCGAACATCTCCGGGCTGGGCCGGGACGTCGTCACCGGCTTCCGCTTCTGCAGCGCCTGCGCGAGGGACCGGGCCGAGATCTCGGTGCCCTCCTCCAGGGCCCGGTCTCCGAGCACCACCGTGAGCGGCACGGCGGTGATGCGGTGCCGCTCCATCGCATCCGGCGGCAAGTACGCCGTGGAATCGGTCACGATCGCGACATGGCGGGACATGACTGGGAGGTTATCGGGGGATGACGCCCGCCGACAGCGCGACCCCACCGGATGATCAATTGCCTTGCCGATCATGCCCTGTTCAGACGTGACTCAGATCCTGTTCTCAGACCGGGTTCGTTCCGGGGTCTCAGGCCGTGTTCTCGGGACGGGGGGACTTCTGCCACGGCTTCTGCCACGCCTGGGGCTCCGTCTTGGGCCTCGCCCCGAGCGGCGGCCGGGGCGGCTCCGGCTCCTGGCCCGCCTCGGGGCCAGGCCGCGCCCCCGCCCCGGGCTCCGTCCGAGGCCCCGCCTCCCCCGCCGTCCACGGCTCCTCCGGCTCCGCCGCCGTCCAGTGCCGCAGCGCTCCGGCCTCCATCTCGATCTCGCGGCCCAGCGAGTCCAGATCGTCGTGCGCGAGCCGCTGCGTGCGCTCCTGCACCGCCCAGCGCAGCGAATCGGCCGAGTGGGTGATCCGCTGCGTACGCTCCCGCATCTCGGGCAGCAGGGCCGCGATACGGGATCTGTCGGGCTCCTGCTCCAGCCGCTTCAGATCCGCTTCCAGGTCCTGGGCATGGGCGCTCAGCCGCTGGAACAGGCCCAACGACTCCGAGAGGGACCGGTCTTGCGGGGCGGCCGCCTGCAGTGCCTGCCCGGTGGCGCGCATCGAGCCGCGCAGGGAGAGCCGCAGCTGGGCGAGCTCACCGGCCGCGCCCGGCTGGGCGATCTGCCGGGCCCGGAGTCTGGTCTCCTCCACCGTGACGCGGGCCTGGTGGACGGTGCGGTCGATACCGCGCTTGGCCGCCCTGACCGCGCGAACGGCCCCGTAGACCCCCGCCAGCATGATCAGGACGAAAAGCAGCAACAGGATCCAGATGGCTTCCATGTGCGCTCCTTGGGGCGGCGGTCACGGCACGGTGGCGGTCGTCCTCTCAGCGTAAACGCGTCGGGCGGGTCAGAGGTTCCTGACGAACCCCCAACCCGCCCGCGCAGCGGAGCGGACCCCGATCAGGCCGGAACGATGTTCACCAGCTTCGGCGCACGCACGATGACCTTACGGATGCCCGCGCCGTCCAGCGCCGCCACGACCGCCGGGTCGCCCAGGGCCAGCGCCTCCAGCTCCTCGTCCGAGACCGAGGGCGCGACCTCCAGCCGGGCCTTGACCTTGCCCTTGACCTGCACCACACAGGTGACGGTCTCGTCCACGACGTACTCCGGATCGGCGACCGGGAAGGGCTCGTGGACGACCGATCCGGAGTGGCCCAGCCTGCGCCACAGCTCCTCGGCGACATGCGGGGCCAGCGGCGCGATCAGCAGCACCAGCCCCTCGGCCACCGAGCGGGGCACCTCGCGCACCTTGGTGACGTGGTTGTTCAGCTCGGTGATCTTGGCGATGGCGGTGTTGAAGCGCAGGCCCTCCATGTCCTGCCGGACGCCGTCGATCGCCTTGTGCAGGGCGCGCAGCGTCGCCTCGTCGGGCTCGGTGTCGACGACGGTGACCTCTCCGGTGCTCTCGTCGACGACATTGCGCCACAGCCGCTGCAGCAGCCGGTACTGGCCGACGACCGCGCGGGTGTCCCAGGGCCGTGAGACGTCCAGCGGCCCCATGGCCATCTCGTACAGCCGCAGCGTGTCGGCCCCGTACTCGGCGCAGATCTCGTCCGGCGTGACGGCGTTCTTCAGGGACTTGCCCATCTTGCCCAGCAGCCGGGTGACCTTCTCGCCCTGGTACCAGTAGGCGCCGTCCCGCTCCTCGACCTCGGCGGCCGGGACGGCGATACCGCGGCTGTCCCGGTAGACATACGCCTGGATCATGCCCTGGTTGTACAGCTTGTGGAACGGCTCGGCCGAGGAGACGTGCCCCAGGTCGAACAGCACCTTGGACCAGAACCGGGCGTACAGCAGATGCAGCACCGCGTGCTCGGCGCCGCCCACGTACAGGTCGACGCCGCCGTGCGGCTGCCCCTCGCGCGGCCCCATCCAGTAGCGCTCGGCCTCGGGGTCGACCAGCCGCTCGCTGTTGTGCGGGTCCAGGTAGCGCAGCTCGTACCAGCAGGACCCGGCCCAGTTGGGCATGGTGTTGGTCTCGCGGCGGAACGGCCGCGGCCCGCGGCCGTCACCCAGGTCCAGCACCACGTTGACCCACTCCTCGTTCCGGGACAGCGGGGTCTCCGGGGAGGTGTCGGAGTCGTCCGGGTCGAAGGTGCGCGGCGAGTAGTCCTCGACCTCGGGCAGCTCCAGGGGCAGCATCGACTCGGGCAGGGCGTGGGCCACACCCTCCTCGTCGTAGACGATCGGGAAGGGCTCGCCCCAGTAGCGCTGCCGGCTGAACAGCCAGTCGCGCAGCCGGTAGTTGACGGTGCCCTCGCCGATGGAGCGGGACTCCAGCCACTCGGTGATGCGCGCCTTGGCCTCGACGACGCCCAGCCCGTCCAGCGATACGGACTCCCCCGTCGAGTTGACGATCTTCGCGTCGTACGAGACGAAGGCGTCGTCCCAGGTGGACGGGTCGGTGCCGCGGTCGTCCGAGGGCTCGACGACACAGCGCACGGGCAGCTCGAAGGCGCGGGCGAAGGCGAAGTCACGGCTGTCGTGGGCCGGGACGGCCATGATCGCGCCGGTGCCGTAACCCATCAGGACGTAGTCGGCGATGAAGACCGGAACCCGCTCGCCGCTGACCGGGTTGACGGCGTACGCACCGGTGAAGACGCCGGTCTTCTCCTTGACCTCGGCCTGCCGCTCGACGTCGGACTTGGCCGCGGCCTGCTTGCGGTAGGCGTCGACGGCCTGGGCCGGGGTGGCGTGGCCGCCGGTCCAGACATCGTGGGTGCCCTCCGGCCAGGCGGCCGGGACGATCTCGTCCACCAGGCCGTGCTCGGGCGCCAGGACCATGTAGGTGGCGCCGAACAGGGTGTCCTGGCGGGTGGTGAAGATCGTGATCTTGGCGTCGGGGTGCTCGGCCACCGGGAAGTCGACCCGGGCGCCCTCGCTGCGGCCGATCCAGTTGCGCTGCTGCAGCTTGATGGCCTCGGGCCAGTCCAGCTCGTCCAGGTCGTCCAGCAGCCGGTCGGCGTAGGCGGTGATGCGCATGTTCCACTGGCGCAGCTTGGCCTTGAAGACCGGGAAGTTGCCGCGCTCGGAGCGGCCGTCCGCGGTGACCTCCTCGTTGGCCAGCACGGTGCCCAGGCCCGGGCACCAGTTGACGGGCGCGTCCGAGGCGTAGGCCAGGCGGTACTCGCCCAGGATGTCGGCGCGCTCGGACTCGGTCAGCTCGGCCCAGGGGCGGCCGTCGGGGGTCGGGCGCTCACCGGTGGCGAACCGCTCGACCAGGGTGTCGATGGGGCGCGCCCGCTTGGCCTCGGGGTCGTACCAGGAGTTGAAGATCTGCAGGAAGATCCACTGGGTCCACTTGTAGTAGTCCGGGTCGATCGTCGCGAACGAGCGGCGCCTGTCGTGGCCCAGGCCCAGCCGGCGCAGCTGCCGCCGCATGTTCTCGATGTTGGCCTCGGTGCTGACCCGCGGGTGGGTGCCGGTCTGCACCGCGTACTGCTCGGCGGGCAGGCCGAAGGCGTCGAAGCCCAGGGTGTGCAGGACGTTGTGGCCCGTCATGCGGTGGTAGCGGGCGAACACATCGGTGGCGATGTAGCCCAGCGGATGGCCCACGTGCAGTCCCGCGCCCGACGGATACGGGAACATGTCCATGACGAACTTCTTGGGCCGGGCGGCGGCCTCGGCGTCGCCGGCCAGGTCGCCGCTCGGGTTGGGCGCCTCATACGTGCCGTGCGCGTCCCAGAAGTCCTGCCAGCGGGCTTCGATGTCGGCGGCCAGGGCGGCCGTGTAGCGGTGCGGCGCGGCCACCTCGGCCGCGGCATTGGTCTCGCTCATGGTCCTCAAAGCTCCATCGGTCGTCTCTGCCTGCGGCAACGCAGCGGATCCCTGCTTCCCGAAACAAAAAGACCCCTCGCACAGGAGGGGACGCCGCGCTGATGCCGACCGGAGCTGTACTCGGTCGGGATCAGCGCGGCCCGCTAAGCAGAAGGCGTACGGCACGCATGGGCCCAGGTTACCGCAGGGCGCCGACGGGCCGCACGGAGGTGGTGACCCTCGTCACCACGAACGCGAAAGGCGGACCGCCCTTACGGGCGACCCGCCTCCTTGATGTGGAGCTAAGGAGAATTGAACTCCTGACCTCCTGCATGCCATGCAGGCGCTCTACCAACTGAGCTATAGCCCCAGGTCTTGCTCCGCCCGGTTTCCCCGGCGGCGACGCCTACATTACACGGACGCCCCGGCCTTCCGCCAAATCGATTACCCGGAGGCCGGAGCGGATCCCCGTTACGCCGTCGCGAACGAATAGAAACGCTTCAGCGTGCAGTGCTCGTCGAGGAGCCGACCGTAGATCGGCTCCCCCTCGAGCTCGCGGTAGGTCTCGATGGGATCGCCCCTGATGATCAGCGCCCGCGCGCACTCCGCACACCAGTACTGGTAGTCGGAGTTGAGCGGCTCCATGTCGCGGACGATCGGTGTGCCGGTGCCGCACCAGTCGCACTTCCGGCTGTGGGCTCCCATCTCACTCAGCTCCAGCTATGGCCGCAGGCCGTACACACGTAGGAAACACCGCCGTTGTCACCGAGTACCTGGGCCACGTGTCCGGAGCCGCAGGACGGGCACACGATGCCCGCTCGTGCCCTGCGGGACGGGTCCTCGATCGCGTCGAGGATGCTGGTCCGCATCCCACCTGCCCTCCCCATCGGACGTGTCGGCCCCATCCCCCTCCGGCCGTCCGATTCTGCCACGGGACGACGCGCAGGTCAGCGGAGATTCCCCACTCGTCTCACCAGACTCATCAGCGCTCCGCACAGCGCGGCCCCGGCCAGGGCGACGCAGGTCACCCACAGGGCGTCCGCGGAGGCACCCGCACTGGGCACCGTATCGTCCGCAGCGCCCAGGAACACCGCCCCGAAGACCGCGACGCCGGTGAGCAGGCCGAGTTGAGCCGCCGTCACCAGCACCCCGCTGGCGTCCGCCGCGTCCTGCTGCCTTACGGTCGCCAACGTCCGCGTGAGCAGGGGGCTGTAGGCCGACGAGAGCCCCGCGCCGGAAGCCGTAAGGGCGACGAGGAGCCACGGGCCGCCGTCCGTGCCGTCGCGCAGGGCCAGACCGGCCCCGGCGAACGAGACGGCCGCCAGCAGGAATCCGCCCGGGACGGTGGCGGAGTGCCAGCGCGCGGGCAGCCGCTGCCAGTTGAGGCCCACGACGCCGAACGCGACCGCCGTGGGGACGAACGTCAGCCCCGCCCGCAGCGGGCCGTAGCCGAGCCCGCCCTGGACATGCAGGGTCATGGCGAACAGGAAACCCGCGTTGGCCGCCATGCCCAGCGCGATACGGAGCACCGCGAGCGGCATTCCCGGCGCCCGAGCCACCCGCGGTGAGATCAGCGGCGCACCGCCGCGCCGGGCCAGCCGGGTCTCGTACGCGGCGAAGAGCGCCACGAGGACCGCGCTCAGCCCCAGGGCGAGCCAGCACCACAGCGGCCAGCCCCGCTCCTGCCCGAGCACCAGCGGCACGGTGAACAGCAGCACGGCCGCCGCGAGCAGCACCAGTCCGGGCAGGTCAAGGCCGCTCCGGCGGGCGCCCGCGCCCTCCTCGCGGTGGCGTGGCGCCCGGGCAGAGTGTGGCGCCGGGGCAGGGCGCGGGGCCCGGGCAGGGCGCGGGGGCTCGGCCGGGTCGTGCAGCAGCCGCGGGCCGAGGGCCAGCAGCGCGAGCCCGATCGGCACGTTCACCAGGAAGACCGGGCGCCAGCCCGAGCCGAGCAGATCGGCCTGGACCAGCAGCCCGCCCAGGATCTGCCCGCCGGCGGCGCCGGAGGCCAGTACCGCGGCGTACGCGCCCAGCGCCCGCGCCCGCGAACCGCCCGTGAACGTCCGCTGGATCAGGCTCAGCACCTGCGGCAGCATCAGCGCGGCACCCGCGCCCTGGACGAACCGGAAGGTGATCAGCTGCCCGGTGGCGGCGGCGAGCCCGCAGGCGAGCGAGGCGCCGGTGAAGACCGCGAGCCCGGTCAGGAACATCCGCCGGTGGCCGATCAGGGCGCCCAGCCGCGCGCCGGTGATCAGCAGCACGGCGTAGGAGATGGTGTAGCCCGCGATGACGAGCTGCAGCCCGGCGCCGGAGGCGTGCAGATCGGCGCGGACGGTCGGGGCGGCGATATTGACGATGAAGACGTCGAGGACGGCCATGAGCTGGCCGGTGAGGACGATCGCGAGCAGCCAGCCGGGGCGCGGAGGCCGCCGCGCGGCCCGGCTGTCGGCAGTCGGGCCGTCATCGGCGCGGTTGTCAGTGGTCTCGCTTTTACTGGATCCACCGAGGTCTCCGGTGGGAGGAAGGGTGGTCGGGATGGTGTGTCTCATGGGCCGAGCCTGTGGCCGGGCCGGTACCGGTAACGAGAGCCCGCCGATGCTGGTAGTGGCAGCACCTGGCAGCCGCCCGCCGCCCCCGGGAGCATGGCACCGTACGGCTCGACGGGGGGAGCGACGATGACCGCGAACACGCGGCGCAGACGGCCCGAGCTGGCCGCCTTCCTGCGCAGCCGCCGCGCCCGGGTGACCCCAGCCGACGTGGGCATGGCGCCCGGTCTGCGGCGGCGCACCCCGGGGCTGCGCCGCGAGGAGGTCGCCCAGCTCTCCGGCGTCGGCGTGACCTGGTACACCTGGCTGGAGCAGGGCCGCCCGATCAACGCCAGCGTGCAGGTGCTGGACGCGGTCGCGCGCACCCTGCGGCTGGACCGGACCGAGCGCGAGCACCTCTACCACCTGGCCGAGGTGCCGTACGTGCCTGGCCGGGAGCGCGAGCCGGGCAGCGTGAGCCCGGAGGTCCAGGGCATCATCGACGCGCTCGACCCGCTCCCCGCGGTGGTCTACAACGCCCGCTACGACGTCCTGGCCGGCAATGCCGCGTACGGCGGCCTGTTCCCGTCGATGCTGCTCGTCCCCGCCTCCGAGCGGAACGCCCTGTGGCAGCTGTTCGTGGCCCGCCGCTGCTGTGCCCCCTATGTGAACCTCGACGAGGAGCTGCCGCTTCTGGTGGCCACGCTGCGCGGCGGGTACGGACGCCATGTGGGCGAGCCCGCCTGGGAGGACTTCATCGCCCGGCTGCTGGAGGCCAGCGACGACTTCGCCCGGCTGTGGCAGAGCGGGGACGTGGCGCCGCCGGGTTCCCGGATCAAGGTGGTGCGGCACGCCTCGGTCGGCGAGATCCGGCTGACCTCGACCTCGATGCAGGTCAGCGGGGTGCCGGAGACCCGGATCGTGGTCTACACCCCCTGTGACGAGGAGAGCCGCGACCATGTGCGGCGGCTGCGCGCCCTCCACGACCCGCTGATCGGCTGCACGATGCACGCCCAGCCGCTCTCCGTGCTGCGGGCGGAAAGGGCCGCGGCCGACAGTTCCGCCGACGGGTCCGCCGGAAGCGGCGCGGAAAGCAGCGATCCCGCCTCCCTGTGAGGGAGACGGGATCCAGGTCCTGTGGAGCTAAGGAGAATTGAACTCCTGACCTCCTGCATGCCATGCAGGCGCTCTACCAACTGAGCTATAGCCCCGCTCTTCTCCGCGCCGGAGCGCTTCGAACGAGAAGGAGCATAGCCGGTGACCTGCCGGAAAAGGAAATCCGCTCAGTCGTCGTCGCCGAGCACCGGCTCGGGCAGCGATCCGGCGTTGTGCTCCAGGAGCCGCCAGCCCCGCATACCCTCGCCCAGAACGGACCAGCAGCAGTTGGACAGCCCGCCCAGCGCCTCCCAGGTCCGGGGCTCCAGACCGAGCAGCCGGCCGATGGTGGTGCGGATCGTGCCGCCGTGGCTGACCACCACGAGCGTGCCGCCGTCCGGCAGCTTGTCGGCGCTCTCCAGCACCACCGGCGCCGCCCGGTCGGCGACCTCGGTCTCCAGCTCACCGCCGCCGCGCCGGACCGGCTCCCCGCGCTTCCACGCCGCGTACTCCGCGCCGAAGCGCTCGACGATCTCCTCGTGGGTCAGCCCCTGCCACGCGCCCGCGTAGGTCTCCCGCAGGGCGGCGTCATGCGCGACCGACAGCCCCGTGACGGTGGACAGCTCGGCGGCCGTGGCCGCCGCCCGCTTCAGATCGGAGGCGATGATCGCGTCCGGCTTCAGGGCGGCCAGCAGCCGGGCCGCGCGGTGGGCCTGCGCGACACCGGTGTCGGTCAGCTCGATGTCCAGGGAGCCCTGGAAGCGGCGCTCTATGTTCCAGGCCGTCTGGCCGTGGCGCCACAGGACGATGCGGCGGCCGCGGGCGCCTTGGGTGCCGTTCAGCTCAGCTCACCGCCCACGCCGCCGTCCGCGGCCTGCGCCTGCGCGTACTCCTGTGCCTTGCCGCGGGTGGCCTCGGCGTCCGCCGGGAGCTCCAGCTGCGGGCAGTCCTTCCAGAGCCGCTCCAGGGCGTAGAACACCCGCTCCTCGCTGTGCTGGACGTGCACCACGATGTCCACGTAGTCCAGCAGCACCCAGCGGGCCTCGCGGTCGCCCTCACGGCGCACCGGCTTGGCGCCCAGGTCCTTGTTCAGCCGCTCCTCGATCTCGTCGACGATCGACTTGACCTGGCGGTCGTTGGGCGCCGAGGCCAGCAGGAAGGCATCGGTGATGGAGAGCACGTCGCTGACGTCGTACGCGATGATGTCGTGCGCGAGCTTGTCGGCGGCCGCCTGGGCGGCGGCGTTGATGAGCTCGAGGGAGCGGTCCGTGGCGGTCACAGGCAAGGCTTTCGGTCGGTGGTACCTCGAAGGTCTGGCTCCCCCCAGGGTCTCACGGCCCACCGTCACGCCGGGCGGCCGAGGAACGGCCGCCCGGACGGCTCAGCCCGTGGCGTCGTAGACGGCTCAGCCCGTGGCGTCGCAGACGGCTCAGCCCGTGGCGTCGTAGTCCGGGCCCAGCAGGACCGTGATGTCCGCGTTGGCCGCGCCCTTGCCCTTCCGCACCGCCGAACCGGGCAGCCCGAGCGTCTTGGCGACCTCCTTGGCCTGGCCCGCCTGGGAAGCGTCCGCGTAGGTCACCCGCGAGGCCGACCGCGCGGCGCCGCCCTCGGTGGCCGTGACGACGGTGAAGCCGCCGTTGACCAGCGCCACCCGCGCGGTGCTCGACGCGTCCTCAGGGCCTCCGGCGTTGGTCACGCTGACCCGGGGCGCGGTGTTCTTGTCGCCGTTCTTGACCGTGCCGCCCAGGATGTCCTTGACCACGTGGTCGGTGGCCTGGCTGCTGAGCGTCCCGTCCGGCTGGACCGGCAGCATCGCGGTGTCGTACGCGCCGCTCTTGGCCTGCTCGGCCAGCTTCGCCAGCGACGCGCCCAGCTGCTGCTCGGACAGCGACGGGTCGGGGATCTGGGCCAGCGACTCCACGGTGCTGGTGGCGCCCTTCGCGTCGCTGGAGAGCTTCTTCAGCGCCGCGTGCATGACCTGCCCGAACCGCGCGAGCTGCTGGGTCTGTGCCTCGCCGGGCGCGCGGTAGGTGGCGTACGCCACGGCGGCCTGGCCGCTCACCACCTGGTCCTTGCCCCGCTTGACCAGGGGATCCTCGCCCTTCTGGGGACTGGGGACGGTCGCGTCGGTGTCGAGGGTGATCCCGCCGACCAGCTCGACGAGGTTCTCCAGATACGGCGTGTCCAGCCGCCAGGTGCCCTGGATCTTCGACCCCAGCAGGGCGCTCAGGGAGTCCCTGGTGGAGTCCGAGCCCTCGTCGGTCACCGACTTGCCGAGCGTGGTGGAGGCGCCGTCCTCGGTGGAGACGGACAGCGAGTTCGGCAGCAGGACGGTGGTGCCCTTCTTGGTGGTCTCGTTGTCCACCAGCAGGGCCGTGGAGGTGCGGCCGCCCTTGGTCTCGCGCAGATGGACGACGATCACATCGCGCTTCTGCGGCCCGCCCGCGGCCGCCTGGTCCTGGGCGTCGTCGGACAGCCCGGGGAGCTTGCCCGCGTACCAGAGGTAGCCGACCCCGCCCGCCGCGGCGAGGACCAGGACCACGACGAGCGCGACGAGGCGGTTGCGGCCCTTACGGCGGCGTTCGTCACGGCGCTCGGAGCGGGTCTCGGCGAACTTCAGCCAGTCGATGACGTCGTCGGAGTCGGCGTCCTCCTCCTCGACGAAGGAGAACTGCTCGGTGCGGTAGTCCTGCTCATCGGGCCCCCCGGGGCGCTTCGGCGCCGCGGAAGGGGGCGCGGCCGCACGGGGCCCGGCGGAACGGGGCTCCTCGGACGGGGGCGTCCCGGACCCGGGGCGCAGCTGCTCCGGGCTCAGCTCCTCGTAGGGGT
>NZ_JAEEAP010000193.1 GCF_016103465.1 Streptomyces sabulosicollis
GTCTGGGGCGGGGGCGTATCCATGAGTGGGAAAGCTCTTCTTCTTCGTTTCGATTCGAACGCCGGGTGCGGTCGGCGGCCGGAGCGCGGCGCCTCAGCGGCGCGCGCTGCCCGCCCCCGCCGCGTCCGCCGTGTCCACGGCGTCCCAGAGGTTGGTGTACCAGGGGCGGCCGGCCGCGCCCCGGTCGGTGGAGCGCTCGGTGGAGCCGCCGCCGTCCACCACGCTGTAGCCGGTCTCCCCCGGCATCAGGAAGTGCAGCCGCTCCCGGGCCTGCTGCTCGGTGTAGGCGGGGTCGCGCAGCCGGGCCTTCCGCTCCCGCAGCTTCTTCACGTCCTCGCGGGCCCGCTGGGCCTCGCGCCGCTGCTCGGCGATGTCGGAGCGCTGGGAGATGTACTGCCGCATCGGATAGGCGAGCGCCACGACGAGGGAGCAGACGACCAGCGCGAGCAGGGCCGCCCGGCCGGTCAGCCGGCCGCGGCGGCGCTTGGTGCGCACGCGGTAGACCCGGGCGGCGGCGTGCTCGCCGAGCGCCTTGAGCCTGGTCGCGGTGGAGAACCGTTCCCGATCCGCCGGCACGTCGCCTCCCCGGTGGTGACTTCGCTTGGGTAACGCCGTCGAGCGACGCCGTCCCCGGCCACGGTACGGGACCGCGGCCGGGGACAGCCGTCAGACGTGTCCGCTCAGCCCTTGAAGCGCGGGAAGGCGGAACGGCCCGCGTACACCGCGGCGTCGTCGAGGATCTCCTCGATGCGCAGCAGCTGGTTGTACTTGGCCACCCGCTCGGAGCGGGCCGGGGCGCCGGTCTTGATCTGGCCGCAGTTGGTGGCGACGGCCAGGTCGGCGATGGTGACGTCCTCGGTCTCACCGGAGCGGTGCGACATCATGCACTTGTAGCCGTTGCGCTGGGCCAGCTCGACCGCGTCGAGGGTCTCGGTCAGCGAGCCGATCTGGTTGACCTTGACCAGCAGGGCGTTGGCGGTGTCGCTGTCGATGCCGCGGGACAGCCGCTCGGGGTTGGTGACGAAGAGGTCGTCACCGACCAGCTGGACCTTGTCACCGAGCTGCTCGGTGATGGTCTTCCAGCCCTCCCAGTCCTCCTCGTTCAGCGGGTCCTCGATGGAGACCAGCGGGTACGCGGCGACCAGCTCGGCGTAGTACGAGGTCATCTCGGCGGCGGAGCGGGACTGGCCCTCGAACTGGTAGGTGCCGTCCTTGTAGAACTCGGAGGCGGCGACGTCCAGCGCGAGCGCGATGTCCTGGCCCGGCTGGTAGCCGGCCTTCTTGATCGCCTCGACGATCAGGTCGAGGGCCTCGCGGTTGGAGCCGAGGTTCGGCGCGAAGCCGCCCTCGTCGCCGAGGCCGGTGGACAGGCCGCGCTCCTTCAGCACGGACTTCAGCGTGTGGTACACCTCGGCGCCCCAGCGCAGGGCCTCGGAGAAGGACTCCGCGCCCACGGGAGCGATCATGAACTCCTGGATGTCCACATTGGAGTCGGCGTGCGACCCGCCGTTGAGGATGTTCATCATCGGCACCGGCAGCAGATGGGCGTTCGGGCCGCCGAGGTAACGGAAGAGCGGGAGGTCGGACGCCTCGGAGGCGGCGTGCGCGACGGCGAGGGAGACGCCGAGGATCGCGTTGGCACCGAGCGAGGACTTGTCCGGGGTGGCGTCCAGGTCGAACATCGCCTGGTCGATCAGCCGCTGCTCGGTCGCGTCATAGCCGACCAGCTCGGGGCCGATCTGCTCGATCACGGCGAGGACGGCCTTCTCCACGCCCTTGCCGTTGTAGCGGTTCTTGTCGCCGTCACGGAGCTCGAGGGCCTCGAAGGCACCGGTGGAGGCGCCGGAGGGGACGGCGGCACGGCCGGTGCTGCCGTCGTCGAGGCCGACCTCGACCTCGACCGTGGGGTTGCCTCGCGAGTCGAGGATCTCGCGAGCTACGACGACGTCGATGGACGGCACGAGGTTCTCCTTCGTATGGGTCTGCGGTAGCAGCACGAGCCTAACGGGCCGGGAGGGCTGCGCCCCGCGTTCGCCCGCCCCACGAGACAGGGGCGTGACACAAAAAGCCATATTCCGGATCAGAAATCCAGATTTCCCGTGCATGGGGAAAGCCCCGGCGGGGCGCGCCACAGGGGCGGCGCGCCCGGCCGGGGCTCGTTCTCGGGGGTCGGCCTCGGGAGGAGCCCGCGGCGGGAGTCCTCAGGCCGAGGCCGTGACCGAGGCCATAGCCGTGGCCATGACCGAGGCCGTGACCGAGGTCGTGGTCGTGGCTCAGCGGAGGTGCAGCTGCTGGCCCGGGAAGATCAGGTCGGCCTTCTCCACGATGTCCTTGTTCAGCTCGAAGAGCTTCTTCCAGCCGCCCTTGACGTCGTGGGCCTCGGCGATCTTGCCGAGGGTGTCGCCGGACTTGACCTTGTACTCGCCGTCACCCTTCTTGATCGGGCCACGGGTCTGGTTCCGCGCGGCGTGCTCGGGCGCGGTGTGCGGCTGCGCCTTCGGCTGGGCCGGCTGGGCGGCCGGGGCCGACTTGGTGGTGGCCGAGGACTGGCCCTGCGAGCCGGAGGGCGCGGAGGGGGCGGACGGGCTGCCGCCGGAGGTCAGGCCCTTGCCGCAGACCGGCCAGGCGCCCTTGCCCTGGCTGCCGAGGACCTTCTCGGCGATCTGGATCTGCTGGGCCTTGCTGGCCTTGTCCGCGGTGGAGGCATAGGCCGTGCCGCCGTAGGCGGCCCAGGTGGAGCTCGAGAACTGCAGGCCGCCGTAGTAGCCGTTGCCGGTGTTGATCGACCAGTTGCCACCGGACTCGCACTGCGCGACCTGGTCCCACTGGGAGGTGGTGGCCGCGGAGGCGGAGGTCGCCCCGATGAGCGGCGCCGCCACGGCGGCACCGGCGAGACCGGTGAGCGCGGCGATACGGGTGGCCTTGGAGGGGCGGCGGTGCTTCCCGTTGGACTTGAGCATCTTTGGTTCGTTTCCTCACCGACGCCTACGAGGTGAGCTGTCGGGTTCGGACGTGAGTTGCCCGGCCGGTCGCGATGGTCCGCTCCCGGCTTCACCCCTAGCCGACGAGCCCGTGTCCACAGGCCATTCGGCACCTACCTTGGGTCCCCCGCTCCTGCCTTCGGCGCTGACGCGTCGGTTTCCCCCCGACCGCCGGCAGGATTCGGCGTGACGATCGACGGTGCCCGCGGTGGCGAGCGGAAAGACGTTAAACACACCTTCCAAGAACGTTCAAACACCCCAAGGGCAGTGATTGAGGCTGTAATTGATCTCACCCGGCCCACATCGACGCAGGTAGGGCCGGGTGAGGAGGGATCGGACACGAGGTGCGGCCCGGAAGATGTGACGAGATGTATGTCTCACCGGGTCCAGATCGGGCAATTCCCCCCGAATCACTGCTCCCTGATGGTCAGATCAAGCCGCTGACCAGGGATGATCAGATCGGGGTCGGTTCCGATGAGGTCCTCGTTGGATTCGTAGAGCCCTTCCCAACCCCGGGACACATTCTGGTGCTCGGCGATGCCTGACAGGCTGTCACCGGGGCGAACAGTGTAATCGTCGTCCGTGGAGCTCTCGTCGCGGTCCGAAGCGTCGCGCGAGGCATGGCGGCCGGAGGGCCGCGCGCTCGCCGGATCGCCGTCGTCGGCCCGCTCCCCGTCGTCCGGGGCGCCGCGGTGGCGGCCGGAGGGCGTCGGGTCGGCGGAGGGGTCGGCCGAGGGCGCCTTCGAGCCGTCCGAGGCGGAGGAGCCGTCCGACGCGGAGGGGCCGTCCGACGCAGGACCGTCCGTGGCGGAGCCGTCCAGTCCGTCGGGGGACTTGGAGGTGTGGGGCGCCTCCGGCTCCTCGGCCGACCCGGACGCGTCCGGCGCGTCCGACGCGTCCGGCGCGTCCGGCGCGTCCGGCTTGTCGGCGCCGCCGGACGTCCCCGAACGGTCCGCGTCCGAGGAGGAGCCGTCCCGACCCCGGTCCCCCGTATCGTCCCCGCCGCGGCCCGTCCCCGCCTCCGGGGTGGCTGTCCCGCCGGGGTCCACGTCGGGGGCGCCCCCGCCGTCGGTGAGCCCGGCGCCGAGCGCACAGCTCGGCCACGCGTCGGGGCCGCGGTCGCCGAGGATCGCCTCGGCGACGGATATCTGCTGGGAGCGGCTGGCGAGGTCGGGGCGCGGGGCGTACTCCGTGCCGCCGTACTCCTTCCACATGTCGAGGGTCAGCTGCAGCCCGCCGTAGAAGCCGTTGCCCTCGTTGGCGCTCCACATACCGCCGCTCTCGCACTCGGCGACGTGATCCCATGTGGTGGCCTGGGCGGCCTGTGCGCCGGCCGCTCCGAAGAGGGGCATGGCGAGGCCCGCTCCCGTGACCCCCGCGGCGACGATGATGGCCGGGGCCTGACGGGGGCGACGGTGTCGACCATTACCGGAACGCATGCGATTGACCTCTCCTATGGCGCTATGGCGCTATGGCGACAAGGTTTGCCGGTGAACATAGCGAGGGCACTCGATCATCACAAGGCGATGTATCCCAGGTCACGCCGAGGTCACACCGGCTGATCGTTCGTCACCTATATCCGGTCATAGGGGCCTTGGAGGTCCCGGCCGCCCGCACCGGGGGGCTCAGCCGTCCGCGGAATTCCAGGTCACCGGGAGCGTGCGCAGCCCGCGCATGATGAGCCCGCCGCGCCACCGCAGATCCTCCGGATCCCCCGCGAGCCGCAGCCCGGGCAGCCGCCGCAGCAGGGTGGCGATCGCGGTCCGGGCCTCCAGGCGGGCCAGCGGGGCGCCCAGACAGTAGTGGATGCCGTGGCCGTAGCCGAGGTGCTGGTTGTCCCGGCGGGTGAGATCGAGGACGTCCGGCTCCGCGAACCGCTCGGGGTCCCGGTCGGCCGCGGCCAGCACCACCAGCACCGGCTCCCCCTCCGCGATGTGCTGCCCGGCCAGGGTGAGCGGCTCGGTGGCGAACCGCCAGGTGGCGATCTCCACGGGCCCGTCGTACCGCAGCAGTTCCTCGACCCCGGCGGCGAGCAGCCGCTCGTCCCCTTCTTCCAGGGCCCGCTGCAGGAGGGCGCGCTGCTCCGGATGGCGTAGCAGCGCATAGACGCCGTTACCGATCAGGTTCACGGTGGTCTCGAAGCCGGCGAACAAGAGGATGAAGGCCATGGCCGCGGCCTCGTTCTCGGTGAGGTGCTCACCGTGGTCGCTGGCCCGGATCAGGCCGGAGATCAGGTCCTCCCCGTCCTCTTCCTCACCCCGCTCCGCGAGCTCCAGGCGCTTGCGGTGGATCAGCTCGCCCAGATACGCGCGGATCCGCTTCACGGCGCGGGCCACTCCGCCGCGCGGGCCGCCGCCGTGCCGGATCATCGCGCCGGCCCAGTCCCGGAAGTCGTCCTGGTCCTCGCGCGGCACCCCGAGCAGATCGCAGATGGCGTAGATGGGGAGGGGGAAGGCGAACTCATGGATGAGATCCGCCTCTCCCCTCCCTTCGAAGGCGTCGATGAGCTGATCGGTGAGCGTCCGCACCCGGGGGGCGAACGCGGCGACCCGGCGCGGGGTGAACGCCGTCGACACCAGCCGCCGCAGCCGGGTGTGGTCGGGAGGGTCGATATTGAGCAGATGTGTCATCAGTTCGGCACGCCGCTCACCCGGGATGCCCACCTTGCCCTTGGCATGGGCCGCCGCACTGTGCCGCTGGGGGTTCTTCGACAGCCGCGGGTCGGCCAGCGCCTTCCTGGCATCGGCGTAACGGGTCACCAGCCAGGCGTCCACACCACTGGGCAGCGTGGTCCGGTGCACCGGGGCGTGTTCGCGTAGCCAGGCGTACGCGGGGTAGGGATCGCTGGCGAACTCCCAGGTGAAGAGGGTGGGAGCGGAGCTGTCACGGGGCTGTTCCGACACCCCCCGACGATACCGGCGAAGAGCCGCGCTCCCCGGGCCTGCCGGAAGTAACGACAAACAAGAGAAATAACGGAATAAGCAGAACAAAAAGAGTAAGGGAGTAATGACCGGGATGAATAGCTAGCGGAATTCCCCGTCCATCTCCACATACCCTTCACCATTCACACACAGCCCGGGTCGAATGCCCGGATATCTGATGGCTGGGGCCGCCGTTCGGCGGATGCCCGCGCCGCCCCGTTACGAACCCTCGGGACACGCCCTGACGTCGGTCAACGCGGTGAACATGCGGTGTGGCTGAAACGACGTCAGATGAACGAATGGGACTGGGGCACATGCACGGGGCCCAGTGATACCGGTGATACGATCACCGCGCTTGCCAGGCGAGCCAAGGGCGCGTAAGACACACGGCGATCCGGCACATCAGCCGAGAGGATCCCCACTCTGAGGAGCATTATGCCGCCAGTCGGGCATACGGAGCCGTTCCGGCGCACCGACGCCTGTGCGCTGCCGTCGGCAAGACGAGTGCGATGTCCCCGGAACCCGCGGGCGCCGTACGGGCGCTGACTTACCGCCGCTCCGACCATTCCAGACGCATAACGCACCACACCTCCCTAAAGTCCCTGGCGGTCTAGTCGTTTAAAGAGAGTCTTAATGACGCAATATCTACAGGATCCAGCGCTCTGGGCCCTGATCGCTGGCACGCCTCTCGCCGCAACCGCCATTGTCCGCGGGCGAAAGGCGCGAGCGAATCTGCGCCAGGAGAAGGCGGAGCTAGAGAAACGCGCGGCCGACCTCGAGAACAATTACGCCGAGGCGGTGCAGGAGGCCCACAATCGCGCCGAAGAGGCCACCAAGAGCGCGCTGAAGTCCGCCATGCGTACCCTCCAGGGTCTCGCCAACGAGCAGCAGCTGGCCATCTCCAAGACACAGGAGAAGTACGGCGAGCACCAGCTCCTCCAGGACCTCCTGGAGATCGACCACATGAACTCGCAGTTCGGGCGGCGTGCGCAGTCCATCGCGGTGCTCTGTGACGGCTGGCTGGGCCGGCAGCGCGCCGTCGCCTCGGTGTACGACGTGGTGCGCAGCGCCAAGGGCCGCATCCGTCACTACACCCGCGTGGAAATCCGCTCGCAGAGCAACTTCGCCCTGGTCAGCCGGGCCGTGGAACCGGTCGCGCTGGCGCTGGCCGAGCTTTTGGACAATGCGACCAGTTACTCCGCGCCCGACTCGCCCATCGACATCACCATCCGCACCGTCCCCAAGGGCGTCTGCGTCATCATCGACGACGCCGGCGTCGGCATGAACGAGGAGGAAAAGAACCGGGCGGACAAGCTGCTCTCGGCCACGCACGCCACCGGTGTAACGGGACTGGGCAATCCGCCGCAGTTCGGTTTCGCGGTGATCGGTGTGCTCGCCGCGCGCTATGGCTTCACGGTGTCCGTCGATTCGGCCTCTCCCTACGGTGGTGTTCGCGCGGTCGTGCTTCTCCCCGAGGACCTTCTGACCAATATGCCCGAGCCGGTAGAGCAGCCGACGACCCACGCTCCCGCCGCGGCCGAGCAGCCGCAGCCGAGCGGTTCCACCATGACCAGTTCCACCGTGAGCGGTTCCACCGCCGGGGGCCTGCCCAAGCGTCGCCGTAAGGGCTCGATTTCCATCGTCCCGAGAGCAGACTCCACCACTGCCCCGGCCCGGACGAGCGAGGAAACCGCTTCGATCATGGGCGCGTTCCAGCGGGGCACTCAGTCCGGCCGCTCAGCAGCAAACCCGAACAGGGAAGGGCATGATCCTCAGTGAACAACGACCTGTCATGGA
This sequence comes from Streptomyces sabulosicollis, assembly GCF_016103465.1. GTDB lineage: Bacteria > Actinomycetota > Actinomycetes > Streptomycetales > Streptomycetaceae > Streptomyces > Streptomyces sabulosicollis. The sequence continues at coordinate 7,700 of NZ_JAEEAP010000193.1, forward strand.
TGCTTGAGAGCGCCCTGGAAGTACCAGGGGCTCGTCATGCGATCCTGGTCTCCGCCGACGGTCTGCTGATGGCCCGTTCTCAAGAGGTCAAGAAGGACGAGGCCGACACCGTCGCGGCGGCGATGAGCGGCATCCAGTCGCTGAGCCGCACCATGGCCGGCTTCTGCGGTGGCCCCCATATGACGTGGCGCCAGACCCTGGTCGAGTTCGACGGTGGCTGGGTCTTCCTCATCTCCGCGGGTGAGGGCGCGTATCTGGCGGTCTCCTCCGCCCCGGATGTCGACATGGCCGACATCACCTTCCGGATGCAGCAGCTTGTCGGACAACTCGGCAAGGCGCTGACCACACCGCCTCGCGAAAACACCGGTATTCAGGCATGACGGCACCAGGCGAGCAGGAGCCCGAGTCCGCTCAATTAGTGCGACCGTACGTCATCACCAACGGTCGAGGGCTTCCGGAGAACGACCAGTTCAACCTGATCACGCTGGTCACCGCCTCCGAACAGAGACCCCCCAGCCATCTCGACCCGGAGAAGCGCAGGCTCCTGGAGCTGTGCTCGGGTGGATATCTCTCGGTCGCGGAGATAGCCGGACACATGGGACTTCCGATCGGCATCGTGAAGGTCCTGCTGTCCGATCTCTCCTCGGACGGATACCTCGTCACCCGCGCACCCGCGCCTCCCGCGCAGCTTGTCGACGTTTCGCTCCTTCAGGAGGTGCTGGATGGGCTCCAGGCCCGTTTCGGATGATGACGTCTATCTGAACGAAGCGGTGCAGATCGCGGCCAAGATCCTGGTCGTGGGGCATTTCGCGGTCGGAAAGACGACGTTCATCGGCACCATGTCCGAGATTCCTCCGCTGCGCACCGAGGAGCGGATGACTCAGGCCGGAGCCCATGTCGACGACCTCATGGGCACCCGGGGCAAGACCACGACCACCGTGGCCATGGACTTCGGCCGGCTCACGCTCAGCGACAGACTTGTCCTGTATCTCTTCGGCACGCCCGGACAGGAGCGCTTCGTCCAGGTGTGGGAGGACATGACCCGAGGCGCTCTCGGGGCACTGATCCTCGTCGATCCCGAACGGCTCAAGGAATCCTTCCCGGTGATCGACCTGGTGGAGCACTACGGACTTCCCTATGCGATTTCCGTCAACCACTTCGACGGCACGCCGGTCCGCCCCGACAACGAATTGCGCGAGGCGCTCGATCTGCTGCCCGAGACCCCGATCGTCACCTGTGACGCACGTGACGAGAAGTCATCGGCCAACGCGCTGATAACGCTTGTCCGTTACCTACAGGAACGTACCCGCTAGGAGCACCTGATGAACATGCAATCGGATTTTCCGGCGGCGCCACCACCCGGCTGCCCCGCCCATGGCAGCGGCAAGCGGGTGCCGCTGTACGGGACGGAGTTCGCCGCCGATCCGGGTGCCTACTACACGTATATGCGCTCGTACGGCCCGTCCGCGCCGGTGGAGCTCTCCCCGGGCGTCGAGGCCACGCTGATCACCGACTACTCGGCGGCGCTCCAGCTGCTGCAGAACCCGGACACCTTCCGGAAGGACTCGCGCCGCTGGCGTGACTACAACGAGGGCAAGGTCTCCCGGGACAATCCGGTCGTCCCCCTGCTGGAATACCGGCCGAACTGCATGTTCACCGACGGCGCCGAGCATATGCGACTGCGCCAGGCGGTGACCGACAGCCTGGCCCGGGTGGATACGCACCGGCTGAGCCGTCATGTCGAGCGCGTCGCGGAATATCTGATGGACCAGTTCATCTCCCGCGGCTCGGCCGATCTGCTCAACGATTATGCCAAACTGCTGCCGCTGTTTGTTTTCAATGAGCTTTTCGGATGCCCGGCGGAGATCGGCGACCGGGTCATCTTCGGTATTTCCGGTATTTTTGACGGAATCAATGCGGAGAAGGCGAACGAGGTGCTCGGCCAGAGCGTCGGCGAACTCGTCGCATTGAAGCGCAAGCAGCCCGGCGAGGATGTCACGTCCTGGCTTATGCAGCACCATGCCCAGCTGAATGATGAGGAAATGGTTCATCAGCTGGTGCTGCTGCTGGGTTCCGGTGCCGAGCCGCAGCGGAATCTCATCGCCAACGCGCTGCTGCTCCTGCTCTCGGACGAGCGGTACGCGGGGGCCGGGCTGCTGGTCGAGGACGCCCTCGACGATGTGCTGTGGAACAGCCCGCCCATGGCCAATTACGCTCCGCATTACCCGGTTACCGATGTGGACTTCGCCGGGACCCGGCTGCGGGCGGGCGATCTGGTGCTGGTCTCCATCGCGGCCGCGAACACCGACCCCGCGCTGTCCGCCTCCCGGCAGCAGCTCAGCAAGCGCGCTCACCTCGCCTGGAGCGCCGGTCCGCACGCCTGCCCGGCCAAGGACACCTCTCAGCTGATCGGCGTGGTGGCCATCGAGAAACTGCTCAACAAGCTGCCGGACATCGAGCTCGCGGTGCCGGAGTCGAGCCTGACGTGGCGCCCCGGTCCATTCAACCGAGGGCTGTCCGCACTGCCTGCCCGATTCACTCCGATACGTACGGACAAACAGCCCGTTACGCGGCAAGACATCCCCACGGGCGACCATCGCGCCCGCGCCCAGAATAAGCAGGAGAAGGGCGGCTTGTGGAGTTCGTTCCTCTCATGGTGGAGAGCGTGATCCAGGTCACATCGGGAACCCATTTCATACCGCATGAATGTTCAACTGAACGGGTAGGCAGTATCGCGCAATTTTTGTTGGCCAAAATCTAAGAGGAGCTGTCGTGAGGTCTCCCGCCGCCGACGACATCACTGTCGGTCGACGATCAGCGGTTTCACTCATATCCCGACCGCACCCCCACCCCTGCGGCCAATCGAACACCTACCCTAATTTCGCGGAAGCACACGCGATGGGAACCCAGATACCCGCCCCCCGGGGCGGGTATCTTCTCGTGGAACGGGAAAGCCGGGTATCCCCGCCGCCTAAACCCAAACAGCCGTTCCTCTCGATTCAGCGGGAGGTTCGATGAACGGTCTCCGTTCGGGTGAGGCGCTCCTCGGTGACCTCGCCACGGGCCAGCTGACCCGGCTGTGCCAGGTGGCGGGGCTGAGCGAGGCCGATACGGCCGCCTACGCGGGGGTGCTGATCGAGAGCCTGGGGGCCACGGCCGGACGGCCGCTGGCGCTGCCGCCCCCATCGCACACCTTTCTCTCCGACGACCACAGCCCCGTGGAGTTCTCCCTGGCCTTCCTGCCGGGCCGGACCCCGGACCTGCGGGTGCTGGTGGAGCCGGGCTGCTCCAGCGGGGACGACCTGGCCGAAAACGGCCGGGCCGGTCTGCGGGCGATCCACGCCATGGCGGACCGCTGGGGGTTCTCGACCGACCAACTGGACCGGATCGAGGACCTGTTCCTCCCCCCGTCCCCCGAGGGCCCGCTGGCCCTGTGGTGCGCCCTGGAGCTCCGCCCCGGCGGGGTCCCCGGGGTCAAGGTCTACCTCAACCCCTCGGCGAACGGCGCGGACCGGGCCGCCGAGACGGTGCGCGAGGCACTGGCGAGGCTGGGCCATCGGCAGGCGTTCGACTCGCTGCCCCGGGCGGAGGGCTTCCCGTTCTTCGCCCTGGACCTCGGCGACTGGGACGCCCCGCGGGTGAAGGTCTACCTCAGGCACCCCGGCCTGTCCCCTGCCGAGGCGGTCTCCATGCCGCGGATGACCCCCGCACCGGGCCGGGAGCGGCTGGAGGAGTTCTTCCGCACCGTCGGCGACCTCCCCGCCGGGGACCTCACCGACGCCGAGCGCGCCGACCGGCTCACCGGGCGCCCCGCCCTCACCTGCCACTCCTTCACGGAGACGGCGACCGGACTGCCCAGCGGATACACCCTCCACGTGCCCGTCCGCGACTACGTCCGGCACGACGGCGAGGCGCGGGAACGGGCCGTGGCCGTGCTGCGCAGCAATGACATGGACAGCACTGCCCTCGACCGGGCGCTGACCGCCGTCACCCCGCGCCCCCTGGGCGACGGGGTGGGCCTGATCGCCTATCTGGCACTGGTCCACCAGCGCGGCCAGCCGCGGCGGGTGACCGTCTACGTCTCCTCCGAGGCGTACGAGACCCGGCCGCCCCGCGAGACGGTCCCCACCCATGACCGGGTGCGGGCTCAGCTGTGACCTCCGCCGGGAGACCGGACACCGGGCACGCCGGAACACCGCACGCCGAGCACGCCGAGCACGCCGAACCACCGAACGACGAACAGACAGGAGCAGGGGCAGCGTGGAGCCGTACAGGATCAAGGTTGTCGAACCGATACCCGTCACCACACGGCAGCAGCGCGAAGCGGCGCTGAAGCGTGTGAACTACAACCTCTTCGACCTGCGCGCCGAAGAGGTGACCATCGACCTGCTCACCGACTCGGGCACCGGGGCGCTGTCCGCCGCCCAGCTCGCCGCGGGGATGGCCGGCGACGAGTCCTACTCGGGCTCCCGCTCGTTCTACCGCTTCCACGAGACGGTCACCGAGCTCACCGGTTACGCGCACATCCTCCCCGCCCACCAGGGGCGCGCCGCCGAGCGCGTCCTGTTCACCACCCTGCTGGAGCGCGGCAACCTCGTACTGTCGAACACCCACTTCGACACCACCCGGGCCAATGTCGAGCTGAACGAGGCCGAGGCGCGCGACCTGCCGTGTCCCGAGGCCAAGAACCTCGACAGCACCGACCCGTTCAAGGGCAACATCGACCTGGAGGCGCTCGCCCGGACGCTGTCCGGGCCCGACGGCTCCCGGGTCGCCGTGGTCGTCATGACCATCACCAACAACGGCGGCGGCGGCCAGCCCGTGTCCATGGACAACCTCAAGCGGACGGCCGCCCTGTGCCGTCAGCACGGGGTGCCGCTCTTCCTGGACGCGGCCCGGTTCGCCGAGAACGCCTGGCTGGTCACCCGCCACGAGGAGGGCTACCGCGACCGCACCCCGCGGCAGGTCGCGGAGGAAGCGTTCCGCCTGGCGGACGGCTGCATGATGAGCGCCAAGAAGGACGGCATCGTCCACATCGGCGGCTTCATCGGCACCAACGACCCGGAGCTCGCCCAGAAGTGCGAGCTGCTCCTCATCGCCACCGAGGGGTTCGCGACCTACGGCGGGCTGGCCGGGCGCGACCTCGACATGATGGCGCAGGGGCTGACCGAGGTGACCGAGCCGGGCTATCTCGCCGAGCGCGCCGAGATCGCCTCCCACCTCGCCCACCGGGTCCGCGCCGCGGGCGTGGACATCGTCGAGCCGCCGGGCATGCACGCGCTCTACCTCAACGCCGGACGGCTGCTGCCGCACATCCCGCCGCACAACTACCCCGGCCACGCCCTGGCCTGCCAGCTCTACCTGGAGGGCGGCATCCGCTCGGCCGAGCTGGGATCGCTCTACCTCGGTGAGGAGGACGAGCACGGCAACCCGGTCAAGAGCGCGCCGTACGAGCTGGTCAGGCTCGCCCTGCCGCGCCGCGTCTACACCCGCAGCCACTACGACCACGTCGGCGAGACGCTCGCGAAGATCGCCAAGAACGCGGACCAGGTGTACGGCTTCCGGATCACCGATCAGTCCCCGATCCTGCGCCACTTCCGCGCCACGCTGGAGCCGGTGCCCGTCAGGGGCTGACCTTCCTCCGCACGGCCGTACGCACGGCCACCGCCACGACCGCACGCGGGCCCGGCACCGGACACCACCGGTGCCGGGCCCGCGTCGTCCGTACGGGCTCCGGCGCCCCGCGTCAGGGCCCGTTCCGGCGCCTCACGTCAAGGCCCGTTCCGGTGCCCCGCGTCAGGGTCCGCCCTCAGCCGTTGCCGAACGAGCCGCTGCTGCCCTCGCGCCAGGTGGGCCGGTCCTCGGTGCCGCCCTTGCCGGAGTCGCGGGTCCCGGAGCCGCCCAGCTCGGACGGGAAGCGGCGGCTGCCGTCCCGGTTCAGCTCATCCGGTTCGCGGTTCTGGGTGACGTAGCCGACGCTGTCGTCGTCGTCCTGGTGCCCCGGGCCATGGCCGGCCGCCCGCGCCTCGTGCTCGGCCTCCTGGGCCTCCTGCCAGGCACCGGCGCGGCGTTGCGGCCGCTGGGGCGGGGCCGGCTCACGGGCCCGTAGCCGTATCCCCCACCACACGGCCCCGAAGCACAGGATCACGACCACCAGCCCGACGATGAACGGCCCCGTCCCGACCAGCAGGTCCCGGGTCACGGCGAGATCCTCGGTGTACGTATCCATGCCAGCCGGGTACCCGGACCCGCCCGGATATCACTCCGGCGCCGGGGAGCCCTCCGCCGCCCGGATCGCGTCGCGGTAGGCGCGGGCCGCCGCGCGCAGCGCCGCCTCCGGGTCCACCCCGTCCGCCTCGGCGCGCACCGCGAGCGCCAGCAGCTCATAGCCGATGCCCGCCGCCTCCGGCGGGGCCACGTCGAGCCCGGCCATCCGGGCGCGGGAGGCCAGCTTGGCGGTCAGCGCGAGCGAGGGCTGACCGAGCGGCACCCCTTCGGTGACCGAATCGCGCCGCTTCTCGGCCGCCTTGGTCCGCAGCCAGTGGCGCCGGACGTCCTCGGCGGTCTCGGCGGCCTCGTCGCCGAAGACATGGGGATGGCGGTGGATCAGCTTGTCCACGATGCCGCCCGCCACATCGTCGATCGAGAACGGGTCCTCGGGGTCGTCCTGGGCGATCCGGGCGTGGAAGACGACCTGCAGCAGCACATCGCCGAGCTCCTCGAGCAGCGCCTCGCGGTCGCCCTCCTCGATGGCCTCGACGAGTTCGTACGCCTCCTCGATGCCGTACTTCACCAGCTCCTCGTTGGTCCGGGTGCCGCTCCACGGGCACTCGGCGCGGATCCGGTCCATGACCTGGACCAGATCGAGCAGCCGGGCGCCCGGCAGATCGTAGGAACCGGGCAGCAGCTCCAGGTCCGGCATCGTCTCCCGGCCGGATCCGGCCAGCCGCGCCAGCCCGTCGGTCAGCTCGGACTCGCCCTCGGCCGAGGTGATCACGACGGCCGTCCGGCCGCCCTCCGCCACGCAGTAGTCGACCAGCTCGCGCGCGCCCGGTGCGCCCGGCTCGACCTCGACGCCCGCGTCCCGCAGATACGGCAGCTGCGGATGGTCCGGATCGCCGGAGAGCACCCGGTCGGCGCCGCGCAGCGCCTGCCAGGCGGGCCAGGACAGCAGTCCGGCGTTGAGGTAGAGCGCGTGCATGCCCGGCGGCTCGACGATGTCCACGCCCGCGGCGCGGACCC
>NZ_JAEEAP010000194.1 GCF_016103465.1 Streptomyces sabulosicollis
CACCCCACCGCTCTTCGCCGCGAAGGGAATCCATGACCGCCACCACGGCCGGCCGTCCGGCACCGGTCAACGGCCGCGTCGCCCACTGGTTCGCCGAACTCCCCGCCCCCCGCCCGGCGTTGCCCGGCGACCGCGACGCGGATGTATGCGTCGTCGGCGCCGGACTGACCGGGCTGTGGACCGCGTACTACCTCAAACACGCCGACCCCGGTCTCCGGATCACCGTCCTGGAGGCCGAGTTCGCCGGATTCGGTGCCTCGGGCCGTAACGGCGGCTGGGCCTCCGGACTGATCCCGGGCGCCCGCGACCGGATGGCCAGGGCATACGGCAGGCCCGCGGTGCTGGACTGGCAGCGGGCCATGAACGAGGCGGTGGACGAGGTGATCGACGTGGCCGCCCGCGAGGGCATCGACGCGGGCATCGTCAAGGGCGGCACCCTGCGCGTCGCCCGCACCCCCGCCCAGGCCACCCGGCTGCGCCACAAGGTCGAGCAGGACCATGAGTGGGGGGTGGCCGACTCGGTGCTGCTCACCCCCGCCGAATCCGCGGCGCGTATCCGTATCGACGGGGTCAGCGCCGCCGCCTTCACCCCGCACTGCGCCCGGTTGCAGCCGGCCGCCCTGGTCCGCGGCCTCGCCGACACCGTCGAGCGGCTCGGTGTCACCATCCATGAGAAGTCCCCGGTCACCGCCATCGAACCAGGCCGGGCGATCACCGCGCACGGCACCGTACGGGCCCCCGTCGTGCTCCGGGCCACCGAGGGGTTCACCGCGTCCCTCAAGGGGCACCGGCGCACCTGGCTGCCCATGAACAGCTCCATGATCGTCACCGAGCCGCTGCCCGCCAAGATCTGGCGGGAGATCGGCTGGGAGGGCCGGGAGACCCTCGGGGACACCGCCCACGGCCATATGTACGCCCAGCGCACCGCCGACGACCGGATCGCGATCGGGGGGCGCGGGGTGCCCTACCGCTTCGGCTCGCGCACCGACAACGGGGGGCGGGTCGGCGAGCGCACGATCGGCCAGCTCACCGGGACCCTGGAGCGGATGCTGCCGCAGACGGCCGGGGCCCGGGTGGACCACGCCTGGTGCGGGGTGCTGGCCGTGCCCCGCGACTGGTCCGCCACGGTCGGCCTGGACCGGGCCACCGGGCTCGGCTGGGCCGGTGGGTACGTCGGCCACGGCGTCACCTCCACCAATCTGGCCGCCCGGACCCTCACCGATCTGGTCCTGGCCCGCGACACCCGGCTCACCCGGCTGCCGTGGACCGGCCACGCCCCGGGCACCTGGGAGCCCGAGCCGTTCCGCTGGCTGGGGGTGCGCGGCCTGTACACCGCCTACCGCCTCGCCGACCGCCACGAGGCGGGCGGACGTGTCCGTACCTCACCCATCGCCACCATCGCCGACCTCATCGCACGCCGCCCGTGAGGCCGGGTGCCGCCGCGCCCGGCCCCGGTCCGACGGCCCTGGGCGCGGCGGCCCGGCTCTGCGATGATGAGCGGTATCCGGAGGGAGTCCGTCCAGATGCCGTTGCTCACGGTTGCCGACGTCCTGCGTCTTCCCGTCATCGTCGCGGGACTTCCCCGTGTGATGGCCGGTGAGGAGCAGCTGACCCGTGCGGTCCGCTGGGTGCACGTCACCGAGCTGCTCGACCCCGCCTCGTTCCTCGAGGGCGGGGAGCTCGTACTGACCACCGGCATGCCCCAGCCCAACGACCCCAGCCGGCTGCGCGGCTATGTGGACCAGCTGGCCGACATCGGCGCCGCGGGGCTCGTGGTGGAACTCGGCCGCCGCTACCAGCAGGTGCCACCTGACCTGGTGGCCGCCTGCCGCGCCCGGGTCCTCCCCCTGATCGTCCTGTCCCGTGGCATCCGCTTCATCGAGGTGACCCAGACCGTCCACGCGCTGATCCTCGACGCACAGGGCGAGCTGCTGCGCCGCTCCCAGCAGGTGCACGAGATCTTCACCGGGCTCACGCTGCGCAACGCCGAGCCGAAGGAGCTGGTGCGCGCCGCCGCCGATCTGATGGGCCGCCCGGTGGTCCTGGAGAACCTGCTGCACCACGCGGTGTTCTCCTGTACGGCGGGCGGCGCGGTCGGCCAGATCCTGGAGGCGTGGCAGCGCCGCTCCCGCGCCACGCCGACCCCCGACACCACGCAGACCAGCGGCCCCGAGGGCTGGCTGGTGGCCCCCGTCGAGCACAACGGCCGGCGCTGGGGGCGGCTGGTGGCGGTGCCGAGTGCCGCCGCCCCCGCGGCCGACCCGGAACACACCATGATCCTGGGACGCGCCGCCACCGCCCTCACCCTCGCCCGGCTGACCGGCCACACCCAGTGGGACCGCCAGGCCCACACCTGCGCCCTGCTGGAGCTGCTGCGCTGGAGCTACCGCGGCCGCACCGAGGCACGCATCCGCATCGAGGCCCTCGGCATACCGGTCGTTGGCCACCGCCTCATCGCCCTCGCCATCGGCCACCACGGCGCCACCGCCGACGAGACGGGCCTGGACGACCGGCTCGCCGACGCCCTCCAGGGCTCCGGCATCCGGGCCCTGGTGGGGAGGCTCTCCCCGGACCGGACCGGCGTGCTGCTCGCCCTGGCCCGGGCCAGCGCCTGGCAGCCGGTGGTGGAGCGGGTCAGCCGGCTCACCGAGGAGACGCTGGGCGCGCCGGCGGTGGTGGCGGTCGGACCAGGAGTGACCGAGATCGACCAGGTGGCGAGGGCGTTCCGGGAGGCCGAGGAGGTCGTGGACGCCATCGGCCCCACCACCCCGCACCGGCCGTTCCATGTGCCCTCCGACGTCGGACTGCCCGAGCTGCTGTACGCGCTCCGCGACGACATCCGCGTGCAAAGGTATGTCGAGCACCAGCTGGGCAGGCTGATCGAGTACGACGAGCGCCACGCGGGCGATCTGCTGACCACGCTGCGCCATTACCTCGCCGCGGGCAACAAGTCCATCGCCGCCAAACAGATCGGCCTGTCCCGCCAGGCGTTCTACCAGCGTCTGCACACCATCGAACGGCTCCTCGGCCGCGACTTGGAGTCCGGTGTGCAGCGCACCCAGCTCCATGTCGCCGTCACCGCCCTGGACACGCTGACGGCGACCGGCGCGGGAGGATGGGACGCATGACATCCGAGACCGGCTATCTGCTGGACAACCGGCAGCGCGAGGCCGGCCGGCGCTTCGACGCGCTGGCCGAGCTCTTCGACCCCTGGACCCTGGACCACCTCGACCAGCTCGGCCTGACCGCCGGATGGCGCTGCTGGGAGGTGGGAGCGGGCGGGGCCTCGGTGCCCACCGCACTCGCCGAGCGGGTCGGGCCCACCGGGCGGGTGCTGGTGACCGACATCGACACCTCCTGGCTGACGGCGCTGTCCGGCCCGGCCACCGGACCGATCGAGGTGCGACGCCACGACGTGGCCCGCGACGAGCCACCGGGCGGTGGCTTCGACCTCGTCCACGTCCGGCTGGTGCTGGTGCACCTGCCCGACCGGGCCGAGGCGCTGCGGCGGATGGCCGGAGCGGTGCGGCCGGGCGGATGGCTGGTGGTGGAGGACGCCGACCCGGCGCTCCAGCCCCTGGCCTGCCCCGATGAGCGCGGCTCTGCCGAGGAGCTGGCCAACCGGATCCGCCGCGGGTTCCGCGCGCTGCTCGCCGAGCGCGGTGTGGACCTCGCCTTCGGCCGCACCCTGCCCGCCCTGCTGCGGGGCGCCGGGCTGCGGGACGTCCGCGCCGAGGGCTGCTTCCCGCTGACCTCCCCGGCGTGCCGGGAGCTGGAGGCGGCCACCGTGCGCCAGCTGCGCGGGCGGCTGGTGGCGGGCGGCCTGGCCACCGAGGAGGAGATCGAGCGCCATCTGGACCATCTGCGCGGCGACGGCATGGACGTCACCACCGCCCCGTTGATCACCTGCTGGGGGCGGCGCCCGGAGTGAGCGCCGAATGCCCGGCGCCGAACGCCCGGCGCCGAACGCCCCCGGGGACGCGCGCTCAGTCGAGCATCCCCAGCTGGCCCGCCGCCCGGATCGCCAGCCAGACCTCGGCGAACGCGCCGGTCGTGGACAGATCGCGACCGGTCAGCTCATGGAAGCGGCGCAGCCGGTAGGCGAGCGTATTGGGGTGCACATGGAGCGCCGCCGCCGCCTCGTCCGTACGGCGGTCGCGCTCCATCCAGGTGCGCACCGACGTCAGCAGCCGTGAGCCGTGGCCGGTGTCGTAGCGCAGCGCCTCGCCCAGCACATGATCGACCAGATCGGTGAGCGCGGCCGGGTCGTCGGGCAGCCAGCGGCCGGTGACATCGTCGCCGTACCGCACGAGGGCCCGCCCGGACGCGACGGCGTGGGACGCCGCCCACAGCGCTTCGCGCTGCGCGATCCGCAGCGGGGAGCCGGGGCTGAACGGGCGGCTCATCCCGGCGGCCACCCCGGGCAGGGACTCCACCGCGTCCCCCAGGTCGGGCGAGCCGAGCAGATAGCGGTCGTCACCGCGCTTGAGCAGCAGACACGGCTGGTCCTCCAACGCCCGCAGCACGGCCTCCTCGGTGACGCCCCTGACCACCGCCAGCACGGTCTCGCCCTCGATGGAGTGGCGCAGCAGATGGCGGCGCGCCACGGCGGGTTCGAGCGCGCCCTGCAGCAGTTCGGCCAGGGTCTCCGCGCCCTCGCGGCGCAGTGTCTCCCGTTCGGTGCGGACCATGGCGAGCTGGAGGGCGGCCACCGTGGCGATGTGCTGCACCACGGCGAGCCCCGCCGGGCGGGCGCCCTCGCGTTCGAAGGCGATGAGGAAGCCCGCCGGACCACCGGGGGAGGGCACCGGGAGGGCGAAGCCACCGGGGATGGTCGGCGGGGCGTCCGCCGAGCCGGGGATCACCGACGCGTCGGGCGCGGGCACACCGGGCAGCAGCGGCCGCCCCTGGGGGGTGCACAGATAGATGTCGTAGCCGGACAGCTTCTCCAGCCGGCCGAACAGCGTCGCGGTGTCCAGGTTCTCCGAGGTCAGCCAGCGCAGCGCGCCGAACACCTGCAGCTGGGCGCCCAGCCGGTGGCGGGCGTCCTCCTGGACGGCGGCGGCCACTTCCTGCGCCACCGCCATGAACGGCACGGCCAGCGGAATCTCCAGGACCGGCATCCCCCGCTCCTCGGCGGCGTCGAAGAACGCCCGGCGCAGCGGGGGCATCCGCAGCTGCGCGGAGACCGCCAGGGCGGCCACCCCGGCGTCGTCGAGCCGCTCCAGATAGGCGCGCTGCCCGGCCGCCGAGCGGGGCATCGCTATTCCGGTCGTCATGATCATTTCGGAGCCGAGCAGCCAGGGCGTCGGGTCGTCCAGCTCGCTCACATGCGCCCAGGACACCGAACGGTGCAGCCCGGCGCCGCCCGCGAGCAACCGCAGCTGCAGGGCCGGATACGACAGCAGATCGTCGACCGTCACACCCTGCTCTTTGTCGTTCACCACAAATTGAGCCTAACTCTTTGTCTCAGCAACGATTGTCGCGCGGTTCCTCCGCTGTGCAGACTCGCTCGACCGGACCCCACCGGCGCACGTCAAGAAGGGACTGCAGCACCATGACCGAACCCCGAGGACCCGTCGACTCCTCCCGGGTCCCGCGCTTCGCTGGCCCGGCCACCTTCGCCAGGCTGCCCCGCCTCGACGAGGTCGCGGGGGCCGACGTGGCGGTGGTGGGCGTCCCGTTCGACGGCGGTGTCTCCTACCGCCCCGGCGCCCGCTTCGGGCCCGCCGCGGTCCGCGAGGCCAGCCGGCTCCTGCGCCCCTACCACCCGGGCCTGGACGTGTCCCCGTTCGCCACCCAGCAGGTGGCCGACGCCGGTGACATCGCCGTCAACCCCTTCGACATCGGCGAGGCCATCGAGACCATCCAGGACGCCGCGGGCAGCCTGCAGGCCGAGGGCACCCGCCTGGTCACCATCGGCGGCGACCACACCATCGCGCTCCCGCTGCTGCGCGCCGCCGCGACGAGGCACGGCCCCGTCGCGGTGCTCCACTTCGACGCCCACCTGGACACCTGGGACACCTACTTCGGCGCCGAGCACACCCACGGCACCCCGTTCCGCCGGGCCGTGGAGGAGGGCATCGTCGACACCTCCGCCCTCTCACACGTCGGCACCCGCGGCCCGCTGTACGGCAAGCAGGACCTCACCGAGGACGAGAAGCTGGGCTTCGGCATCGTCACCTCCGCCGATGTCTACCGGCGCGGCGCCGACGAGGTGGCCGACCAGCTGCGCCAGCGTATCGGCGACCGGCCGCTGTACGTCTCCATCGACATCGACTGCCTCGACCCGGCCCACGCCCCCGGCACCGGCACCCCCGAGGCGGGCGGCCTGACCTCGCGCGAGCTCCTGGAGATCCTGCGCGGACTGGCCGGATGCCGTCTGATCGGCGCGGATGTGGTGGAGGTGGCGCCCGCCTACGACCACGCCGAGATCACCTCGGTCGCGGCCTCCCACGTCGCCTACGACCTGATCAGCCTGCTCGCACTCCAGGGAAGGCGGGAGAAGACGGATGAGTGACTCCCCGGCACTGACCGAGGTCGAGGCTTACGGGGTCGAGCGCATCCCCGACGCGGACCGCACCGCGACCCCCTTCGACCTCTTCCGCGTCGCGTTCGGTGGCGCCAACACCTTCGCCACCTGTGTGCTCGGCGCCTTCCCGATCCTCTTCGGGCTCTCCTTCTGGCAGGGCCTGGCGGCGACCGCGCTCGGCGTGGTGGGCGGCTCCCTGATCCTCGCCCCGCTCGCGGTGTTCGGCCCGTGCAACGGCACCAACAACGCGGTCTCGTCCTCGGCGCACCTGGGGGTGCACGGGCGGATCGTCGGCTCCTTCCTGTCGCTGCTCACCGCCATCGCGTTCTTCTCCATCTCGGTGTGGTCCTCCGGTGACGCGCTGGTCGGCGGCGCCCACCGGCTGATGGGCGTTCCGCAGAACGACGGGGTGTTCGCCCTCGCCTATGGCGTCTTCGCGCTACTGGTGCTGACGGTGTGCGTGTACGGCTTCCGGTTCATGCTCTTCGTCAACAAGATCGCGGTGGTGGCGGCGTCGACGCTGTTCGTCCTCGGCTTCTTCGCCTTCGCGGGGGACTTCGACCCCGGCTACCAGGGGGTGTTCCCCTCGGCGTCCACGGCCGGGTTCTGGCCCGCGTTCATCGGCTCGGCGCTGATCGTGCTGTCCAACCCGGTGTCCTTCGGCGCCTTCCTCGGCGACTGGGCGCGTTACATCCCCGCCGACACCTCCCGCCGCAAGGTCGTCACGGCGGCGTTCGCCTCGCAGATCGCCACCGTCCTGCCGTTCTTCTTCGGCCTGGCCACCGCCTCGATCATCGCCAAGAAGGCCGCGCCGTACATGGACGCGGGCGCGCCGAACTACGTCGGCGGACTGCTGGCCATCTCGCCCGGCTGGTACTTCCTCCCGGTGTGCCTGCTCGCCCTCATCGGCGGCATGTCCACCGGCACCACCTCGCTCTACGGCACCGGCCTGGACTTCTCCAGCGTGTTCACCCGGTTCAGCCGGGTGCAGGCCACGCTGTTCGTCGGGGTGCTCTCGATCGGCTTCATCTTCCTCGGCCGGTTCGCCGCCAATCTGTCCCAGTCCATCTCCACCTTCGCCACGCTGATCATCACCTGTACCGCCCCCTGGATGGTCATCATGATGCTCGGCTATGTGACCCGGCGCGGCTGGTACGACCCCGATTCGCTCCAGGTGTTCAACCGGCGCCAGCGCGGCGGCCGCTACTGGTTCCACCACGGCTGGAACTGGCGTGGCATGGGCGCCTGGCTGACCGCGGCGGTGCTCGCCCTGCTCTTCGTCAACGTCCCCGGCCAGTTCGTCGGGCCGTGCGGCGATCTGGCCGACGGCGCGGACATCTCGCTGCCGGTGGGCCTGGCCACCGCCGCGCTCCTCTACCTTGCGCTGCTGTGGCTCTTCCCCGAGCCGCGCGAGGTGTACGGGCCCGAGGGGCCGCGGCTGGTCCGTGCCTCGGACGCCGCCGTACCGCCCATCACCACGGAGACCGGCGCGCCCGTGCCCGCGGTGGCGGAAGGGGCGTGAGGCCACCGTGCGCCTCATCGACCTCTCCGTACCCATAGCCACGGGCATGCCGGTCTACCCCGGTGATCCGCAGGTGGCCATCGCCCCCGCCCTGAGCGTCGCCGCCGACGGGGTGAACGTCACTCACCTGGACATGGGATCGCAGTCCGGCACCCATGTGGACGCCCCCTTCCACATCGACGACGCGCTGCCCACCCTGGACCGGCTGCCCCTGGAGCGCTTCTGGGGCCGGGCCGTGGTGGTGGACGCCCGTGGCGCGGAGCCCCGGACACCGCTCGGACCGTCCCTCTTCGAGGGCCGGCTGCGGCCCGGAGCCATCGTGCTGGTGGCCACCGGCTGGGCGCGGCACTGGGGTCACGACGACTACCTCGCCCATCCGTATCTGACCCCGGAGGCCGCCGCACTCCTGGTGGACGCCGGAATCCGCACCGTCGGCATCGACGCGCTGAGCGTCGATGCCACCCCCGCCGACGACCTTCCCGCCCACCGGATCCTGTGCGGCGCCCACGCCGTCATCGCCGAGAACCTCACCGGTCTCGACCCCCTGCTCGACGCGCAGACGGCGGGAGAGCCCATCGAGGTCTCCCTGCTGCCGCTGCGGCTCCCCGCCGCCGACGGCGCCCCCGTACGGGCCGTGGCCCGCGTCGGCTGAACCACCCACGCAAGGAGCACCACCCCATGCACGACGAGGTTCTGCGGGCCGCCGACGCCCTGGTGGCGGCGTTCGGCGAAGGCCGCCTCGACGACTACTTCGCGGCGTTCGCACCCGACGCCACGTTCGTCTTCCACACCACCCCCGAACGCCTCACCTCCACCGCGGACTACCGGGCCCTGTGGGACCGCTGGGTCGCGGAGGACGAATTCCGCGTGCTGTCCTGCGCCTCCACCGACCGGCTGGTCCAACTCCTCGGCGAAACGGCCGTGTTCACCCACCGGGTGGAGACCACCGTGAGCACCACGGCCGGTGCGGAGACCACCCACGAGCGCGAGACCATCGTCTTCCGCCGTCAGACCCACGGCCACTGGCTGGCCGTGCACGAACACCTCTCGGCAGCGCCCGGCACGACCACGCCCACCGCCACGCCCACGACGACGCCCACGAGCACGGAAACGGAACGATGAGCGAGCTTCTGGTACTGCGCAACCACATCGACGGCGAGTACACCGACGCGGCCGACGGCCGCCGCCTGGAGGTCACCGACCCCGTCACCGGCGAGGTGTACGCCACCTCGCCCCGGTCCGGCGCCGCCGACGTCGACGCCGCGATGGCCGCCGCGGCGTCGGCCTTCCCCGCCTGGCGCGACGCCACCCCGTCCACCCGGCAGAGGCTGCTGCTGAAGATCGCGGACGCGGTCGAGGCGCGGGCGGAGGAGATCGCGGAGGCGGAGTGCCGCAACACCGGAAAGCCGCGCGCCCTCACCCTCACCGAGGAGATCGCCCCGATCGTCGACCAGATCCGGTTCTTCGCCGGTGCCGCGCGCCTGCTGGAGGGCCGGTCGGCGGGCGAGTACATGGAGGGCCTGACCTCGATCATCCGGCGCGAGCCGATCGGAGTGTGTGCCCAGGTCGCCCCCTGGAACTACCCGTTGATGATGGGCGTCTGGAAGTTCGCCCCCGCCCTCGCCGCGGGCAACACCGTCGTCCTCAAGCCCTCGGACACCACCCCCGCCTCCACCGTGCTGCTCGCGGGCATCATCGGCGACATCCTCGAGGAGATGGGCCTCCCGGCCGGCGTCTTCAACGTGGTGTGCGGCGACCGCGAGACCGGCCGGCTGATGGTCGAGCACCCCACCCCGGCGATGGCGGCCATCACCGGATCGGTGCGCGCGGGCATGCAGGTCGCCGCCTCGGCGGCGAAGGACATCAAGCGGGTCCACCTGGAACTGGGCGGCAAGGCCCCGGCGGTGGTCTTCGAGGACGCCGATATCGCGGCGGCCGTGGAGGGCATCTCGCTCGCCGGGTTCTTCAACGCCGGACAGGACTGCACCGCGGCCACCCGGGTGCTGGTCCACGAGTCGATCCACGACGCGTTCGTGGGCGCGCTCGCCAAGGCCGCCGCCGAGACCAGGACGGGCGGTGGCATCGATGACGAGGACGTGCTGTACGGCCCGTTGAACAACGCGGGCCAGCTGGCCCAGGTGACCGGCTTCATCGACCGGCTGCCCGCGCACGCCACGGTCGAGGCGGGCGGCCACCGCGTCGGCGACAAGGGCTTCTTCTACGCGCCCACCGTGGTCTCCGGGCTCGAGCAGGACGACGAGATCATCCAGAACGAGGTCTTCGGCCCGGTCATCACCGTGCAGTCCTTCGCGGACGAGGCCCAGGCCGTGGCGTACGCCAACGGCGTGGAGTACGCGCTCGCCTCCTCGGTGTGGACCAAGGACCACGCCCGGGCGATGCGGATGTCCAAGGCGCTGGACTTCGGCTGCGTCTGGATCAACACCCATATGATCCTCGCCGCCGAGATGCCGCACGGCGGCTACAAGATGTCCGGCTACGGCAAGGACCTCTCCGCGTACGGTTTCGAGGACTACACCCGCGTCAAGCACGTCATGACGGCCCTCTGAGATCCGCCGCCCCCGCGGCCTGTCATCATCGCGCCGCCGACCCGGCGCGGTGATGATGGAAGGCGACCGTTCGCACTCGATCCGGAAGAAAGCGGGGCGGGCATGACGAGGAGCGCACGGAAGGTCCTGCTCACCGGCTGGTTCAGCTTCCTCCACGGCGAGGCCACCGCGGGCGATGTGCTGGCCCTGCACCGGGTGCGCGCCGTCCTGGACCACGCCGGGATCCCGTACGACGTGGCCTGGAGCCCGGGCTACCGGGCCGACGCGCTGCACCTGCCCGACGCGGCCGGGCATTCCTACTCCCATCTGGTGTTCCTGTGCGGACCGCTGCACGGCCCCCAGATCGAGGAGTTGCACACCCGGTTCCCGACATGCGTCCGCATCGCCGTCGGCACCTCCGTGATCGACGCCTCCTCCCCGGCGGTCAGCGGATTCCACCACGTCTTCCCGAGGGACGCCCCCGGTGGCGTGCCCCCGGCGCGCGACCTCGCCGCGGGTGCCCCTGCCGTCGCCGACACACCGGTGGTGGGCGTGGTCCTCACCCATGGACAGGGCGAGTACGGGCAGGCCCGCCGCCATGACGAGGTGGCGGCCGAGCTGACCCGCTGGCTCGCCTCCAAGGACTGTGCGCGGCTGGAGCTGACCACCCGTCTGGATTCCCACGACTGGCGCCTGTGCGCCACCCCGGAGCAGTTCGAGTCCGTGCTGCGGCGGCTCGATCTCGTGGTCACCGACCGGCTGCACGGCCTGGTCGTGGCGCTACGGGCGGGTGTTCCGGCGCTGGCGGTGGACCCCGTCGAGGGCGGGGCGAAGCTGAGCGCGCAGGCGCGGGCGGTGGACTGGCCCGCCGTACTCGGCACCGGACAGCTCAGGCCCGATGAACTCGACCGGTGGTGGCGATGGTGTCTGACCTCCGGACGCGCGCTGGCCGAGCGGCGACGGGGCGAGTTCCTCGGCACATCCGCGCACGGCGCCGCCGCGGACGCCACGGACGCGTTGCTCAAGGCGCTGTCGTCCGCCGATTGAACGGGCGTCGGCCACGGGCCGGACGAGCCGTCAGAGGGCGGCTCGTCCACCCCGCGCGGGGCCGGCCGGGCTAGCCTGGTGCGCCATGAACGAGATGACACTGCGCGGGGCCCATGTCTCCGACCACGGGACGATCGTCGAGTGCGTACGGAGCTGGTGGGGTGACTCACGCACCCCCGATCAGGCCCGCGAGCTGTCCCTGCTGTTGCCCAGGGTGTTCCTGCAGTTCTTCTCCGGCACCAGCCTGGTCCTGGAGGACGGCGACGGGGTCAAGGCGTTTCTCGTGGGCTTCCACTCCGCGGACAACGACCACGAGGCGTACATCCACTTCGTCGGGGTGGCCCCCGAGCTGCGCGGGCAGGGCGTGGGCCGCAGGCTCTACACGGCGTTCTTCCGGCGCGCCGCCGAGGCGGGCCGCCGTGAGGTGCGGGCCATCACCTCGCCCCTGAACACCGGGTCCGTGGCCTTCCACCGGGCGATGGGGTTCACGCTCGAGGAGGGCGACCGTGAGGTCAACGGCCTCCCCGTGCACGGCGATTACGACGGCCCCGGACAGCACCGGGTGTGCTTCCGCCGGCAGATCGCCGTTCCTCGGACCCCCGTTTCCCCGCGGGTGGAGTGAGGCGGGCGACGAGAGGGGTTGACGGTGCTGGGGCGCTGCTCTACACGGATATGGGAGCGCTCCCATGATTGGACGTGCACAACGCGACTGCCATGGGCGGCGCGCACCACTCACTCCGTCACGGCCCGAGGAGGGACAGCCCATGCACCGCACCCCCGCGTCCGCCGCACCCCCGCGCACGCCCGGACGCCGCCGAAGGACACCGAGGTCGATGGCCGCCGCGTTACTCGGCGGCGTACTGCCGCTGCTCGCCACACTGTTCCTGCTGGCACCGCCGCCCGCGGCGGCCGCCTCGCTCACCGAGGTCACCGGCTTCGGAAACAACCCCAGCAACCTCCGCATGTACGAGTACGTGCCGAACAGCGTCGCGGCACGGCCCGCCGTCCTCGTGGCGGTGCACTACTGCACGGGCTCGGGACCGGCGTTCTACTCCGGTACCGAGTTCGCGTCCCTGGCCGACCGGTACGGCTTCATCGTCATCTATCCCTCCGCCACCAGAAGCGGCGCCTGCTTCGACGTCTCCTCCCCGCAGGCCCTGCGGCACGACGGCGGCAGCGACCCGGTGGGCATCGTCTCGATGGTCCGCTACGCCCAGCAGCGCCACAACGCCGACCCCAACCGGGTGTACGTCACCGGCGCCTCGTCCGGCGCCATGATGACCAACGTCCTGCTGGGCGACTACCCGGATGTGTTCAAGGCGGGCGCGGCGTTCGCGGGCGTGCCCTTCGGCTGCTTCGCCACCACCGACGGATCCGGCTGGAACACCGCCTGCGCCAACGGCACCATCACCAGGACACCGCAGGCGTGGGGCGATCTGGTGCGCGGGGCCCACCCCGGATACCAGGGCGCCAGGCCGAGGATGCAGCTGTGGCACGGCACCGAGGACGGCACCCTGCGCTACCCGAACTTCGGCGAGGAGATCAAGCAGTGGACCAATGTCCTCGGGGTGAGCCAGACCCCCGTCTTCACCGACCGTCCGCAGCCCTCCTGGACCCGCACCCGCTACGGCGCCACGGGCAGCCAGGCCCCCGTCGAGGCCATCAGCGTGCAGGGCACGGGACACTCCCTCCCGACCACCGGGATGGCCGCACGGGCCATCACCTTCTTCGGCCTGGACGCCGGATGACCCGCTGACCGGCCGCCCGCGACGAACCGGCCGACACGATGAGGAGAAAGGCGCCTCGGGGCCGCTGAAACCGGCCCCTTGGCGGCCTTCCGCGGGCACGTCGGGGGCCGGTGCCCACGGCCGCGGACAACTCCTCCGCCACCTCGCCCCCGGTCCCGCCGATGCCCGTCCGCGCCCTTGCCGCACCCTCTCTGAGCTGGTCTTTCGCCGGATCCATGGCTATGTTTCACCCCTCGGAAAGGGGAGCGCGTGGACCGGAACATACGCACGGTGGACGATGTCCTGAGACTCCTGGACGGCCTCTTCGCACCGGAGGCCGACCGCTGGACGGCCGACGGTGCCTCGTGGTGGGACGGTTTCTACGCGGACCGCGCCAAGCCCGTGCCGTTCTTCGTGGCGAAGCCCGACGAGCATCTGGTGTCCTATCTCGACCGTGGCCTGATCACCCCGGGCCGGGCCCTCGACCTGGGGTGCGGCCCCGGCCGTAACGCTCTCCACCTCGCCGCACGGGGCTTCGCGGTGGACGCCGTCGACCTCTCGCCCACGGCCATCTCCTGGGCCGAGGAACGCGCCCGAGAGGCCGGGGCCGAGATCCGATTCCACCGCGGCGACGCCTTCGCCCTCAGTCGCGGCGAGTTGGCCGGGCCGTACGACCTGATCTGCGATTCCGGCTGCTTCCACCATCTGCCGCCGCACCGCCGGATCAGCTACCTCGCCCTCCTCGAGCGCGCCCTGGCCCCCGGCGGTCATCTCGCCCTCACCTGCTTCGCGGCGGGCGCGATGGGCTCCGAACTCCCCGACGCGGCCTTCTACCGTGACTCCGTGCTCCACGGTGGCCTCGCCTACACACCCGAGTCCCTGCGCTGGATCTTCTCCGAGCTGACCGAGATCGAGCTGCGCCGGATGCACGACGAACCGTCCGGCTCCCCGCTCTTCGGGGAGCCGTTCCTGTGGACGGCCCTCTTCCGCCGCCCGACGGGGGCGGGGAGCACCGCCGATCGAGGGTGCCGCTGACGGTCACCGTGCCGGGGCGGGACCCGACACCGACACATCGGCGGAGGCGTCCCCGATGCCGGTGTTCCACCGCTGGTCGTCGCGGTCCTCGGCGGAGCGCAGCCCGACCTCGCTGTCGGGGCCGTCGCCGTCGGGGGTGACGGCGAAGTCCGGTGCGATATGGGGGCGGATCACGCCGCCACGATCGACCGCGAACCGCAGGTTCTCGCCGTTGTCGCCGTCGGCGGAGGAGCACGGCCAGATGCCGACACCGCGGTCGGTGTCCCCGCGCGAGTCCAGACAGAAGTCGGGGTCGGCCTCGGTATGCAGCAACCCGTCGGAGTCGAGCCGCCACCGCTGGGTGTCGGTTCCGCTGCACCGGGCGAGGACGGCGTCCGTGCGCTTCTCCAGCCGCTGGTCGCGGATGTCGAGACAGAGCCCGGAACCCGCGTTGATCACCGCCGTGTAGGTGTCATCCGGAATCGGGGCGGCGGGTGCCGGTGCGGTGCTCGGGGGAGGGG
>NZ_JAEEAP010000195.1 GCF_016103465.1 Streptomyces sabulosicollis
CCCCGCCGACAGCGCGCCGCCATGCCTCGTACCCCATCGACAGCGGGCCGTCATCGCCCGCGCCCGCCGACAGCGCGCAGCCATCCCCCGGTACCCCGCCGACAGCGCGCCGCTCAGGCGAACCCGGAACCCACCGGTCCCGCCACCTCCAGCGTGTCCTTGACCATGGCGAGCGCCGCGCCCAGCGGGCTGGAGCGGCCGCCGGACACCGTGATGTCACCCGCGTCGGGGCAGCCGTAGACGGCGGCCTTCTCGGGGCCCCGGAGGGCGTGCAGCGGGTCGCCCGGTTCCGTTTCCTCCAACGCGACGCGGACGACGAGCGGTTCACCGGCGGTCGCGGTCGCGACCGACCGCAGACGGCGGCCCCGCGCGACGGCCGCACGCGCCGCCTCCGCCGTCCCGGCGTCGATCCCCGGGCCCGCCTCCGTCCTTACGGCCGTCGCGTCCCACCCCCACAGCAGCGCCGCCAGCAGCCGTACCTTCACGGCCGCGTCGGCGCCCGAGAGGTCAGCCGTCGGGTCGGCCTCGGCGATGCCGCGCCGCTGCGCCTCCGCGACCGCGTCGGGGAGCGCGTCGCCGTCCGCCAGCCGGTCGAGGACGAAGGTGGCGGTGCCGTTGGGGCAGGCGCGCAGCGTACGGCAGCCGAGGCCGCGCACGCCGATCCGCGCGAGGTCGGCGGTGGGGAGGGCGGCTCCGGTGGCGCCCGAGATCCGGATGCGGCTGCCGCCCTCGGCCGCCGCGCGGCCCAGCTCGCCCCAGTGGCTGAGCAGATGGCTCTTGGTGGCGGTCACCACGTGGACCCCTCGCCGCAGGGCCGACAGCGCGTCCGCGGCGGCCTGTTCGCGCACCGCGGGGGACGACGGCACGGCCTGGGCGAGCACCGCCGCCCCGGTACGCTCCAGGGTCTCGGCCAGCGGCGGCAGCGGGCCCCAGCCGGCGCGCGGCTCCGGCGGCAGCCCCTCGGCCGAGCTGGTGCGCACGGCGGCGAGCCGTGGCGGCAGCGCGCCGCCGATCAGCCGCTCGGCGTAGGCCCGGCCCACCGGGCCGTACCCCGACAGCACGACGGAGGGCCGGGCGCGGACGTCAGCTTCGTGTGGCATGCGGCCAGTCTGCCCGGTCTCACCGGGCCGGGGCCGGGGGCCGCTACGCCGGGCGGGCCGCTCCCGCGAAGGGCATGTCCCCGACGGAGGCCACCCGGACCGGGGCCCCGGGGTGCGGTGCGTGGATCATGCGGCCGCCGCCGATGTACAGGCCGACATGGCTGATGCCGGAGTAGAAGAAGACCAGGTCGCCGGGGGCCAGTTGGTCGCGGGTGACGCGCCGTCCGGCGTTGATCTGGGTGTAGGTGGTGCGGGGCAGGGAGACCCCGGCGGCGCGCCAGGCGGCCTGGGTGAGCCCCGAGCAGTCATAGCCGTGGGGGCCGGTGGCGCCCCAGACGTACGGCTTGCCGAGGGCCGCGTACGCGTAGGAGACGGCGCGGGCGGCGCGGCCCGGGGCGGGGGCGGGGGAGCCGGCGGTCTTGTCGCCGCCCCGCGCCGCCAGCAGGCGCTGCCGCTGCTCGAGGGTCAGCCGGTCGAGGAGGCGGTCGGCGGCGGCGAGCTTCTCCTGGACGGTCCGCTTGTGGTGGGCGGCGGCCGTTCGGGAGGCGCGCAGAGCGGCGAGGCGGTCGGCCGCCTCGCCGCGGACCTGGCGTAATTTCCGCTCCTGACGGCCGAGGGCGGCGATCAGGGCGGCCTGGCGGCTCCCCGCGCGCTCGGCGAGCGAGGCGCGCCGCAGGTACTGGTCGGGGGAGGAGGACAGGGCGAGCTGGAGGGCCGGGGCGATGGTCCCCGAGCGGTACTGGGCGGTGGCGAACGCCCCGAGGGCGTTGCGGGTGGTGTTGAGCCGGGCGGTGCGGCGGGCGGCCTGGTCGCGCAGCGCCTCCAGCGTCCGGCGGGCCTTGTCGGCCTTCTCCCTCGCGCCGTTGTACTTCTCGGTGGCCTCCTCGGCCTCCCGCTGGTACGCGTCGACCTTCGCCCTCACCTGGGCCGGGGTGAGGCGGTTCTCGGCGTGCCCGGTGCCGTCGAGGAGGGTGGCGGACGCGGCGCCGGTGAGGGCGAGGAGCGCGGCCGCGCGGGCGGTGCTGCTGGTGAGCGAGCGCTGCTTGGGCTTCCTGTGCGACGCCACTGCGGCGGTTCACCTGGTCTTTCTTGGGCAATCGAGTTCGGGCAGTCGAGTTCGGGCGATGGAGTTCGGGCGATCGAGTTCGGGCGATCCAGGACGTTCCACGGAGCCTGGACCCTTGTGGGGAGCGGACGGGCAGGTGGCAGTCCGCCATGAGGCGGGGACCCTCGGTTGACGGGAAGCGGACTGCCACCTGGAGGAGGAAGCTAGGCCGGAAAGCGGGGGTCGTGCGGGGGATTGAACGGGAGTGCACGGATTTCGTCGGTCCCGTGACGGCTGCTGATCACCCGGCGAGTGGGGCGGTGGGCAGTGTGGGGCGGCCGTGATCGAAGCGGCGATAGGGGCCCACCCGAGTGCCGGGCGATGATATGCGCGCGGTTAGTCTCCGGAGCCATGGACGTACTCATTCACGTGTTCGTCGGTCTCCACATCGTCGGCATCGGCGCCCTGCTCGGCGGCTTCTTCTCGCAGCTGACGGCCATGCGCGCGGATGAGGCCCGGATGGTCCCGGCGATGCTGCACGGCGCGCTGACCATGCTGGTGACCGGCGTGGCGCTGGTAGGGCTCAATCAAGCGGACGACAACAGCGTCAATACCATCAAAATCGGTATAAAGCTGGCGCTACTGGTCGCCATCCTCGGCCTGGTGTATGTGAAGCGTGACGAGGAGAAGGTAGAGTCGGCCGCCTTCGGCGCGGTGGGTGCCTTGACAACGGCAAACATCTTCATCGCCGTGCTGTGGACCTGACGAACGAATGTTCTGGGGGTAATCCCGAGGAATTCCGACACGATCCCGAGGCAACCGTTTGCACTCGCGAGCTGTCTTAGTGAAGAGCGAGGCAGTCGAGAGGAGTGGCCCATGGGGGTAGTGGGGGCAGTCAGAAGTCAGAGGCGGCGCATGGCCGTCGCGCTGGGGCTGGCGGGGATGGCGGTGCCGCTCGCGGTCGCCGTCGCCGGTCCGGCGCAGGCTCAGGCACGGCCGCTGGGACGGTCGGCCGGAACGGTGACGCCGGTGAGCATGGCCGCGTCGTCGTGCACGACCACCGCGGGGCCGTACCAGAAGCAGGCCGAGCGGTTCCTGGGCCGTCCCGTGGACGGGCGGCAGTCGCGGGCGGACTGTCTCGCGATCCAGAAGTTCCAGATCGACCACGGCATCAGCCCGACGATCGGCTAC
Source organism: Streptomyces sabulosicollis (assembly GCF_016103465.1). Lineage (GTDB taxonomy): Bacteria > Actinomycetota > Actinomycetes > Streptomycetales > Streptomycetaceae > Streptomyces > Streptomyces sabulosicollis. Next base: position 3,337 of record NZ_JAEEAP010000195.1, read on the forward strand.
GCGGGCCCGATCACCTCGGGTGTGATGAACCTCATCAGCGCCCAGAAGGCCGCCGGACACAACCCGAACGCGGCGAAGAAGTGCCCGACCAACAAGGGCCGCATCGCCTGCGTGGACCTCACCCGCCAGCTGAGCTGGGTCCAGGACGGCTCCCGGCTGGTCTACGGGCCGGTGCCGGTCAGGTCCGGGCGGGACGGCTTCGAGACCCGCACCGGGCTGAAGAAGGTCTACTGGCGGAACATCAACCACTGGTCGACGCTCTACAAGGTCGCCATGCCCTACAGCCAGTTCTTCGACGGCGGCCAGGCGTTCCACTCGATCGCCGGCAGCGTGTGGTCCCCGCCCGGCTCCCACGGCTGCGTCAACATGCGCGAGGGCGACGCCAAGAAGTACTGGAGCCTGCTGAAGAACGGCGACGACGTGTACGTCTACGGGCGCAAGCCCGGCACATGAGCCGATGACGGCGCCGCTGCCCGGGGTCCGGCCCCGGGCAGCGGCATATGAGGGCCATATCAGGGCCACATCAGGGGGCCAGGGGCCTACGAGGGCCGCACGCTCCCGTAGATCGGCATCTCCGTGATCGGCGCCTTCTTCACCACATCGCCCGGCTTCGGCGCGTGGATCATCATCCCGTCGCCGATGTAGAGGCCGACATGGCTGATGTCGTCGTAGAAGAAGACGAGATCGCCCGGCTGCAGTTGGGACGTCGACACGCGCGTACCGGCCTTCACCTGGTCCCAGGTGGTGCGCGGCAGCGAGATCCCGGCGGACTTCCAGGCCGCCTGCGTCAGCCCTGAGCAGTCGAAGGAGCTGGGCCCGGTCGCGCCCCAGACGTAGGGCTTGCCGAGCTGCGCCTTGGCGAAGGCGATGACCTGGGCCGCCTTGGAGCCGTTGGCCGGGACCGAGGGCGTGGAGGGCGCCGTCGAACCGGAGCCGCCGCCCGCGTCCCGCTCCCGCTGCTTCTCGCGCGCGGCGGCCTCCTGCCGCTGCTTCTCGGCCAGCTCGGCGGCCTTACGGCGGGCCTCTTCCGCCTTCTTCTTCTCGATCGCCGCCAGCCGCGCCTTCTCCTTGGCGGTCAGATTCGCCAGCAGCCGCCGCGCCTCGGTCAGCTTGTCCTGGACGGTCTTCTTCTGGACCTTCAGCTGCTTCTGGGACGCGGTCAGCGAGGCGAGGCTCTCGCTGGCCTTACCGCGCTCCTTGGCGGCCTTCACCCGCTGCTTCTGGAAGTCGTCGACGGCCTGCTTCTGCCGGCCGGTCATCCGGTCCATCAGGTGCGACTGGTCGAAGACGTCCTGTGGATCGCCCGCGAACAGCAGGGTCGCGGCGGAGCGGGCCATCCCGCCGTCGCGGTACTGGGCGGCGGCGTAGGTGCCGAGCGTGCGCCGCGCCTCGTTGAGCTTCTCGGTGCGCTGGGCGACGGAGTCCAGCAGCTTGTCGACCTTCGCCCGCTGCTGGTCGGTGCGCTCCTTGGCGGCGTTGTAGCGCTGGGTGGCGGTCTCCGCCTGGTGGTAGAGGGTGTCGACCTTCTCCTTGACCTGCTCGATCGACTGGGCGGCCGGCTTGGGATCGGTGGGCGCGGCGTTGGCCGACTGGGAGAGGAGGGTGACGGACGCGAGGGCGGCCGTGGTGAACCCGACGGCCGTACGGCGGCTGTGACCGGTGAGCGGGGCGGGTATTCGGCTCCGCGGCTTGCGGTGCGACGCCAAGGGAGGCGACTCCTTCCGTGGACCGCCTACCGGGTTAGCTGTCGGGTTCGGGCGGTACGGAAGGCTGCCCTACGGCCGTGTCCGCGCGGCACGCACGTGCCACCCGGTCCGGCCGATTCACCCCGGTGTCGCGTTTTTGGGTCCCCGGCTCCGGGCGCCTCACGGCGGTACCGGACTCGGCGGAGGCCGCCCGTGCCGACGTGGTCGCCGACGGATCTTCCGGGCCGCCTGACGCAGGACGGTAGCCAACACGTGGGGCTCCTGTGAAGACTGGTGGCCGTTTTGCCCGAAACCGTTTCGTGATGTTCGGACGTCGGCTGTCAGTGGGGCGGCCTAGACTCGGGGAGCGATGAGCAGCCTCTTTGACGACAGCTTCCTGGCGGACCTCGGGCCTCCTTCGGACGAGGAGCGGCCACCGCCGCCCGAGGATTCGGCGCACCCCGGCCACGGCGGTGCCGAGGACGTGCCGCACCACCTCTTCAGCGGCGAATTCGACGCGCCCGTGCCCCGGGAGGCCCACTACCGGGACGGCGCGGCACGGCCCGCCGTGGACCCGTCCGCGCTGCTCGAGGGGTTGAACGAACAGCAGAGGGCCGCCGTGGAGCACACCGGCTCGCCGCTGCTGATCGTCGCGGGCGCGGGCTCCGGCAAGACCCGGGTGCTCACCCACCGCATCGCGTATCTGCTGGGCGCCCGCGGCACGCACCCCGGCCAGATCCTCGCCATCACCTTCACCAACAAGGCGGCGGGCGAGATGAAGGAGCGCGTCGAGGAGCTCGTCGGCCCGCGGGCCCATGCCATGTGGGTGTCCACCTTCCACAGCGCCTGCGTCCGCATCCTGCGCCGGGAGTCGAAGAAGCTGGGCTTCACCTCGTCGTTCTCGATCTACGACGCGGCCGACTCCAAGCGGCTGATGGCGCTGGTCTGCCGGGACCTGGATCTCGACCCCAAGCGGTTCCCGCCGAAGTCCTTCAGCGCCAAGATCTCCAACCTCAAGAACGAGCTGATCGACGAGGAGACCTTCGCCGGGCAGGCTTCGGACGGTTTCGAGAAGACGCTGGCCGAGGCGTATGCGATGTACCAGGCGCGGCTGCGCGAGGCCAACGCGCTGGACTTCGACGACATCATCATGACCACGGTCAATCTGCTCCAGGCGTTCCCGGACGTCGCCGAGCACTACCGCCGCCGCTTCCGGCACGTCCTGGTGGACGAGTACCAGGACACCAATCACGCGCAGTACACACTCGTGCGCGAGCTGGTGGGCACCGACACCGAGGAGACCACGGCCGCCGAGCTGTGCGTGGTGGGCGACGCCGACCAGTCGATCTACGCCTTCCGGGGCGCCACGATCCGTAACATCCTCCAGTTCGAGGAGGACTACCCCACCGCGCGGACGATCCTCCTCGAGCAGAACTACCGCTCGACCCAGACCATCCTGAGCGCGGCCAACGCGGTCATCGAGCGCAATGAGAACCGCCGCCCGAAGAACCTGTGGACCCAGGCCGGCGCCGGGACCGAGATCACCGGCTATGTGGCCGACACCGAGCACGACGAGGCCCAGTTCGTCGCCGACGAGATCGACCGGCTGACGGACGCGGGCGACGCCAAGGCCGGGGACGTGGCGGTCTTCTACCGGACCAACGCCCAGTCCCGTGTCTTCGAAGAGGTCTTCATCCGCGTCGGGCTGCCCTACAAGGTCGTCGGCGGTGTGCGCTTCTACGAGCGCAAGGAGGTCCGGGACGTCCTCGCGTACCTGCGGGTGCTGGCCAACCCCGAGGACTCCGTCCCGCTCCGCCGCATCCTGAACGTGCCCAAGCGCGGCATCGGGGAGCGCGCGGAGGCCATGATCGACGCGCTGTCGCTGCGTGAGAAGATCACCTTCCCGCAGGCGCTGCGCCGGGTCGACGAGGCGTACGGCATGGCGGCCCGCTCGGCCAACGCCGTCAAGCGGTTCAACACGCTCATGGAGGAGCTGCACACCATCGTGGAGTCCGGGGCGGGCCCGGCGACCGTCCTGGAGGCGGTGCTGGAGCGCACCGGCTATCTGGCCGAGCTCCAGGCGTCCACCGATCCGCAGGACGAGACCCGGATCGAGAACCTCCAGGAGCTCGCGGCCGTGGCCCTGGAGTTCGAGCAGGACCGCGGCGAGGAGAACCCCGGCACCCTGGCGGACTTCCTGGAGCAGGTCGCGCTCGTCGCCGACTCCGACCAGATCCCGGACGAGGACACCGAGGGCTCCGGCGTGATCACGCTGATGACCCTGCACACGGCGAAGGGCCTGGAGTTCCCGGTCGTCTTCCTCAGCGGCATGGAGGACGGCGTCTTCCCGCACATGCGGGCGCTCGGCCAGACCAAGGAGCTGGAGGAGGAGCGGCGGCTGGCCTATGTGGGGATCACCCGGGCCCGCGAGCGGCTCTATCTGACCCGCTCGACGATGCGCAGCGCCTGGGGCCAGCCCGCGTACAACCCGCCGTCCCGCTTCCTGGAGGAGATCCCGGACCAGTATGTGCGGTGGCGGCGCACCGGGCCCGCCACCCCGTCGGCGTCCATGGGCGGCATCGCCTCGACCCCGCCGTCGGGGCTGTCGTCCGGCCTGTCGACGTCGCGTTCGCGCACCGGGGGCAGCGGGTTCGCCACCCGGCGGGCCAAGGAGCGCCCGGTGGTCGCCCTGGCCATCGGCGACCGGGTCACCCATGACTCGTTCGGGCTCGGCACGGTGGTGGCGGTCAAGGGCAGCGGGGACAACGCGGAGGCGACGATCGACTTCGGCGACGAGAAGCCGAAGCGGCTGCTGCTGCGGTACGCACCGGTGGAGAAGCTGTAGCGGGAGGCGCGGAGCGGAGGCCGTAGCGCGCCGGTGGGTGCGCTACGGCGGTGCCGTCCGGCGGCCCCGCCGGATCAGGTCGGGTCGAGGCCGTGGCCGCGCAGCCAGGGCAGCGGGTCGACGGCCGCGCCACCGCCGGGGTGGACCTCGAAGTGCAGATGCGGGCCGGTGGAGTTACCGGAGTTCCCGGAGTACGCGATGGTCTCCCCGGCCTTGACGGTCCCGGAGCGGATCTTGGCGCTGCTGAGGTGGCAGTACCAGGTCTCCGTGCCGTCCGGGCTGGTCAGGACGACCATATTGCCGTAGGCGTCGTTCCACTGCGTCCTTACGGTGCCGTCGGTGGCGGCCATCACGGGCGTCCCGTAGCTCACCGGGAAGTCGATGCCGGTGTGCACCGACATCCAGTTGATACCGGCCTGGCCGAACTGGGCGCTCAGGCCGTGCTGGGCGACGGGCAGCGCGAACTTCGGGCGCAGCGCCTCCTTGCGCGCCGCCTCGGCCGCCTTGCGCTTCTTCTCGGCGGCCTGGCGCGCCTGGAGGTCGATCCGCTCCTGGGTGCGGCTGGCGCGGTCGCGGAAGTCGTCGGCGCCCTCGCGGACCCCGGCGAGCTGGGAGTCCAGTTTGCTGTTGGCGACGGAGGGCTTCACGGGGGCCGCCGCGGTGTCGGGGGCGGCCTGGGTGGTGGACTCGTCCTTCTTGTCGCTCCCCACGCCGCTGACCGAGGCGGCGGCCACGGCGGTGACGCCCAGGGCACAGACGGAGGGGACGGCCACGGTGAGGAGCGCGGAGCGCTTGGGGCGGGGCGAGGGGGTACGGCGGCGGCCGCGGCTCGCCTCCCGGCGGGGGGAGGGGCCGGATTCCCGCATGGCCGCCGCCTCGGGTTCAGGTTCCGCTTCGGGGGCCGGGTCGTACGTCTGGCCGGTCTCGTCGACCGGGTCGAAGACGGCGGTGTGCTCGAAGGCGCCGGGCTGCTCGGGGATGGCGGCCTGCTCGAACGCGGCGGTCTGCTCGAACGCGGCGGTCTGGTCGAAGGCGTTGGGCTCGAAGACGGCGGTCTGGTCGAAGGCGTTGGGCTCGAAGACGGCCGTCTGGTCGAAGGCGCTGGGCTCGTGCTCGGTCCGGCCGAGTTCTGTTGGGTCGAGACCGGGGTGGTGCTCGAGTCCTTGCCGGTCGAGCCCCGGGTGGTTCAGCCCCGAGTGGTCGTACTGGGCCTCGTCCACGGTCCCGTAGACGGAGGTGTCCCAGACCTGGGTCTGACCGGTGTTCACCCCTGAGGCGTACGCCTCGGCCTCGTACCCCGCCCCCTGGTCCCACTGGTCCGGCAGCTCGGTGTGGCCGGTGGCGCCCGTGTCCCAGGCGCCGATGTCCCACTGGGCGCCGGTCTCGGTGTCCTGCTGGGCGGGGATGCCGGTTGGCAGGTGATAGCCGGAGGCGGCCCACATCGCGGTGGTGTCGTAGGCGCCCGAGTCGTAAGCGGCCGCGTCGTAGTGGCCGGTGCCGTGGCCCGGGTCGTAGTGGCCGGAGTCGTACGACCCGGTCCCGTGCTGGTCGGCCGCGGACCACTGCGCGGCGTCGTACTGACCGCTGTGGGCGCCCTGCCCGCCGTCGTACGCGCCCGGGAGCGAGCCGAAGAGCGGATCGCTGTCGCCGTAGAGCGGATCACCGTCCCCGTAGGCGGTGGCCAGGTGGGCGAAGCTGCCGGTGGAGTACCCGTCGTACCCGACGTAGCCGTGCGCTGTGTCCTGCCGCTGACCGTAAGCCTCGTCGTACGGATACGAGGCGTCGGGAGCGGGGACGGTCGGAGAGGCCCCCGACGGGTGACGGTCGTTCACCACCACTTCTCTTTCGCCTCGGCTGCAGGAGAATTAGCGGCGACTGTACCCGGCGGTACGCGGCAGCGACAATCTTCAGTGAGTTTTGAGCATCTTGGCAAAGGGCATTTGGCCGTCTTTCGGCTGACTGTACGTGCTTCCTTGGCCGGATGTTCGATTGACGTTCGGCAATTCCGGGGCTTCCGAACCATCGGAAACCGGGCCGGAGGCGCCCGCCGGCGCCTCGTCGGCGGCTTCCAGGGCCTCGCGGATGCGGGCGGCCACGGAGAAATGCACCGCCAGGGCGAGATGTCCGATTCCGTTGACGCGGACGTTACGGGAGATCACATCCGGATGGTCTATCCGGGCCGTCTCCTTCGGGATCATCAACTGATCCACATCGCTCCAGAAAGCGATGAATCGCGTACGGCAATCGGGGGCAGGCTGCCGCAACTCCGTTATCACCGCGGAGTCCGGGCACATCTGACGCACGAGTGGATGTGCGGACAACAGGGGCGCGATACGCGTGCCGCTGTGCGGGGTGCCGAGCGTCACCAGGGTGCGGACGCGGGCGTCCCCGCCGAGACGCTGGACGTAGTAACGGGCGATCAGCCCGCCGAGGCTGTGGCCGATGACATCCACCTGGCCATGGCCGGTGCGCGCACAGACCTCCTCGACATGGCGGCCGAGCAGCGCGGCGGCGGTGCGGAGGTCGCACAGCAGCGGCGAGTAGTTGAGCGCCTCGATGTGCTGACGGCCGTGGCGGCCGAGCGAGCGGCGCAGCGGGACGAAGACGGACCGGTTGTCGATGAAGCCGTGGAGGAGCAGAACGGGCCGGTGGGCCGGGCTGTCCACGGGCGGGCACGCCGCCGCACCGGGCGGGCGCTCCTGCCGGAGCCCGGTCGGGTAGCGCAGCAGATGCCCGGCGAGAAGCGCCAGGTCAAGGGCGATGGCCCGGATGTGCCGGACGTTCCGCAGGCTCTGGATGTGTGTCCGGCCCATGGCGGCCGACCTCCCCGCGACGCGGGCGCACGAGGGGCGGCTGGAGGTCCCCCCGTATGCCCTCATGGGCAGCCGGTCGCTTCGGTCGTGCCGGTCGTGGTCATGGGCCCGGTCTGGGCGACGGCTTCGGCCGCGCGGTGGCCCGATGCACGGCACCACACGCGGTGAACGGCGCTGTGACCGCATGACGCAGGACCGCCCGTCGCACCGCGGCGCCCTGCGGCTCGCGGCGGCGCTGCGCGGTGCGACGGTCCCCGCTGCGGCTCCCCTGGTGTGGCCGGCCCGAGCGTATGCGGCGTCCGCGCGGCGGCTGCGCGACGCGCGGCCTGCGCGGGGGCGGATGCGGGTACGGGTGCGGCCTTCGGTGAACGTGTCCCACGTGTGATTTCCCCCTCGCCGCGCGCAGCGAAACTGCCGGGTGGAGGATGCTGGGGATAACGTTCGTTCACGTCGATATGGGCGAGGGTGCGAAGGCTTGGAGGCTGCGATGGGCGTGACCGGTCCGATCCGTGTAGTGGTGGCCAAGCCGGGGCTGGACGGCCATGACCGTGGGGCGAAGGTGATCGCGCGGGCACTGCGCGACGCGGGGATGGAGGTCATCTACACCGGGCTCCACCAGACCCCCGAGCAGATCGTCGACACCGCGATCCAGGAGGACGCCGACGCGATCGGGCTGTCCATCCTCTCCGGTGCCCATATGACGCTGTTCGCCAAGGTGCTGGAGCTGCTGCGGGAGCGCGACGCGGAGGACATCAAGGTTTTCGGCGGCGGGATCATCCCCGAGGCGGACATCCCCCCGCTCAAGGAGCAGGGCGTGGCCGAGATCTTCACCCCGGGCGCGACGACGGCAGCCATCGTCGACTGGGTCCGTGCGAACGTCCGCCCGGTAGCCGCCTGACCTGTCTGACCCGCCGCCGGGTCTCGCCCCGCCCGGCCGGTCGTCCGGCCGCCGGGCTGCCTGGCCGCCCGGTCGCCGGGCTGCCCGGCTGCCTGGCCGCCCGGTCGCCCGGCTTCTGGCCCGGCCTGGGCCTGGGCTTGGGAACTGAGCCAGGGACCCGGGGCGCGGGGATCCGCGGGTCCGGGGGCCGTTGCTCCGCCGATGCCGCGGGGCAGATGCTCGGGTCTCGGCCCGGAGCCTGAAGCCCGGACGCGGAACCGACGTCGGACCCCGAGCCAACCGGCCCGGAGCCCGACCGGCCGAGCCAACCGGCCCGGAGCCCGACCGGAGCCGGGCGCATTCGCCGCCTCGGAGGCCGGTCCGGGTCGAGGCCGGTCCGGGGCGAGGCCGGTCCGGGTCAGGGCGGGTCGAGCTCCGCTCGCATGGCTGCTCTCAGGCGGAGGGTGCCCACCAGGCGCTGGAACGCCTCGGCCCAATAACCTCCGGCTCCCGGGGCCGCGCCCTCTCTCTCGTCCGGGATCGCCGTCAGCACTTCGAGGCGGTCCGCCTGCGTCGGGTCCAGGCAGCGCTCGGCCAGGCCCATGACGCCGCTGAAGCTCCAGGGGTAGCTGCCCGCGTCGCGGGCGATGTCCAGGGCGTCGACGACGGCCCGGCCTAGCGGCTCCGCCCAGGGCACCGTGCACACCCCCAGCAGCCGGAAGGCGTCGGACAGGCCGTGGGACGCGATGAACTCGGCGACCCACTCCGCCCGTTCCCGGGCGGGCAGGGCGGAGAGCAGCTTCGCCGGGTCCCGCCAGGCGGCGGGGGCCGCCTCCCCGGCGGTGACCGGCGCGACCGCCGGGGTGCCGAGCAGTGCACGGCACCACTCGGCGCTGCGCTGCCGCACCGCGGCCCGGCACCAGGCCGCCTGCAGATCCGCCTGCCAGCCGTCCGCCACGGGCAGTGCCACGATCTCGGCGGGAGCGCGTCCGCCGAACCACTCGCTCCAGCGGTCCAGCGGGGTGGATTCCACCAACTGGCCCAGCCACCAGGACCGTTCCCCCCGGCCGGAGGGCGGCTTGGGCACGATGCCGTCGCGCAGCATTCCGCTGTCGCACTCGTCCGGCGGGCGGACGGTGATCCGGGGTGCGCGTCCGTCGCCGGTCGGCAGGTCGGCGGTCGGCCCGGCGCCAGTCGGCCCATCAGCGGTCGGCTCATCCGTGGTCGGCCGGTCTCCGGTCCGCCCGCCGTCGGTCGAGCCCTCGGCGGTCAGCCCACCAGCGGTCAGCCCACCAGCGGTCGGCTCATCCGTGGTCGGCTCATCCGTGGTCGGCTCATCCGTGGTCGGCTCATCCGTGGTCAGGGACACACAGCCCCGTGACCGCTCGGCCATGCGCGCGGCGAGCGCCGAGCCGGGGAGCGCGGAGAGCAGCTCGGCGGCGGTCGCCCGGACGTTCCGGCTGCGGTCGGACAGCGCCTGTTCGAGGAACGGCTCATCGGACGGGGAGAGATCGTCACGCAACGAGTCCAGGAACATCAGCCGGTCCTCGGCCCGCTCGGTCGACCAGGTGCCGCTGAGCAGCGCCAGCCCCGCCGCCGGGTCGCGGTGGCGGGCCGCCGCCAGCAGCGACACCCGCTCGGCGAACAACCCCTCCTCCCACAGCCGCTGTTCCTCCTCGGGGGCGGCGGCCGCCCCTGACGGCTCCGGCAGCGGTGCGGCCGCCCGGCCCGCCGCGCCCCGCAGCGCGAACTTCCAGTCCGGGTTGAGCCGGGCCAGCCACAGCGCACGCGGCCCGCCGAGGGTCAGCGCCTCCGCCCGCAGATCGGTGCGGGCGCGGGCCGCGTCGAGCAGCGCCGGAAGCAGCGCGTCGGGCACGCGATAGCCGTGGTGGTTGGCCATCGCGAGCCACTGCGGCAGCAGTTCGGCCAGGTCGGGCGCGGAGCGCGAACCGCCGCGCCCCGGCGCAGAACGGTCGGCGAGCAGCAGCGCCAGCCTGCTGCGGGCCGCCGCGGGCAGCGTCGGCCGCGGATCCTCGGGCGCCCGGCCCGGCCCCGGCCGGGCGGGTGCGGGCCGCAGCCCGGCCCGCCGCCGCACGGTGCTGAGCGCGGCCGCGTCCAGCAGGGCGGACGGCGCGTCCTGCCCGGGGCGCGGCGCGACCGGCGGGGTGCGCCGCTCGGTGCCGAGCAGCGCGGCCGCGACGAGATCGTCCCAGGAGGTGCTGGGCGCACTGCACGCGACGGGCGTCGTACTGGTCAACGGGTGCCTCCCTGCGCTGCCGTGCCGATGAGCGAGACGGGGGTCGGGTCCCAGGTGGTGATGGGGGAGAAGCCGCGGTGGCCGCACTCGCCGAAGACGGTGACCGGGCCACCGCCGGATATCGCCATCAGCTGCCACAGATCGGTGCGCCCCGCGCAGCGCGGATCGACGGGCAGCGCCGAGCCGCTCCGCTCATCCGCCAGCTGCCATCCGTCGTCCCCCGGGACCGGCACCACATCGGCGAGCACCACCGGCCAGCCCTCCAGCCACGGATCCTCGCCGAGTGCCGCCCCATAGGCCGCGAGCGCGGTCTCGATATCGCACCCCTCGGGGACCCGAGGCACCTCGCACCCCTCAGCAGCGGGAACCGCCGGGGGAGACGCCGCGGCGGGAACCGCCGGGGGAGACGCCGCCTCCGGCACCTCCTCGTGCCGGGCGCCCATCGCCGCCCGCAGCGGCCGGGCCGCCGGGTAATACGCGAGGTCCGCGTCGAGCACCAGGCCAGTGGGCAGCGCGAGCTCGGGAGACTGTCCGGGGGCGCTGAACGAGAGCAGCAGCGCCATACGGTGGGTCCGCTCGCCCCGCAGCCAGACCCTGCGCGTGGTCAGCCTGCCGTCCGTGCCGTCCTGGCGGCCCAGGACCAGCCAGCGGTCCCTGATCGCCTCCTCCGTGGCCAGCAGCTCGGCCACCGGCGTCGTGAGGCCCACACGGGTGCGCGTGGTGGCGGCCAGCCTCTCCGGAAGGCGGTCCAGGTGGAGAAAGCCCTGGTTGAGCAGGTGGGCCAGCGCGCACTCCTCCAGCAGCCGGGCGGGCCACCCCGGACCGGACGACGGAATCGCCGCCAGCTCCCGCACCCGCGCCTCAAGACCCGGAGCCTGGGCGTCGATCATCCGCGCGGCCGTCTCGTCCCACGCCCCGTACCCGGCGCGGTCAGCGGCGGCCAGACCGTCGCGGAGCAGATCGGCCAGCCGCCGCTCCAACTCCGTGGCGCCCGCGGCGATGCGCTGGGCCCGCCGCTCGGCGCGGCGGCGCGCCGCCTCCGGATCGGCCGCGCCTGCGCTCCCCCCTTTC
>NZ_JAEEAP010000196.1 GCF_016103465.1 Streptomyces sabulosicollis
GGGCGGGGAGGGGAACAGCCCGCCGCAGGCGTCATCAGCGCCCCACGGCCCCCACCCTGAAAACGGCGACCGTGCGGCCGGGAACGGTGAAGGTGCCGCTCGCGCGCTCGTAGCCGGACGTCCGCACCGTGGCATCGGCACCGTGCGCCTGGACCGGGTGGAGGGCGTACGGCGTCCCGGCCAGGGCGGGGACGGTCTGCGACTGCCGGGACGGGGTCGCGTTGAAGACCACGACGAGCCGCCCGAGCCGCATGGTGATGACGCCCGGCGTCTCCCCGGTCCCGGACAGCGGGAAGGACAGCGTCTGCTGCACCCCCTCCGCCGTGGCCCGGCTGAACGCCTTCTCGGTGGTGCGGATCCGCAGCAGGTCCCGGTAGGCCGCCGAGGCGCCCGTGATCTCGGGGCAGCCGGGGCGTACCGCCGGATTGGTCAACAGCGGCTTCGCGTACGGCCACTTGGGTTCGTTGTCCGCCGCCGGGGGCAGTCCCCGGCCGATGCCGTTACCGTACGCGCAATCCCAGTGGATGGCGTTGAACCAGTCCCCGCTGTCGAAGGAGTTGCGGTCCAGCGACTTCGAGCGCAGCAGATCGGTGCCGGCCTGGCTGAGCGCCGGGCCCTGGAAGAGGGTGGCGGTGGCCAGGGCCACCACCTGTGCCCTGGCCCGGTCGGCGGCCGGGGTGGTGGCGGGGAGTTTGTAGGCGAGCGCGTCGTAGAGGGTCTCGTTGTCATGGGCGTCGGCGTAGGCGAGCGCGTCGCCGGGGGCCGCGGCGTAACCGGCCGGGGAGCCGTTGTAGTCGACCTCGGAGCCCTTGACCCGGTGTCCGCCGGTGTCGGTGAAGGTGTAGTCGGCGAGGTTGCCGGAGAGACCGACCTTGATCAGGTCCTGGGCGTGCAGCAGCCGGGCCCGCTGCTCCTCCCGGCTGCCGTTGGCGGGTGAGCCGTTGGGGTCGGTGAAGAGCCCGGAGGCGAAGCCCTGGACGCGGGGGTCCTCGTCGAACGGCCCGCCGCCGCGCACCGCGTCCCGCGCCCGGTCGCTGAAGGTGGCGACGCCGGTACCGGCCATGTTGCGCTGGGTGGCCTGGACGAAGCGGGCGTCGTCGGCCGCCTCGCCGAAGTTCCAGCCCTCGCCGTAGAGGATGATCGATGTACCGTCCACCCCGTCCTTGGCGGGGGTCAGGGCGTCGAGGGCCTTGCGCACGGCCAGGATGTTGGCCTTGGGGTGATGGCCCATGAGGTCGAAGCGGAAGCCGTCGACCTTGTACTCACGGGCCCAGGTGACGATCGAGTCCACCACCAGCTTGCCCATCATCGCGTGCTCGGGCGCGGTGCCCGGGCAGCAGGTGGAGGTGGCCACACCGCCGTCGTCCAGCAGCCGCTGGTAGTAGCCGGGCACGATGCGGTCGAGCACCGACTTGTCGTCCTGTCCGGCGGCCACGGTGTGGTTGTAGACCACGTCCATGACGGTGCGCAGCCCGGCGCGGGCCAGCCCCTGCACCATCCGCCGGAACTCGCGGGTGCGGGCCGGGCCGTCCGGGTCGCTCGCGTAGGACCCCTCCGGCACGGTGTAGTGCAGCGGGTCGTAGCCCCAGTTGTAGCCGTCCCTGTCGGCGGTCCCGGCCACGCACTTCTGCTGCCGGTCGGAGTCGGCGGGCAGGGCGGCCAGGTCACAGCCGGGCCGGGCCTGGTCGGAGCGCCGCTCCGGGACGGTGCCGAAGTCGAACGCGGGCAGGAGGTGGACGTACGAGGTGCCGGACCGGGCCAGCCGCGTGAGCTGCCGCATCCCGTCCGAGTCGCGGTCGGTGAAGGCGAGGTACTGGCCGGGGTGGGCGCTGGTGGGGTCCGCGATGGAGAAGTCGCGGATCTGGAGCTCCTGGATGCGGGCGTCCCGCAGCGGGACGGCCTCGGGCTTCTTCAGCGACGCCCAGCCGGCGGGGGCGAGCCGGGGATCGGCCAGGTCGGTGACCAGGCTGCGGGCGGAGTCGGCGGTCAGGGCGGTCGAGTACGGGTCGGTGACCTCGTTGGTGACGGTCTTCCCGACGCTCGGCGCCCAGACCTCGACCCGGTAGCGGTAGGGCTTGTCCCGCCAGTCGGGGCCGCCGGTGACGCTCCACACCCCGCTGCCGGGGTCCCGCCGCATGGCGACGGTGCGCCCGTCGAGGTCGAGGGACACGGTCTGTGCGGTCGGCGCCCAGACGGAGAGGGTGGGACGGCCGCCGTGGAACACCGGGCCGAGGCGGGCCCGGCGCGCCCGCTCGGCGTAGAGGTCGTCCAGGACGCCGGGGATCTGCACCCCGGTGCGGTGCAGTACGCGGTCGTGGTCACCGGCCGCGCGCTGGACGGCGGTGAGCGGGCCGCGCAGCGCCGTGGCGGCCTTGTCGCGGTCGCGCGGGTCGAGCCGATAGGCGGGGCGGTCGGCCAGGTGGGGGTAGGCGGCCTTCTGGGCGTCGGTCAGGGAGGCGGGGGCCAGCCGCAGGGTGCCGCCGTCCGCGTAGTTCAGCTCCTCGACGGTCCCGGCGGTGTGCTCGGCCTTCCAGACGACGGTGGCGCGGTCGATCCACTGCGCCTCGGCGGTGGTGGCCGCCGAGGCGGTGGTGGCCGCCGAGGCGGCGGGCGCCGCGGCCCGGGCGGGCTGCGGAACGGCGGGCACGGCCGCCGCGCCCAGGGCCAGGGTGGCGAGCGCGGCGGCCGTGCGGAAGAGGGTGACTCTTGGGGGCTTCACGGGGCTGGGACTCCTTGAGTGGCTGGTGGACGAGGTGGGTCAGCCGCAGTTACGGGCGCCCACATGCAGTGCCACCGCCGTGTTCGCGCCCAGCGTGGCGGTGAACTTCCCCGAGGAGTCGACGGTCACGGCCTTGCCGCTCTGCACATCGCAGTAGCCGCCGGCCGGGAGCGAGGTCTGGAAGGTCTGGGTGAGGGAGCCGCTTTCGTGGTTGATGGCCACGTACGCCTTGTCGCCGCGTCCGAAGGCGATGGCGTTGCCGCCGTTGTCCCACCAGTTGGTCACCGAGGTGCCCCGGGCGGTGTTGCGGAGGGCGACCATACTGCTGATCTCGGGCCACTTGTGCTGGCACTTCCAGCCGTCCTGGTAGCAGGCGCCCACCGTCCCGCCGTTGGGCGGGCCCGCGTCGTTGTCGCTGAACTCGTAGCCGGAGTGGACGTCCGGGGAGCCGTAGGGCCAGGCCAGCATGAACACGTTGGCCAGGGTGTAGTCGGCGCCGTCTTTGTAGGTGAGGGTGGAGCCGTTGCGCTCGGTGTCCCAGTTGTCGACGAAGACACCGGACTGGCCACTGGCCATATAGCCCCAGCCCTCGCCGAAGTTCTTCAGGTACGCCAGCTTCTCGCCCTGGAACACCCGCTTGAGGTCACGGCCGTAGCGGAACTCCTGCACATCGCCGTTGCGCAGGTACTCCGTCGGGGAGACCGCCTCGCCCTCGCCGTAGATGACCTCCTGCTTCCAGTAGACGCCCGGGTCGCTCAGCTGTCCCTTGATGGCGGCCAGGTCGTCCGCCGGGATGTGCTTGGCGCCGTCGACGCGGAAGCCGTCCACGCCGAGCGAGAGGAGGTCGTTCAGGTACTGCGCTATCCGGGTGCGGACGTAACTCTCACCGGTGTCCAGGTCGGCGAGGCCCACCAGTTCGCAGTGCTGCACATTCCAGCGGTCCTGGTAGTTGCTGATCTGTGCGGTGCAGTCGTCCATGTCCTGGGCCTGGTAGATCCCGGGATAGGTGTACTTGGTGTACGAGGAGCCACCGGTGCCGGTGCCGGATCCGGCGGACATGTGGTTGATGACGGCGTCGGCGACCACCTTGACGCCCGCCGAGTGACAGGTGTCGATCATGTTCTTGAAGGCGGTGCGGTCGCCGAGCCGTCCGGCGATCTTGTAGCTGACGGGCTGGTAGGAGGTCCACCACTGGCCGCCCTGGATGTGCTCGGTGGCGGGCGACACCTCGACATAGCCGTATCCGGCGGGGCCGAGGGTGCTGGTGCACTCCTTGGCGACGGAGTCGTAACGCCACTCGAAGAGTTCGGCGGTGACGTCCTTGGTACCGGGCGGTGTCGCCTGGGCCGTCTGCGGGGGCAGCGCGAAAAGGGCCACCGAGCCCGCCGCGAGGGCGAGTGCGGTGGCAAGGGGAAGGCGGTTGCCGGCCATCGTTCCTCCGTGGGGGGAAGAGCTGGGGGTGACGATTGAGCCTCATGCGGCAACGCGCCATGCCCGTAAGGCCAGTTGAAGGTTCTTGCTGCAAGACGTCAGTCCTGGGGTGGTGACCGGACCGTACTCGCGAGTTCTCCTCGTTGCAAGACCTTTCGCAAGCCATTGCGGCGGTGTTAAGTTCAACTCCGTTCTCCGGTCCGGCCGGTCGGGGGTCCGGTCAAGGGCCCCACGCGCCCGGCCGGCCGGACCGGTTCGACGGCCGTGGATCAGTCGCGGTCCTCGACGGCCATTTCCCCGAGGAGGGACCAGTCCTCCTGCGGGACGTTCATGTTGACGATCCGCGGGGTCGCGGCGAGATGCGGCGGCAGGGTCCGCTGCGCGGCCTGGAAATGCGGCGAGTTGACGTGTGCCGCACCGGCCTCCTCGTCGCGGAACGCCTCGACCAGGACGTACTCGTCCGGGTCCTCCACACTGCGGGACCAGTCGAACCAGAGACAGCCCGGCTCGGCGCGGGTGTCCCGGGTGAAATCGCCGGCGATCTCGGGCCAGCGGTCCGCATGCTCGGGCAGGACGCGGAACTTGGCGGTGATGAAGATCATGGGGGTTCCTCAGGTTGTGTCAGGTCGGTCGGCCCATGGGCATGGACCGGCGGTATCGCAGGGTCGGCGGTATCGCAGGGTCGGCGGTATCGCAGGGTCGGCGGCATCGCAGGGTCAGCGGTGTTCCGGGGGCGGCGGTATCGCAGGATCGGCGGTCAGGGGACGAGGATGGCGCGCCCGCGGATCCGTCCGGCGTCGAGGTCGTCCAGGGCGTCCTGGAACCGGTCCAGCGGGTAGGTGGTGGTGTGCAGGCGCACGCGGTCCTGGGCGGCGAGCACCATCAGCTCGCACAGATCGGTGTAGGAGCCGACGAGATTGCCGATGAAGTTGATTTCGGCGGAGATGATGTCGATCGTCGGCACGTCGATGTTCTCGCCGTACCCCACCACGTGGTAGTCGCCCGCACGGCGCAGCATCCGCACACCGTCCCGGGTGGCACCGCCCTCACCGACGAAGTCGACGACCGTCTCGGCGCCCTGTCCGCCCGTCAGTTCGAGCACCTCCTCGACCTGCCTCCCGTTCGCCACGATCCCGTGGTCGGCGCCGATGGAGACGGCCAGCTCGACCGCGTCGGGGTTGCGGTCGACCACGATGAGCTCGGCGGCCGTAAGGGCTTTGAGCACCTGGACGCCGATGTGTCCCAGCCCGCCCGCGCCGATGATCACGCACCTGGTCCCGGGGCGCAGCCGTTCGGCGGCCTTGGCCGCGGCGTGGTAGGCGGTGAGCCCCGCGTCGGCGAGCGCCGCGACATCGGAGGGTTCGAGGGAGTCGTCGATCTTCACGACGCTGCGGGCGGAGGTCTTCAGATACTCGGCGTAGCCGCCGGCGGTGTCGATGCCGGGGAAGAGGCTCTGCTCGCAGTGGACGTCGTCGCCGGTCCGGCACGCGGGGCACAGCCCGCAGGTGATCAGGGGATGCACGATGACCTTGTCGCCCTCGGCGACATTGGTGACCGCACTGCCCACCGCATGGACCCAGCCGGCGTTCTCGTGCCCGATGGTGTACGGCAGGCTCACCCCGGACTTGTCCGCCCACTGGCCCTCGAGGACGTGGAGGTCGGTGCGGCATACGCCCGCGCCGCCGATCTTGACGATCACGTCGTACGGGCCGGTGACCTCGGGTTCCGGTACCTCGGCCATCCGCGGGTTCTGGCCGTAGCCCACGACCTGGACTGCCCTCATGAAGCGTTCTCCTTCCTCGGGAAGAGGTAGCGCGGGGAGACTGATCGGCCCCGTCCGAAGAGCCACGCTAGGCAGCGTCTACCCACGTCAGCGAGGTACCGGGTGTCTCATTTCGAGACGCCCGCCGTCGGGGGACGGCCCGGCGGGGAGTACCTTGGCCACGCTCGCCGTGTCCCCTGGAGGTCGAAGTGGACAGCCGCCGCCTGGCCCCGCGCCTGCTCGCATCGTGGCAGCGCAGCGAGCGTTACGGCCTGTCGCCGGAGGAGATACGGCCGGTGTTCACCGGTTCGGTCGACACCGCCTCCCTGCTCTACGAGTGCGGCCATGAGGCGCTGCGGGGCCTGCGCGGGACGCTCGCCAACGAGGCGGTCAGCATGATGATCGCGGACAGCGACGGCCTGGTGCTGTGCCGGGTGTGCGACGACGCCTCGATCAACCGGTCCCTCGACCGGGTCCATCTGGCGCCCGGTTTCTCCTTCGCCGAACGGGACGTGGGCACCAACGGGCTCGGCCTCGCCCTGGCCGACCGCGCTCCGTCACTGGTGAGGGCGGACGAGCACTACTGCGCCGGTCTGCGGGCATACACCTGTGCCGCGGCACCGGTGCTGGACCCGGTCACCGGCGCAGTCGCCGGCAGCGTCAACCTCACCACCTGGTCCGATGCGTCGTCGGGGCTGTTGCTGGCCCTGGCGCAGGCCACCGCCGGGAACACCACGGCGCTGATGCTGGCCCGGGGCACCGGGCGGAAGGGCCGGCCACTCCCTCCGCCGGGCCGGGTGTTCCGGGTGTACGCCGACCGGTACGAGCAGCACGACGACGCCCATCAGCCGCTCTCCCCCGGCTGGACGGACGCCCTCGCGACGGCGCGTACGGCCCTGGCCCGCGGGCGAGTGGTCGCGGTGGTCGGTGAGCCGGGCGCGGGTAAGACCGCGCTGGTCGCCGCCGCCCGTCGGCAGATGGGGGCACGGGAGCGCCTGCTCAGCGCGCGTCCGCCCGCTCCCGACGAGGTCGATGGCTGGCTGCGGCTGTGGACTCCCGAACTGGAGAAGGACAGCACCTGCGTCGTCGTCTCCGGGGTGGACCGGCTGCCGGCCTGGGCCGCCACCGAGCTGGCCGGGTTGTTCGGCCGGGTGCGCCGGACGGGCGGGGAGGGCTCCGGGCGCATGCAGCCGTTCGCCGTCACGGCCCAGCGGTACGCCGCGATCCCGGATGCGCTGAGCCCCCTGGTCGACACGGTGGTCGAGGTGCCCGCCCTGCGCCTGCGGCCCGACGACATCCTGCCCCTGGCCCGCCACTTCGCCCATCGGTACCGCGGCCGCGCGGTGACCTTCACGCCTGCCGCGACCCGCGCGCTGACCTCCTACGACTGGCCCGAGAACGTCAGGCAGCTGCGGCGGGTGGTGCGGGAGGCGGCGGCCAGGACGGAGGTGATCGACACCCGGCATCTCCCGGCCGAGGTGTTCACCCGCTCGGGCGGCCATCTGACCCGGCTGCAGCTTCTCGAACGCGACGAGATCGTGCGCTGTCTGACCGAGCCGGGCACGACGGTGGCACGGGCCGCGGCCAAGCTGGGCATGGGCCGCGCCACCGTCTACCGCAAGGTGGCCCGCTACGGCATCCAGATGCCGGGCGGGCGGAGAGGTGCCGGGTCCTGAACGGCAGGCGGGGCCTGGGCCGTGGAGCCGCGCACGACGAGGTCCGGCTGGAAGACGAACTCCGTGTGCTGGACCGGGTTTCCGGCCATCTCCTCCAGCAGCGCGCCCACCGCCGCCGTCGCCATCGACTGCACCGGCTGGCGGACCGTGGTCAGCGGGGGATCGGTGAAGGCGATCAGCGGGGAGTCGTCGAAGCCGACCACCGACACATCCTGCGGCACCCGCAGCCCGCGCCGGGCCGCCTCCCGGATCACCCCGAGCGCCATCAGATCGCTGCCGCACACGATGCCCGTACAGCCCCGGTCCAGCAGCGTGGCCGCGGCCACCTGCCCGCCCTCGACGCTGAAGAGCGTATGCCGCACCAACTCCCGTGCCTCGTCCGCCGATCGGCCCAGCAGATCCGCGCTCGCCGCGAGGAACCCCTCGACCTTGCGCAGCGCGGGGACGTAGCGGGCGGGCCCCACCGCGAGGCCGATCCGGTGGTGGCCGAGCGCGGCGAGATGGCGGACGGCCATCCGCGCCGCCGCCCGGTCGTCCGGCGAGACGAACGTGGCCTGGATGTGCTCGTTGTAGCCGTTGATCAGCACGAACGGCACCTTGTGCCCGGCCAGCCGGGCATAGCGGGCGGGGTCGGCCGTGGTGTCGGCGTGCAGTCCGGACATGAAGACGATGCCCGCCACATCGCGCTCCTCCAACTGCTCCACCAGCTCGTCCTCGGTGGCGCCGCCGGGCATCTGGGTGCACAGGATCGGGGTGTAGCCATGACCGGCCAGCACCTGCTCGATGATCTGCGCGAAGGCGGGGAAGACCGGGTTGGTCAGCTCCGGGATCACCAGGCCGACCAGCCCGGCGCTGCGCCGCCGCAGCCGCACCGGCCGCTCGTAGCCGAGCACGTCGAGGGCGGCGAGCACCCGCTGCCGGGTGGTGGCCGCCACCCCCGCCTTGCCGTTGAGCACCCGGCTGACGGTGGCCTCGCTGACCCGGGCCTGTGCGGCGATGTCGGCGAGCCGCGGCGGCGCCCCCGGTGGGCCCGCCGCGGGTGGGCCCATTCCTCGTGCGCCCGCCGCGGGCGGACTCGTCACGACTTGGTCGCCCCGGCCGTGAGCCCCGCCACCAGATGGCGCTGGGCCCAGGAGAACACCAGCGCCGCCGGGATGGCGATCATGACGGCCGCGGCCGTCATGGAGCCCCAGTCGGACGTGTACTGGTTGACGAAGGTCTGGAGCCCCGCCGCGAGCGTGAGGTTCTCCTCCCCCGTCATGAAGGCGGAGGCATAGGCCACCTCGGCCCAGGCGGTGATGAAGGTGTAGAACGCGGTCACCGCGAGCCCCGGCTTGGCCAGCGGGACGACCAGCCGCCAGAAGGTGCCGAAGGGGTTGAGCCCGTCGACCCGGCCGGACTCGTCGATCTCCACCGGAATGGTGTCGAAGAAGCCCTTCATCATCCAGGCGCAGAACGGCACGGCCACCGTGAGGTAGGTGACGATGAGCGAGATCGGCTGGTTGAGCCAGCCCAGCGTCGACATGATGTTGTACAGCGGTACGATGAGGATGGCCACCGGGAACATCTGGGTGATCAGCAGCAGCCACATCAGCGGGCGCATCCCGGGGAAGCGGAAGCGGCTGACGGCGTAGCCGGTGGTGGCCGCGATGAAGACGCCCAGGAGCGTGGTGATGACCACGATGAACAGCGAGTTGCCGAACCAGGTCAGGAACTCGGTGTCGCCCAGGACGTGTTGGTAGTTCCGCAGCGTCGGGCTCTTGACCACATCGGTGCTGAACGCCTCGCTCTTGGGCTTGAACGAGGTCACCAGCAGCCACAGCGGCGGGAAGACCGCGACCGCGGAGGCGATGACGAGCGTCGTGTGCAGCCCGACGGAGGCGAGCGGGCCGCGTCGTTGGTCGCGCATGGCTACCACACCTCTCCCTGCTTGCGGAGCGAACGGCGGTAGACCACCGCGAAGAGCATGAGGATGAGCAGGATCAGCACACCCCAGGCCGAGGCGCCGGCGAAGTCGCGCGGGCTGTTGACGAAGGAGAGCCGGTAGGCGTACGTCACCAGGATCTCGGTGGAGTCGCCGGGTCCGCCGCGGGTCAGCAGGAAGATCACCGGGAACATGTTGAACGTCCAGATGGTCGACAGCAGGATCACGGTGGAGCTGACCGAGCGCAGTCCGGGCAGGGTGATGTGGCGGAACCGCTGCCAGGGGCTCGCCCCGTCCATCTCGGCGGCCTCGTACAGCTCACCGGGGATGGACTGCAGCCCGCCGAGCAGCGCTACCAGCATGAACGGCACTCCCAGCCAGATGTTCACGGCGATCACCGAGACCTTGGCCATGGTGGGGTCGTTCAGCCAGGGCACCGCGTCGATCCCGCCGCCGTCCAGCACCTTGTTGAGGATGCCGTTCTTCTCGTTGTAGAGCAGCCGCCAGGCGAAGACGGAGACGAAGGCGGGCACGGCCCACGGCAGGATCAGCAGCGACCGGTAGAGGGCGCGCCCGGCGAACCGCCGGTTGAGCAGGACGGCCAGGCCCAGGCCGATCGCGAAGGTGAGCGCCACGCAACTGACGGTCCAGGTGACGGTCCAGCCCAGCCGGTCCCAGAAGACCTGGTCCTCCAGGATGGCCTGGAAGTTGTCGAGGCCGACCGTCTTGTAGGTGGCGGGGATGTGGTTGATCCCGATGGTGCGCTCGACGTTGGCCTCGTTGGCGTCGGTCAGCGACAGGTAGACGCCGCGGACCAGCGGATAGCCGACGATCAGCCCGATGACGACCACGACGGGCGCGACCATGGCCCAGGCGTACCAGTGGCGGGCGAGCGCGTTGCGGATCCGGCGCGGCGGTGGGGTACCGGCCTTGTGAACCCGGCCGCCCCGGCCGCGGGCGCCCTTCGCGCCCGCGGCCGGGTCCAGCGGCCGGCTGGTGTCGACAGCCATCGTCGCCGGCCCTACTTCCAGTCGCCCTTGAGGAGCTTGCGGTATGCGTCACCGACCGACTTGGCGGCCTTCTCGGGCGAGGTCTTGCCGGTGAGGACGCCCGGGAACTGCACCAGGATCGCCTGGAAGAGGCTGTTGCCCTCGGGGATCCAGGGGCGCTCGACGGCCTTGTCGACGGCGGCCTTGAAGAACTTCACATTGGCGTTCGCGGCGACGGACTTGTTGGCGTAGACGGAGGTGCGGGTGGGCAGCAGGGAGAGCTTCTCGGTGGTCTTGGCCTGGACCTCGGCCGAGCTCATGTACCGCGCGAAGGCGTAGGAGGCGTCCAGGTTCTTCGACCCGGCGTAGACGGTGAGGTTCTGGCCGCCCTGCGGGGCGCCCTGGCCCTTGCTGCCGGCCGGGACCGGGACCACCCCGAGGTTGGACTTGTCCTTGAACGCCTTGCCCGCCAGGGTGTCCTCGATCGCCCACGGCCCGTTGATCGTCATCGCGACGTCGCCGTTCTTGATGGCGTTCTGCATGTTGTCCCAGCCGTCGGTGGCGTCGGTCTCCGCCGCCTTGGAGGTGACCAGGTCGCGGGCGGCGGCGAACGCCTTGATGCCGGGCTCGTCGTCGACGGTGACCTTCTTGGCGCCGGTGTCGAGGAGATCGCCGCCCTCGCCGTAGATGAAGGGCAGGTACCAGTAGGCGTCGTCGCCGCGCAGATAGAGGCCGGTCTTGCCGGTCTTCTCCTTGATCTTCTTGGCGGCGGCCTTGAGTTCGGTCCAGTCCTTGGGCGGCTGGACCCCGGCGTCCTTCAGCATCTTCTTGTTGTAGAAGAGGCCGAGGGTGTCGATGACCTGCGGTACGGCGTAGGTCTTGCCCTTGAACTTGGCACCTGCGAGCGCCTTGGGCAGGTAGTCGGACTGGTCGGCGAGGGCGGGGGTGCCGTCCAGCGGGGCGAGATAGCCGATGTTGGCGAGGTCCTGGGTCCAGGCGACCTCGGTGCGCAGCACATCGGGCGCGCCGGAGCCGCCGGAGCCCGCGGCGTTCTTGAACTTGGCCAGCGCCTCGCCGAAGGGCACATTGACGTAGTTGACCTTGACGTCGGGGTGCTTCTTCTCGAAGCCCAGGGCGAGCTCCTTGTACGCGCCCTTCTCCGCGTCGTTCGACGTGTCCCAGTACGTCACGGTGCCGGAGAGATGGCCGCCGGACTTCTTGTCGCCGCTGCCGCCGTCGTCACCGCCGCACGCGGTCGCCGCGAGCGCCATGGCCGCGACGAGTGCGGTGGCCGCTATGCCACGTCGCATGTGAACTCCTCCAAAGCCGGCCGCTCCCTCGCGGCCCCGGGTTGCGGAGGAACGTAACAGGGCCGCAAGCCCGCCGAAAGACCTTGCGGCAAATTTCTGCAAGGCACTCGGCATCGTTACGTCCGCGTGTCCCCGCGGTAGCCGCTCCGCTCCCGTTCCGGCGCTTGACACGCGCCCACAGCACGACCGGAGCACCCCCGAAGACCATCAGCGCGCCCTGCAATCTCTTCCGCAAGGCATTGCAGAGCTGTTACGTTCGCGCCATGACCCAGGAGCTCACGACCTCCCTTGCCACCGAGCCGGCGCGCCCGTCCGAAGGCCACGGATGGTGGCGCGACGCCGTCATCTACCAGGTGTACGTACGGTCCTTCGCCGACAGCGACGGCGACGGGATCGGCGATCTGCGCGGGGCCCGGGAGCGGCTGCCGCACCTCGCCGGGCTGGGTGTGGACGCCGTCTGGCTGACCCCCTTCTACGCCTCCCCGCAGGCCGATGGCGGCTACGACGTGGCGGACTACCGCGCCGTGGACCCGCTCTTCGGCACCCTCGGCGACGCCGACGACCTGGTGCGCACCGCCCATGAACTGGGGCTCAAGGTGATCGTGGACGTCGTCCCGAACCACAGCTCGGACCAGCACCCGTGGTTCCGCGAGGCGCTCGCCGACCGGCCCGGCGGCGCGGCCCGCGCCCGCTACCACTTCCGCCCCGGCCGCGGCGCCCACGGCGAACTGCCGCCGAACGACTGGGAGTCGGTCTTCGGCGGCCCCGCCTGGACCCGTACCACCGGTCCGGACGGCACCCCCGGCGAGTGGTATCTGCACCTCTTCGCGCCCCAGCAGCCCGACCTCAACTGGGACTCCCCCGAGGTCCGCGCGGAGTTCGACTCGGTGCTGCGCTTCTGGCTGGATCTGGGCGTCGACGGCTTCCGGATCGATGTCGCCCACGGCATGGTCAAGGCCGCCGGGCTGCCCGACATCGGCCACACCGAACAGGCCAAGCTGATCGGCTCCCAGGTGCTGCCGTTCTTCGACCAGGACGGGGTGCACGAGATCCACCGCTCCTGGCGGCGGCTGCTGGACTCCTACCCCGGTGACCGGATCGGCGTCGCCGAGGCGTGGGCGCCCACCGCCGAGCGGCTGGCCCTCTACGTACGCCCCGATGAGCTGCACCAGGCGTTCAACTTCCAGTTCCTGAAGTGCCCGTGGGACGCGGCCGCGATGCGCGAGGTGATCGACGAGTCGCTGGCCGCGACCGGCTCCGTCGGCGCCCCGACCACCTGGGTGCTCTCCAACCACGACGTGGTCCGGCACACCACCCGCTACGCCGACGGAGCCGGCGGCGGCCCGGAGCGGGGGCTCGCCCGCGCCCGTGCCGCGGCCCTGCTCATCCTGGCCCTGCCCGGCTCGGCCTATCTCTACCAGGGCGAGGAGCTGGGCCTTCCCGAGGTGACCGAGTTGCCGGACGAGCTGCGCCAGGACCCGGCCTTCTTCCGCACCTCCCCCGACGGACAGGAGGGCCAGGACGGCCAGGACGGCTTCCGCGACGGCTGCCGGGTGCCCCTGCCCTGGACCCGCTCCGGCGACTCCTACGGCTTCGGCCCCGGCGGCAGCTGGCTGCCCCAGCCGGAGGACTGGGCCGAGCTGTCGGTCGAGGCGCAGACCGGCGACCCCGGCTCCACGCTGGAGCTGTACCGGGAGGCGCTCGCACTGCGCCGTGAGCTGCCGGGCCTCGGGGACGGCTCGATGAGCTGGCTGGACGCCCCGGCGGGGGTGCTCGCGCTGTCCCGGCCGGGCCTGGTGTGCACGCTCAACACGCTCGGGGAGGAGGTCGAACTGCCGGTTCCGGGGCGTGCGCTGCTGTCGTCGGCCCCGCTGGCGTACCAGGCCGGAACCGTGCGCATTCCGCCTGATTCGTGCGCGTGGTGGGCAATCTGACACGCGACCGGTACAGTCCCACTCCATGACCGCACGGCTTGCTGACATCGCAGCCCAGGCGGGGGTCAGCGAAGCCACCGTCAGCCGCGTCCTCAACGGCAGGCCGGGGGTGGCCGCGGCCACCCGCGAGTCCGTCCTCGCCGCTCTGGACGTCCTCGGCTATGAGCGGCCGGTACGGCTGCGGCAGCGCAGCGCCGGACTGGTGGGACTGATCACGCCCGAGCTGGAGAACCCGATCTTCCCCGCACTCGCCCAGGTCATCGGGCAGGCGCTCACCCGGCAGGGCTACACCCCGGTGCTGGCCACCCAGACCCCCGGCGGCTCGACGGAGGACGAACTGACCGAGATGCTGGTGGACCGGGGGGTGGCCGGGATCATCTTCGTCTCCGGGCTGCACGCGGACACCTCGGCCGATATGCAGCGCTATGACCAGCTGCGCGGCCAGGGTGTTCCGTTCGTGCTGGTGGACGGCTTCTCGCCGAAGGTGCGGGCGCCGTTCATCTCCCCGGACGACCGGGCCGCGATGGGGCTGGCGGTCACCCATCTGGTCTCGCTCGGGCACACCCGGATCGGTCTGGCGCTCGGGCCGAAGCGGTTCGTACCCGTACTGCGCAAGATCGAAGGGTTCCAGCAGGCGATGCGGGACCGGCTGGGGCTCTCCCCGGCCGAGTCCGAGGAGCTGATCCAGCATTCGCTGTACACCCTGGAGGGCGGCCAGGCGGCGGCGACCGCGCTGATCGACCGGGGCAGTACGGCGGTGGTGTGCGCGAGCGACATGATGGCGCTGGGCGCCATCCGGGCGGCCCGGCAGAAGGGGCTCGCGGTCCCTCAGGACGTCTCGGTGGTCGGCTTCGACGACTCCCCGCTGATCGCTTTCACCGACCCGCCGCTGACCACGATCCGCAAACCGGTGCAGTCGATGGGGCAGGCGGCGGTGCGGGCGCTGCTGGAGGAGATCGGCGGCACCCCGGCCCCGCCCAGCGAGTTCGTCTTCCTGCCCGAACTGGTGGTGCGCGGCTCCACGGCGTCGGCCCACGGCGTGGAGGCG
>NZ_JAEEAP010000197.1 GCF_016103465.1 Streptomyces sabulosicollis
TGGCTCCGGCGATGACGGCCAGGGCGAGGAGCAGGACGCCCGCGATGGTGAGGTTGCGTGAGCGGCCGGGTACCGACCGGGCGTGCGCGGTCATGGTGCCTCCTGGATCGGGAGTTGCGTCCGCCCGTGTGGCGACGGACGCGTGTGTCGTGGGCACGCAGCACGCTAGGCTTTTAGACACTGCAAAATTTCCCCTTTGATTAAGGGTGCGGAACCGATGGCAGGGGCCCCTTCGATTCGCTACAGTCGCCTCCCCGGCACCGTGGCCGCGTCACCGCACGTGGATCCAGGCGGGCCTTGGACGGTGTGCCAGCGGCGAGTACCTTGACCCCATGCAACGTTTGCATGATCGAAGTAGGTGTTGGTCGCGGACCGCCGACCGTGCCTCTCCTCGGGGGACGCCCGGAGAGGTGAGGTGGGGCCAAGGCCGCCCGCTCCGGAACGGGGCGGAGATCGGCCGATGAGGGCCCGACGCATGCGGGTGCGCTCGGCCTCCGGGCTGCGGAGGGCGGCGTTTCGGGCGCCGATTCTGCTCTATCGGTGGCATCTGGGGTGGTTGCTGGGCGGTCGGATGCTGCTGCTCACGCATACCGGCCGCACGAGTGGCTTGCCGCGACAGGTCGTCTTGGAGGTGACGGGGCGGGATCCGCGGACCGGCGCGTATCACCTCGCCTCCGGATTCGGTCCGGGCGCGCAGTGGTACCGCAACATCCAGCGCACTCCGCGGGTCACCATCCAGGTCGGGCGGCGCAGGATGGCGGCGGTGGCCCGGCCGCTGGGCCCGGAGGAGTCCGGGCGTCTGATGGCCGCGTACGCCCTGCGGCATCCGCGCCTGGCCCGGGGGCTGATGCGGATGTGCGGTCTGCAGGCCGACGGCAGTGCGGAGGACTACCACCGCATCGGCCGGGAGCACATCCCCTTCGTCCGCGTCCTCCCCGATGAGCCGTCAGGGAATGGATGAGACAGGTGGAGCGTACAGACGGTATGGCCGGAGCCGGGAGGAGGAGTGGGCGGGGAGCGTGCCGCCCGTGCCTCCCGGAGCCGGCGTCGGTGGTCACCAGTTGGCGTGTGCCTGCAGGCCGTTCGGCGCCGCGGGCTCGCCGCCCGCTTCCGTGAACGCCTGTAGCGCATCGATCAGATGACGACGCTGACCCGGCGGCATGGCCTCGACGATGCGCGCGATCTCCTGCCGACGTCGATCCGTGGCCTCGCGCACGATCCGTCGGCCGTCCTTGGTGAGCGAGATCACACTGGTGCGCCGGTCCTCCGCCGAGACGCCGCGCGCGACCGTCCCCGCCGCGACCAAACGGTCGATCATGCGCATCGCCGTCGACGGCTGCACCGCCAACTCCGCTGCCAGTCCGGACAGGCTCAGCGGCCCCCGGCCGTCGAGGACGACGAGCATCCGGAACTGCGGAAGCGTCAGGGATTCCTCCACCGCGGCCAGGGACCGGGCGGAGACGGCGACCAGCAGACGGGACGCGGTCAGCAGGGCGGAGACCATCGCCTCGGCATCGGACTCGGAAGCTGGGGAAGAGCGACGCGGCATACGCCCTTTCTACCCTCCCGACCCGCCATACGGGGCACCGGCCGCTTACCCGGGACGCCGCCGCCTCATCGGTCGTGGCTCGGGCTCAGCGTGCGGCGCGTGGACACGGCGCTACCGGGCGAGTGGTCCGCCGGGGGCCGTCGGCAGTGGTCGCCTTCCCGGTCAGACACCGACATCCGCGCCCCGTTCCCGCCCCAGGCGTGCCGTGGTCTGCATGAGGGAGACGGTGAAGGGGTGCTCCGGTGCGGTCAGTAGGCGCGGGGCCGCCCCTTGCTCGACGAGTTCTCCGGCGTCGAGGACCGCGATGCGGTGGGCGAGGGCCGCGATGTCCAGATCATGGGTGATGAGGATCAGGGAAAGGTCGTCGCGGTCCTGGAGCAGCTGGGTGAGAAGCTCCAGGAGGGCGCGGCGGTTGATGGTGTCGAGGCCGGAGGTGATCTCGTCGCAGATGAGGACGCGAGGCCGGGCGAGCAGGGCGCGGGCGAGGGCGGCGCGCTGGAGTTCGCCGCCGGAGAGCTGGCCGGGAAGCCTGTCGGCCAGTTCCTCGGGCAGGCCGAGCCGGGTCAGGGCGGTCAGGGCCTCCTGCCGCGCCGTGACCTTGTCGGTGCCGCGCAGGCGTACCGCGGTGCGGGCGACCTGGTGCAGGACGGGCCGGTGCTCGTCGAAGGCGGCGCGCGGGTCCTGGAAGACATACTGCACGGCCGCCAGCTGTGCGCGGTCGCGGGTGCGCAGCGTGCGGGGCAGGGCGGTGCCGTCGAGGAGGATCTCCCCTTCGTGGTCCCGGTGGAGTCCGGCCAGGCAGCGGGCGAGCGTGGTCTTGCCGCCGCCCGAGCGGCCGACGACGGCCAGACATGTGCCGGGGTACAGGGCGAGTTCGGGGACGCGCAGCACCGTGGTCGGGCGGCCATGGGTGCCGCCGTCACGGTGCCGGGCGACGAGGTCGTGTATCCGCAGGACCGGCTCCCCGCTGTCGGCTGAGGGGGCGGGGGGTGTGCGATCCGCGTGCGCGGTGAGCAGTTCGCGGGTCCACGGATGGCGGGGTGCGCTCCATAGGCGTTCGGCGGGGCCCGATTCCACGATCTTCCCGGCCCGCATGACCAGGACGTCGTCGGCGAGGGCGCGGACCACGTCCAGGTCGTGGCTGAGGAGCACGACGGCGATGCCCCGTGCGGCGACGGCCGCCAGTTGGTCGACGATGCGGCTCTTGGTCAGGGCGTCCTGACCGGTGGTGGGCTCGTCGGCGACGATGACGCGGGCGCCGAGCAGGAGCGCCTGGGCGAGGACCACGCGCTGCTGCTGGCCGCCGGAGAGCTGGTGCGGGTAGCGCCGCAGCAGGGCCTCGCCGTCCGGGAGCTGGGCTTCCGCCAGGGCGTGGAGGACGCGTTCGCGGGCCGCTGCCCGGCGTCGGCCGCGGGGAAGGTGGCGTACCTGGGAGCGGGCGATGTCGGTGAGGAGGGCGGAGACGCGGCGGGCGGGGTTGAGGACGGCCGCCGGGTGCTGGGGGATGTAGCCGGCCAGGCCCCCGGCGGCCACGCGGACGTCGCCGCCGATCCGCGCGCCGGGCGGGTACTCACCGAGCAGGGCGAGGCCAGTGGTGGTCTTGCCGCTGCCGGAAGCACCCACCAGGGCGGTGACCTTGCCGGGCCGTGCCTCGAGGTGCACGCCGTCGACGATCGCCCTGCCGTCGATCTCCACGCGAAGGTCGCGGATCTCGGCGACGGGCGCGGCGTCGAGGCTTACGGCCCCGGTGTGGAGGCCCTCGGCCCCGGTGCCGGGGCCGAGGGACGCGGAAGGGCCTTCGGGACCGAGGGGCCCGGCGGGGTCTGTGGTGTCGTTCTCGTGGTTCACGGACGTGGCTCTCCTGCCCGGTTCCGGTTGATCCTGGTCCTCGCGCCCCGGCCCCGTGCGGGCCGTCGCCTGCCCGCGAGCGCGGCGTCGAAGAGGAGGTTGGTGCCCATCGTCAGGGCGACGATCAGTACGGCGGGGACGACCACGGCCCAAGGCTGCACGAACAGACCGGTGCGGTTGCGGTCGACCATGACCGCCCAGTCGGCGGCGTCCGGCGCGACCCCGACGCCGAGGAACGCGGCCGTGGCGACCAGATACAGCACGCCGGTCAGCCGGGTGCCGGCGTCGGCGGCCAGGGTGCGCAGCATGGAGCGCCCGACGTAGCCGACGGCCATGCGCCACCAGGTCTCGCCCTGCATGCGCAGCGCCTCGACCGCCGGGCGGGCGGCGGCCTCGGCGGCGGTGGCCCGCACGATACGGACCGCGTCGGGCACGTTGACCAGCGCGACCAGCAGGGCGAGGCCGACGGCGCCGGGGGAGAACACCGAGGCGACGAGCAAGATCAGCAGCAGCGACGGCACGGCGAGCAGGACGTCCAGGGGCCGGATCAGCAGCTCCTCCAGCCAGCGGCGGTGGGTGAGCGCGCAGACCAGGCCCACCGGGAGGGCGACGAGATAGGACAGCGCGGTGGCGGCGAGCGCGGTCAGCACGACCGGACGCCCGCCGTGCAGCACCTGCCGCCACACGTCCCGCCCCACGAAGTCGGTCCCGAGCCAGTGGCCGCCCCCGAGGGTGAAGGACGCGGTCCGCGGGCCCGGGGCGCCCGCGAACACCGGCCCGAGCAGCGCGAGCACCAGGGGTACGGAGACGACGGCGACACCGAATGCGAAGCGGCCCGTACGCCCTTTCGCCGTACGGCTGGGCATCGGCATCGGGCGGACCCCCGCGCCCGGGGTGCGCGAGTGCCCCCGCGGGGGATCCGCGACGGGAGGGAAGCTCACGCGGCCACCCCCGCCCGGGGCGCCAGCCGATGGGTCACCAGGTCCGCGCCCAGGTTGAGGAGGACGGTCAGGACGCCGAAGACGACGGCGAGGCCCTGGACCACCGGCACGTCCCGCTCGGCTACGGCGTCGAGCAGCACGGTCCCGAGGCCCGGGATCACATACAGGGCCTCCACGACGACGACGCCGCACAGCAGCCAGTCGATGGTGCGGGCCAACTGCTGGGCGGCGGGGGCGAGGGCGGCCGGCAGGGCGTGGGCGTAGCGGACCTTGGCCCCGGAGACGCCGTAGCGCCGGGCCTGCGCCACGTACGGGGAGGCGAGCGCGTCGACCATGCCGGCGCGCACCAGCCGGGACAGCGAGCACACCGGCCGGGACAGCAGGACGAGCACGGGCAGTACGAGCGCGGCCGGGTGGCCGAGCAGGTCGGTGCCGTAGCCGACGGCGGTCGGCGGCAGCCAGTCGAGGCGGAGCGCGAGGACGGTCACCAGCAGCACTCCGAGGGCGAACTCGGGCACCGCGTACACGGCGAGCGTCACCGAGCTGACCAGCCGGTCGACCAGGCGGCCTTCGTACCGTGCGGCCAGCACCCCGAGGCCGAAGCCGACCGGAACGAGCAGCGCGACGGTGAGCGCGGCCAGCAGCAGGGTCGGGCCGAAGCCGTCGGCGAGGTAGGTACTGACCGGGCGGCCGGAGGTGAGCGAGGTCCCGAGGTCGCCGTGGAGCAGGCCCAGGGCCCAGTCGGCCAGCCGCTCGTGGGCGGGCCGGTCCAGGTGGAGGGTCTCGCGGATGGCCGCGATACGCGCGGGGTCGGGCTGGTCGCCGGCCAGCGCGACCGCGGCATCGCCCGGCAGCGCCTCGGTGAGCGCGAAGACCAGCAGCACCACGGCCACGGTCTGCGCGGCGCCGAGCAGCAGCCGCCGGGCGACGAAGGAGCGCAGCCCACTCATGCGAGCCACACCTTGTCGAAGCGTGCCCAGTCGAGGGTGTTGGCGGGCGCCTTGGACTCAACCCCCCTGACGTTGCGCGCGGTACCGAGGATCCAGTCGGCGAAGCCCCAGACCAGGAAGCCACCTTCGGAGTACAGGCGGCGCTGCATGCGCTCGTAGACGGCGGCGCGCTCGGCCTTGTCCTTGGTGGACTGGGCCCGCTGGTAGAGCGCGTCGAAGTCCTTGTGGTGCCATTTGGTGGCGTTCGTGGTGGAGTCGGTGAGCAGCCGCTGGGAGATATGGGCCTCGATGGGCATGGCGCCGGAGCGGTAGGAGCACAGGGTGCCGCCGTCCAGGATGTCGCTCCAGTACGAGTCCTTGCTGCCCATCTTCACGTCGATCGTGACGCCCGCCTTCGCGGCCTGGTCGCGGAAGATGCTCGCGGACTCGGTGAACCCGGCGGCCACCGACGAGGTGTCGAGGGTGACCTTCAGCTTCTCGGCGCCGGCCGCCTTCAGCAGGGCGCGGGCCCGGTCGAGGTCCTGCTCGCGCTGCGGGAGGCCGTCGGCGTAGTACTCGTAGCCCTTGCCGAACAGATCGTTGCCGATCAACCCCGCGCCCGACAGGGCACCGTCGAGGAGTTCCTTGCGGTCGGCGATCAGGAAGAACGCCTGGCGCACCCGCTTGTCGTCGAAGGGGGGCCGGTCGGTCTTCATCGCGAACCCCTGCATGTCGCTGCCCCGGAGCCGGACGATGGTGATCTGCCCCTTGCCCTCGTGGGCGCGGGCGGTGGTGGGATGGAGTTCGTGGGCGTACTCGACCTGTCCGCCGAGCAGCGAGTTGACCCGGGCGGACTCCTCGTTGGCGATGACGAACTCGAGCTCGTCGAGGTGCGGGGCGCCGTCCCAGTAGTCCTCGTTGCGGCGGAAGACGGCGGAGCGGCCGGGGGCGAAGGACACGAAGCGGAACGGGCCGGAGCCGATCGGCTTCTTGTCGAAGCCGGTGGCGTCCTCCGGCACGATGTACGCGCCGAACGCGGCCAGGACGTTGGGGAATTCGGCGGTGGGCCGCTTGAGGACGAACTCGATGCCCCGTTCGCCGGTCGCGCGGCTCGCGTCGAGGTCGATGGGTTCCAGGGACGCCTTGGCGCGGAACGCCTTCCGGGGATCGGCGATCCGGCGGTAGCTGTGGAGCACGTCCTTGGCGGTGACCGGCCGACCGTCGTGGAACGTGGCCCTGCGGAGGGTGACCTGCCACCGGTCCAGGGTCTTGTTCGGCTCCCACTTCTCGGCGAGGCGGGGCTGGGCGGACAGGTCGGCGCCGTAGTCGGCGAGCTTGTCGTAGAGGGCCTTCGCGCGGGCGGCGTCGACGAAGAGGTTGGACAGGTGCGGGTCGAGGGTCTCGCTCGCACCGCCGCCGGCGAACGCGGCGCGCAGCCGTCCGCCACGCCGGGGGGTACCGCCGCCGCCCCCTCCCGCGGTGTCGTCGCTGCCGCCGCATCCGGTGAGGGCGAAGGCGCCGAGCGATGCGGCGCCGGCGGCGGCGAGGAAGCCACGGCGGCGCAGGCCGGGGAAGCGGTGCTCGTCGGGGTGATCGCCCACGGGGGGAAGGTGGCGGGCGGGTTCGTCATGCATGCGGGTGTCCTCGGGGTGTGGGAAGTGCCGGTGGGATGCGGGAGCGGGCGCCGGGTGCGGCCTCAGGGCGCGGAGGGGGTCTGCTTGGTGAGGCGGGCCACCACGTGCAGTCGGTCGGCGTCGGCCGTACGGCCGGGGGGCAGGCCCTCGCGCCAGGGCGGCTCGGTGCGCGGACCCGGTCCGTCGTGCAGCTCCAGGACCTCGAAGCCGTGTGCGCCCAGGAGGTGGCGCAGCTCCTGCGGGAAGAGCAGCCGCCACGCGGAGCGCTGTTCCACGGGCGCGGAGGCGTCGTCCGCGGTCCATACGCGGGTACGGCGCAGGAGCTGGGCCGTGCGGTCCACCGTGAGCGTGGTGGTGGACCGGTAGGCGGTGCCCCGCCAGGTGAACTCGGCAACCGTGGGTGTGTCGAGCAGGTCCGTACGGCCCAGGAAGTAGGCCCCGTTGCGCATCTCCGCGACGAGCAGCCCGCCGGGGGCGAGGGCGCGCCGGCAGGATGACAGGAAGCCGTCGAGCTGGGCGTTGGTGTGGCAGTACAGCAGCGCGCTGTCCAGGCACACCACGGCGTCGGACACGCCCCGGCCCAGGTCGAACGCGCGCAGGTCGGCGCGGACGTACGCGGGGCCGGGGTGGTGTCCGCGGGCGTGCGCGAGCATCGCCTCGGAGAGGTCCGCCCCGGTCACCTCGCGGCCCGCGCGGTGGAGGTGGGCGGCGTCGCGGCCGGTGCCGCAGCCCAGGTCCAGGACGCGCGGTCCGGCGCCGTGCCGGCGCAGGCAGTCCTCCGTCCAGCGGCCGGCCAGGCGCTCGGGGTCGGGAAACCTGGCCTCGTACAGCTCGGGATTGTCGGTGAGCAGGTTGTGCGCGTCCGCGCCCGCCGTGGTGGTCGTCATGTCGTCTCCCTGTTCTCCCTCGTGACGCCGCGTCCGGCGTGGCCGGACACCGTGGCCGGTGTGGCGGGCTCATGCGTCGTCGGCAGGGAGCCCAGCCGGTGCAGCCAGGCCACGCCGAGCGCGGAGGCGAGCCCGAACAGCGCGCAGCACGCCCAGGGCAGCCAGTCGGCGTCGCCCCGCTCGCCGGCGTCCATGGCCCAGCCGACGACGGTGTTGCCGAGGGCGGCGGCGATGCCCGAGACCACGTAGAAGATGCCGAAGTAGGTGCCCGTCAGTTCGGGCCGGCCGAAGCCGGGGACGAGTTCCATCACGAACGGCTGGGCGACCATCACCCCGAGGTAGAGCAGCAGGGCCCCGACCAGTACGGGCACGGCGCGCAGGACCGCGTCGGCGGTGCCGTCCGGGCCGCCGGAGCCGCCCGCGACCAGCGCGGGTGGCAGGAACGCCAGCGCCATCAGACCGAGCCCCACGGCGATCCAGCGCGCCCGGTCACCGTTCATCTTCAGGGCGCTGGTGACGCGCAGCTGGAGCGCGAGGTTGGCGAGGGTGCCGACGAGGAAGACGAGCCCGGCGGCGCCGTCCCAGCCGGTGGCCCGGCGCGCTCCGTCGGGCAGCAGCAGATAGAGCTGGTTCTCCAGAGTGAACATGCCGACCATGGCGAGTGCGAACGCCAGGAAGGCGCGGTGGCCGAGCACCTCGCGCCAGTCCGCGAGCACCGTGCCCTTGCTCGGCTCCACCTCGCGCGCGGGCAGCACCAGGGCCTGCGCCACGGTGAGGACCGCGAAGATCCCGGCGGCGGTGAGCGCCGAGGTGCGGAAGTCCACCAGGAGCAGCGCGCTGCCGAGCAGCGGACCGATCAACGCCCCCGTCGTGGCGAACACGTTGAACAGGGCGAACGCCTCGGCCTTGCGCTCTCCCGCCTCCTGCGCGATGTAGGCGCGCACAGCCGGGTTGAACAGCGCCCCGGCGAACCCGCTGAGCACGGACGCGGCGATGAGGACGGCGAGGCTGTCGCCGAGCGCGAACAGCCCGAACCCGACCGTGCGCAGGGCACATCCGGCGATGATGACGCCACGGGCGCCGAGCCGGTCGGCGGCGGAGCCACCGATGATGAACAGACCCTGCTGGCTCAGGTTGCGCACGCCGAGGACGATGCCGACGACGGCGGCCGACATGCCCAGGTTCTCGCCGAGGTGGGTGGCGAGATAGGGGATGAGCAGGTAGAAGCCGGTGTTGACGCCGAGCTGGTTGACCAGCAGCAGCTGGATCGCGAGCGGGAAGCGGCGCATCTCATGCCACGTCTTCATGGCTCACCTCCCGGGGCTGGACTCCCAGTCCGGGAAGGGTGTTCGCGCGGACGAAGCCGTCGGCGCCGCCGATGCCCGACCACGGGTCGTGGGCCAGCAGCAGATGCCCGTCGAGGTCGGCCCAGCGGGCGCGGTCGGCGAGGTGGACGGCGGGTGCCAGGCCGAGGCTGCTGGCGGTCAGACAGCCGAGCATCAGCGCGGTGCCGCTGCCCTCGACCGCCTCGGCGATGCGCAGGGCGGCGTGCACCCCGCCGCACTTGGCGAGCTTGACGTTGACGCCCTGGACGCGTCCGGCGAGACGGCGTACGTCCTCCAGGTCCACGGCGTCCTCGTCGGCGATGACCGGTACGGGTGAGCGCTCGGCGAGGGCCCCCAGCGCGTCCGGGTGGCCGGGCGCCAGGGGTTGTTCGACGGCCTCCACACCGAGCTCGGCGAACCGCGGCAGCAGGGCCATGGACTGCGCCACGGTCCAGGCGCCGTTGGGGTCCAGGAGCAGCCGGACACCGGGTGCCGCGTCGCGGATGACACGGACGCGTTCCACGTCGTCCTCGGGATCGGGAGTCCCCGCCTTGACCTTGAGGATCTCGAAGCCGCGTGCGGCCAGGCGACGGGCCTCGGCCGCGGCACGGCGCGGCGAGGTGATGCCGATGGTGCGGGCGGTGGCCGCGACGGAAGGTTCCGGAGCGCCGAGGAGGCGGTGCACGGGGGTGCCCGCGCGCTTGCCGACGAGGTCGAGGAGCGCCGCGTCCAGGGCGGCGGTCACGGCCGGGGGAGTGTCCGCACCGGCCAACTCGCCCGCCCGCAGGGCTTCCAGGGCGCTCTCGGGGTCGCGGTAGCGGACGAGATCCGTGCCGACGGCCGCGAGGAGGCGTCGCAGGGTGGCGGCGTCGAGACCGTAGTAGACGCTGGTGACGGCCTCGCCATGGCCGCTGACCCCGTCGTGTTCGACGCTCAGCCATACCGCGTCGCGGGCGGCCATCGTCGAGCGTGAGATGCGCAGCGGCTCGGTGAGTTCCAGATGGATGGTGCGCTGACTGGCTTTCACAGACTTTCTTCCGGATGGTGTTGAACGGCGCCCAGGGGGACGGACGTGAGCAGATCGGCGCGCAAGGGGTCGGTGACCCTCGTACATCGCGTCCAGCCGGTGGCCTCCGCCGCGCCGGGGTGCGGGATCTCCACGGGCCGGGTGGCCGCCGTGGCCGGGTCGAGGCCGTGGGCGGTGGCGAAGTCGTCGTCGTAGACGGTGCCGAGGTAGCGGTGCGGGCCGTCGGGGAAGACGGTGGCGACGACCGCTCCGGGGTGGACGCGGGCGGCCCAGGCGGCGACCAGCGCGACCGCGCCGGTGCTCCAGCCGCCGCTGACGAAACTCCCCCGGGCGAGCCGGCGGCAGCTGTCCACGGCCTCCGCCGGACCGACCCAGTGGACCTCGTCGAAGGCGTCGTAGGCGACGTTGCGCGGATGGATGCTGCTGCCCAGGCCGCGCATCAGCCGGGGCCGCGCGGGCTGGCCGAAGATCGTGGAGCCGGTGGCGTCGACGCCGATCAGCCGTAGCGCGGGCCAGTGCCGCCGCAGCGGACCGATGATCCCCGCGCTGTGGCCGCCGGTGCCCACGCTGCACACCAGGATGTCCAGGTGGTCGAGCTGGGCGGCGAGTTCGGCGGCCAGCGAGGCGTAACCGGCCGTGTTGTCGGGGTTGTTGTACTGGTCGGGCCAGTACGCGCCGGGCAGCTCGGCGAGCAGCTCCCGCAGCCGGGCGAGGCGGGCGGCCTGCCAGCCGCCCCTTTCCGCCGGACGGTCCACCAGCTCCAGCCGCACTCCGTGGGCTCGCAGCAACTGCCGCATGGACGGCTCCAGTTCGCTGTCGCCGACCAGTACGACGGGGTGGCCGAGGGCCTGTCCGGCGAAGGCGAGCCCGATGCCGAGGGTGCCGGAGGTGGACTCCACCACCGGTGCGCCGGGCCGCAGTTCGCCCCGTTCGCGCGCGCCCAGCAGCATCGACACGGCGGCCCGCGCCTTCATGCCGCCCGCCGCGAGTCCTTCGAGCTTGGCCCAGAAGCCGGGGTGCGGCCCCGGCAGGTCGGAGGCGATGCGGACCACGGGGGTACGGCCGAGCAGGGCGAGCAGCTCCCGGCGGGCGGTGGGACGGACGGCTGTCGTGGTCATCGGGCACCTCCGGGGCGGTCGGCGCGGTAGTGGTGGATGGTGCCGGGGCCGCCGTCCAGCCAGAAGAACGGGTATGGTTCGGCGCACACCGCGCTCACCCCGTGCCCCAGGAGCCGGGGCAGTACGGCGCTGCCGGTCTGCGCGAACAGCACCAGCCGCTTGCCGTGCCGCAGCGCGTGCTCCCGCAGCGGCTCGAAGGTCCCGTTGCCCAGGGTCATCCCGGAGACGAGCAGCGCGTCGCAGCGGGCGGCCGCGTCGAGCGCGTCGGTGACGACCGGCTCGTCCCACTCCGTCACCCCGCCCTTGAGGTCGCACGGCACATAGCCGATTTCCCGCGCGCGAAGGGCCTCCAGAAGGGAGTTGACCACGCCGACCACCAGCACCGTCGCCCCCGGCGGCAGGTCGAGCAGTTCGACGACGGCCCGGGCCCGCGCCCGGGACTTCTCCAGCGACGTCCCGGCGGGCAGGGCGACCGGACGGGCCCCGTGCTCCGGGGTGTGCGGAGTGACGTGCATCAGGTAGGCGTCGAGCGCGGCCACGCGCACCGGGAGCAGCGGATGGTCCAGCAACTCGGCCACATCGGCGCCGACACACTCCTCCACGGCGCTGTCGGACAGGGCGCCGGGCTCCACCGCGCACGAGCCGACGGCTCCGGCGAGCCGCAGGCTGAGCACCTCGTTGCGGTAGCCGGTGCCGCGCCCGTCGTGCCGTACGGCCTGCCGCGTGGTGAAGGCCACGGCGATCCGCCGGGTGCGCGGGTCGGGCCCGAGTTCGCCGGCCCGGACACGCGTCACGAGATCGTCGTACGTCCTCACGCGGGCTGCGGAAGGGGTCGATGCGGCGTTGCCTGCGGATATGTCGGAGGCGGCGGCGGTCATCGGATCACCAGTCCGGACCGCACCCCGGCGAGCAGCGCCTCGACCCGGTCCCGGGCTCCGGCCCCCTCCGGGTCCCCGGCCATCACATGCCCGAGGTACTCGTTGTTGCTGCCCGCCGCCTTCACCTGCCTGCCGGGCTCCGCGAGCTGGACCTCCAGCACACCGGGAGCGTCCCGCAGCCCCGCGCCGTCCAGCGAGTCGAGCGTGCCCGTGCGGTCCGGCACGAGGAAGCCGATGGCGGCGCTGCGCAGCCCGGTGTCCGTGCGCCGCAGATCGGGGGCGCGGCCCAGGGCCACGTCCACGCAGGCGGCGGCGAGGTCGATGCCGGTGACGTGGCGGACGAGTTCGGTGATGCGGTTCCCGGCCGGCCGCGGGTTGACCTCGACCACGCGCGGACCGGCGGAGGTCAGCTTGATCTCGGTGTGCGCCACCACGCCGTCGGTCAGACCGAGCGCCTTGAGCGCGCCCAGCGCGGTCTGCTCGGCGGCCGCCGTGTCGTCGGCCGTCAGCGCGGCGGGGAACATATGCCCGGTCTCGATGAACGCGGGCGCCCCGCCGACGCTCTTGTCGGTCACGCCCACCACATGGACCGCGCCCCCGT
Organism: Streptomyces sabulosicollis; assembly: GCF_016103465.1. Taxonomy (GTDB): domain Bacteria; phylum Actinomycetota; class Actinomycetes; order Streptomycetales; family Streptomycetaceae; genus Streptomyces; species Streptomyces sabulosicollis. The sequence continues at coordinate 12,738 of NZ_JAEEAP010000197.1, forward strand.
GCGACACCGTCTCGACGCTCACCTCGGGGCCGTCCAGCAGCTCTTCGAGCAGGACCGCGGGCGTGCGTCGCTGTCCGCGCGCGTTGACCGGGAAGTCGGCCAACGCGCCGCAGGCGGCGGTGAGTTGGGCCTCGTCGTCCACGCGCCGTACGTACATGCCCGCACACAGGTCGACGGGCTTGACGACCAGCGGGTAGCCGATCTCCCGCGCGGCCCGGGCGATGTCGGCCCACTCCTCGTGCACGGCGAAGCGGGGCCCGGGCACCCCGGCCTCGGCGAGGACGCGGCGCGTGGCGTCCTTGCGGCAGGCGTTCTGGACCGCCTCAGGGGCCGGGCCGGGCAGGCCGAGGTGCCCGGCGATCCGCGCCACCGTCGGCAGGTAGTAGTCGCAGGACGTGATGACCCCGTCGAAACCGAACACCGCGTGCAGCCGCTCGACCTCCGGCAGCAGCGCCTCGGTGTCGTTGGTGTCGGCGGTGATCACGTTGCGCGCCCCGAGCAGCGGGTGCGCCGTTCCCTCGGGGGCGGAGCGCAGGTAGTGGTGCAGGTCGCGGGTGAGGAAGGAGAACTCGTGCCCGCTCTCGCGTATCGCCCGTGGCAGCAGTCTGCTCATCGACCCGACCCAGCTCTCTACCACCAACAGATGAGCCACAGCTCCCCTTTTCCGGTCGTGTGGGATAACGTGGCGGCTACGCTATCGATAATCGTTTTCATTGTCATCTCGCTTCACGCACTCCGAGGAAGAAATCGTTGTGACCCCACCCACGCACCGCGCGGCCCTGCTGTGCGCCGTGGCGGCCATCGCCGCGACCGTCGCCCCCGCCGCGCCCGCCCAGTCCGCCGTCCGTGTCCCCTCCGCCGGTTCGGCATCCGCACTCCGCTTCGGCGCCTGCCCCGAATCCGTGCCCGATCCGCCCGCACCGGAGCGCGTCGAATGCGGGCGGCTGAGCGTGCCGCTGGACTGGAACCGGACCCGTGGGCCGCGTATCGAGATCGCCGTCTCGCGCGTCCGGGCCTCGGGCGCACCCGCCGAGCGGCGCGGCATCCTGCTGGTCAACCCCGGTGGGCCGGGCGGCTCCGGGCTCCCCTACGCGGTCACCAAGCGGGCCAAACTCCCCGCGAGCGTGCGCCGTTCGTACGACGTCATCGGCTTCGACCCGCGCGGCGTCGGGCGGAGCGCGCCCGTCGACTGCGGTCCGATGGGCGGGCTCTTCGCCGCCCCGGGCGCGGACCCCGTGCCCGTCGGCCCGACGGCCGAGCGGGCCCACCTGGTGTCACTGCGCAACCTGGCCGACGACTGCGCGGCGGGCGCCGGCGACGCGCTGCGGCACCTGTCGACGAAGCAGACCGCCCGGGACATGGACGCGATACGTGCCGCGCTCGGCGAACGGCGGACGAACTTTCTGGGCGTCTCCTACGGCACCTACCTCGGCGCGGCCTACGCCGCCGCCTTCCCGCACCGCACGGGCCGGATGGTCCTGGACAGCGTCGTAGGGCCCTGGAACTGGTACGACTTCGACGTCATCCAGAGCCGGGCGCTGCTGCGGCAGCGCGACACCTTCTTCGCCTGGACCGCCGCCCATCCGGACCGCTTCCGCCTGGGCGCCGGCGCGGCGGCCGTACGCCGGGCCTACCTGCGCGTACGCGACGGACTCACCGCCGCCCCCGTGGACGGCTTCGGCCCCGCGGAGTTCGACCGGGCCGTCTACCGCGCCCTCGGCCGCACCGAACGCTGGGCGGGCCTCGCCGACGGCCTGCGCGCCTATCTGCGCGACGGCACCGCCGACGGACTCCGTCCGGACGAGGACTTCGCCGGCCCGGACTCACGCAACTACGAAGCCGCCAACCGCATCGTCAAGTGCGCCGACGACCCCGGCCCCACGCCCCGGCGGATCGTGGCCGACATCCGCCGCACCCGACGCCTCGACCCCCAGCCGGTCCTCACCGGCATGGAGGCGTCCACCTGTCTCTTATACACCTCTGACGCTGCCGACGACTAGTCGAGTGTAGATATCGGTGGTCGCCGCATCGGTAAAAAAAAAACAGGC